>JAYUUS010000105.1:0-4808 GCA_043754435.1 Rhodanobacteraceae bacterium
AGCGCGGGAACGCGAGACAAGTGCGTTATGTCACGCGCGGCATCGGCAAAACGGAGTAGGTTCATGACATTTCTTACGAGGCTTTGGCTCTGGCTCTGGCCGCCCCAAAATGATGGCACAAATTTGTCGTGCGTTAGGGATAAAAACTCCGTCAGGGTTATGCTCTGAAATTGCTTGCTGAATCAGATATGCCGATTCCAAAGCATCCGTTTCTCTCTCTGATTCGGTCTGCGTCTTAATTGTCACTGTCAGGTTTACTTCTTGCATCAGATCGCCTCCTCCGGCGCGTCAACCACGGTTTTGCTGTTCGGGATTTCAATAGGTTGAGGCGCAGCAGTTGGCACGGTGACAGAAACGTCATTCGGCTCGTCAATCTTGAACAAGTCTGAGTACTTGCGGACTTCGCTCAGCGTCGTTTCGTTGATTGGCTCCGGCGTTTCAAGATAAGCACCGCCCGCGTAACGCACGATTCCCACGCAACCGCACTCGCCATTAAAACGAATGATTTGGTCGCCCAGCGGGATTTCTCGAAACGCAAGCTCTGGTGTGCAACGTAGTTTTTCGTTCATCGTAAATGCTCCATATCGCTTAAATCGTTCACCTGCTCCACCGTGACGCGCTGCGGCATTAAAGCGCCGTAACGGTCAACACGCGCCAGCCGCTCTGTGCCGCCCAGAAACTGAAATAACGGCTGTCGTGAGTACTCGATACTGTAAAGCGAAGTCGCTGCGGGCTTGTTAGCAGTAACCCACACCACCGCGCTATTACTCAACTGATAATCAATGCCCTGCGTATAAACCGCTGCGCCCTGCAATATCCGCGAGATTTTCGCGACCGGCCACAACGGAAGCAAATCATTCGCGCCCGTGCCACGCAAGATCGCGCTGCGCTCGTAAGCCCGTCGCTGCACCATTATCAGGCGCGTGCCCTCATAAATCGGCGTTTGGTCGGGCATCACTGAAATGTCTTGTGAGCCTTGCGGCAACGGCCCAAACGTCTGATCGTTCAACTGCTGCGTCGTGCTATGCGCGAGTATCCGAACCGACGAAACAAGTGTGAAGCCATCGGAGCAAAGCAAGCGTTCAACGTAGCGCGGTTTGCTGCTGCTGCCGCGCGTATAAGTGTTGGTGCGCGCGTCCTCAACGAGCGACGTTGGAATGTCGAAAATACGCACGACTTCGCCGCGCCGTTGGTGCCGTGCCTGCCATTTAGAAGCAACAGAGATAGGCATTATGCTTTACCTTTCTTAACCGGCTTCTCAATGAGCAATTCCCAACGGTCAAAGTCTTTATTGAACTTGAATCCGGCTTTCTTTAGGAACGGCAAAGCCAGTTCGGTAGCGCGCCCCGTCACTATCATGCGGGTATTGGGATAAGATTCCAGTAGATGTTCATGCATCGCTTTTCTCAAACCGCACCGTCGCAACTCGGCTTGCACATAGCTTTGCATAATGGCAATGACGTTTCCTGTTTCAAAGCGAAACCAAACCCAACCGTAAGGGAACTCAGGCTTGGTGTTCGCCATGACTTCCATGACGTGAACGCCGGCGCAAGAGCTTGTGCCCCAGTCAAAGGCGAGTTGTCCCGCTTTTATTTTTTCACGCGTTTTTCCCCAATTTGCGGCGTCGTGCATTCCAATATTTTGCATAATAGTTCCCTCAGCAAATGACGCGAACCCAGCGTTCGACCGCCTTTTCAAACTCTTTGGGTAACATCGAAGCCGCCGTTTTGGGGTCAATTACGCCAACTTGGTCAAGCCCTTCACTAAACCCGTCTTCGCCCCAGCTAACAATGTCCTGGTCTTGGTTGCCCGCCGTCATCACCAGAACCATCGCCAACCGCAGACAAGCGTTCCACACGTCAGGCGGCACCGTTGCAACTCGCCCCCACTGCCCCGTAACCTTTATTTGCGGCGCGAATGAATAGCTGCTTGATGAATACAAACCCGAACAAAATTGCAAGCTCGTGATAGCGCGGCCTCTCGATATCGCGTTGCGTGGCATCGTCTGAAAGCGTGTCGAATCGTAAGCGGTGCCGCCGACATTGAGCGTCGGCGTGCTGATTAAGCCACCTTCAAGATCGAGTAGCCCGTTGCCGTCAGTTGCGTTAAACACGCGCTCGGTTGCCGTCGCGCCAGCTAAGAAAGGTTCCCAGCCGACGCGACGTTCAAACTCCGCTGCAACCGCTTGCGCCGCTAATTCCGCACGCGAATCCGTAACGGCGGCTTGCGTCGTGTCCGACGGGTAGTAACCGCCGCCAATGATGTTGGCGACGACATCGCCACCGTTCGGATAGCGCGTGAAGTCAGGAGCAGCGATGAGCATTATTTAGCCTTCCCAGCGGTTGCCGTCCCCAATGCAACTCCACCACCATTGCCGCCTAAACTAACGGTCGGGTCAATGACGCCATTGCCGCCACGATTATACGTCGCCACGTTGCGCGCTTCGTTTTCCGCCAGCGACTGAGCTTTGTCAAACTCGGTCAAGCGCCCGTCGCCTTTCAGCCCGAATTTAGTCACATCTTCGTCGCTGATAATGCCGCCTTTGCCGACCAATACGAACGCAGCGCCTGCATCACCCTCTCCGACCACGCGCCCTTCAAACGTTTCGGCGGTCGGGTTACTTGTGACATACAACGATTCTTTCGCTTGTTTTGGCATTTAAATCCCCTCGCCTTTCGGCGTTCAACGTTACGCAGACGTCACGAGTTTCCACAACGGTGAAAGCTGCGTTCCACCATTGATATAGCGCTTGGCGTTCACCGTGTCGGTTAGAGACGCGCCCTTTACAGCGATTCCGGCAAACGTGCCCGTGCCGACAGCACCGTCAACAGGCACGCCCGCGAACCGCAGCCCGTCTAGTCCAACGCTAGCAATGACATTACTGATTTCAATAACTGGCATGATTTACTCCGTGTGCGCGCGGCTACAGCCCCAAACCGCAAACCATAGCCGCGCGCACTTATTCGTTGTCACAGACCGGTTATGTCTACAAACCGGTAATTTGGACGAACGCACTGCTTCTCGAAATGACAAGCGCGAGCCTTTCCTCAAATATAATTCTGACCAAATTTTTCAGAGCGTCATCGTTTGCGTACGCAACGCGGATACTGAGTCCCATACGACGCCAAATCTGTGAGTAGCCACGGAAGTTTCCGAGCAGCGCGGTTCCAGCCGTCAGCGCAGGCGTCGGGCGACACGTCAAGCCCCAAATGCGCATATCGGGCATCGAGGTTGGTGCGGACGGTGCCGACCAGATATAAGCGCCGGTCGATTCCTGCAACGTGAGAATGTTCAGCCAGTCCGTGGGGTTAATGGCGATACCGGTCGCAACGCCCGCGAAACCGGGCGAGTATTGAACTTTGGTCATGCCCTTCAAGATCGCGGTCGGAGCGGGGTCAGCGCCTTTGGCCTGAACCTGAACACCGGCCTTCACCAGAAAACCATCCCAACCGTTCGCACCAGCCGTGAAGTTCAGCAGCGCGTTCTCTTCCGCGAGCGCAATCTGCAACGTGCCACGGTTGTTAATGAATTCGCGCACTTGCGGCACGTCTTCCAACTGCTCTTCCGAGACCGGCAACGTGGTTGCAATCTTCGACACGTTTACGGTGCGCGAAGCCAGCAAAAACGCGCTTTCCGGTTTCGTCGCGCCTTCTGCAACGTATGCAGCGTTGTTGGTGAACCCCGTTTCTTCCATGTAGTAGAAGACGGCGTTCGTCGTGTCCTGCTGCGGAATCAGGTCAGCAAACGACGGTGTGCGCTGCGCCGATTCAACATAACCATCGAGACGCGGGCCGTACGGTGCCCAGCCCGCTCCGGTCGTCATCGTCGTCTTCATCGCGTTCATCACGTCATCCTGCACGTTGGCAAGGCTCTTGATGCTAACGCCGCTCAGGTCGATGTTGAACGCTTGTGCCCGCACGCCCGCAATGTTGGCTTTGAACGAATCACTGTCAATCAACCGTTGACCGAGCGAACGCGTGTCAACGTTTTTGAACGCCGATTCGTCATAACCGCCGCCGCCATTGCTGCTGAACGGAACGGTGCGATTCGCTGCGCCCATGCTCTTCAATGCGTCGCGGTTGCTCGTCTCTTGACGCAGCAAGTCCATGTCGCCTTCATAGTCTGCGCTCTTGATCTCAATCTCGGTCAGACCGGCTTTCGCCTGTTCCTTGATCTTGGAGCGTTCGTCGGGCGTTTGCGCGCTTTTGATAGCGTCGAAATAGCCCGCCTGCTTGGTGCGTAGTGCCACCAGTTCTTGCGCCTTTTCGCGCACTTCGGTACTCAGTGTGATTTCAGACATTTGCTTGCTCCTAACGGGTTTCGTTACGTCTAAACTTTTCGCAGCAGGTCGTTCAACTTCAACTGCTGCTGCATCCAGCCGATTTCAAGCTCTTCGATTTCGTCATCGAGGCTCTTGGATTCGGCGTTGGGGTTATGCTCTTCGAGTAGCGCAGACAGCGATTCGACAATGGTTTGCAACCCGTCGCGGTATTCGCTGATTTGCGCGTGCTTGTCGGCGCTTAACACCCGTCCGCTCTTGCGGTTCGAGGCACGGTCAGACACAAGGTCTGCAATGCGCTCATGGAACTCCCCGTTGGCAGCAAGCGCCCGTGAGAGGTGGTCAACAAAGCGTGACCCTTGGCCAATTTGCCCAAATTCAAGGGCGGTTAAATGTTTGGTTTCGTCGTCATTCGAGTACTCGTATTCAAGCAAATCGGCGTCGCCTTCCATCTCGACAAGCGATTTGAGGCTCATACAGGCGGCGAAAGGTTCGGCTGGAGTAGGAGTTACACTAGCTTCTGATAAAA
>JAYUUS010000106.1:0-47145 GCA_043754435.1 Rhodanobacteraceae bacterium
GCTCCCAGACTTCGTCAAAATAGCGTTTAAGCCTGGATTGCTCGGCGATGCCATAAAGGTCGCCGACAAACTCAAAGCGGTCGCCAAAACGGCGCTCAATATAGCCAAAGCGATCATTCAGCAAAAATGCGCCGGTGTAGTGCAAATCTTCGGCGACCGGACAGCGGAAGCTGAAGGCATCTGGCAAGCGGCGGCTCAGCTCGATCATGCGATGCCCGTCTTTGACCGCACGATAAGTGTTTTGCACGAGTATGCGAATCTGACCGCCCACGGAATGCGAGGGTCGTAACGCCAAAGTGCGTAACGCGTCGAGAGCCGCGCTCCTATTCAATAGCTGCGGATCCAAATCACGGGTGTAAATCACCAAATCAGAGCGCGATTCTGCGATCAGCTGCAAAACTGCCGCGCTTAAGTCCGCTGAAGTGTCGCCAGCAAAAGGCAGGCTCACTCTTTTAAGGGTATTCGATTCCATCAGCGAATATTGCCTTTTCAGTGCCGCGCTTGACAAGATTTTGGTAGCGATGGGCTAGAATCATGTTTTTATTGCAGCCGCGTGCAAACGCATTCGGCGGCTGAGACGGTTCCATGCGTGCGATTGTAATTTTCGTTATTTTTATATTTCTAACGGCAGCGGGTGCTGTGCTGCTTATCAGTGCCTCGCAGCAGGGGCCAGCATGGGCCTTGGCGCTGCTGCTGCCTTTGATTTGGCTGGCGCATACGTGGGCGGCGGAAATTTCGCCGCTTGCCGACGATCGCAGTGCGGCAAATGCCGCGCTAACCGCACAGCTTTCGCCCGCCCGCCTAGCGCTCAACGCTTATGCCATGCTGCAGTTCGCGCTGCTCGGCGCACTATGGCTGGCCTTGCCAAGCTATTGGCTGCTGCGCGGCGGCGGCATGCCCGCCGCATTAAGCTGTGCGGCAGCGGCGACCGCGTGGCTGGTGCTGTATCGACGGCGCTGGGCTTATCCAATGTGGGTCTATTTTCAAGCGGCGCAGTCGCGGCGGCTCAATATTTTGGCGCGTGAATTGGAAACGCGCTTTTGGCAAGCCCCACAAGGCAGTGCGCGCGCGGGTCAAATTTTTTGGCAGCGCGGTGTTTGGGTGAATATGTTGGATGCCACTTTGCTGCTATTGCCGCTGCTACTTTTGCTTTCCAATACATTTTCGGCGCATATTTTGCGCAATTGGCTGAGCTTTTGTTTGCTGCTGTTGCCCAGCTTAAGCCTGCTGCGCGTGCAGCTCAGCACACTGGCAGTTGCCCCCGTTGCCGCGGTCGCCAAGCCGGAATTCAGCTTACCGTTGGCAAGCACCCGCAATGCGTGGGATCACGATTTAAGCAGCGCTTTTGACAGTTTGGAATCCGAGGATGACGCTGACGCTGCCGATAAAGCACCGACCTTGGAGAGCATGTTTGAATTGCCGTCGAACCCGACAGCGGATGTAAATGGGCAGCCTCAAGCAAATTTGCCCGACTTTAATGCCGGCGCCGTAGCACCAGCGCCAGGTTTTGATGGACTTTCAAACGATGTAGCGCTGCAGCGCGCGGTCATTCAAGGCGATATTACAGCCGTGACGCATCTGCTCAAGCTGGGTGCCAATGCCAATGCCGTCCCGCCGCCAAGCGCGCCAGATCAGCGCACGCCGCTGGTGATCGCTTGCGCCAGCGGTGGCCTTGCGATTATTAAACTGCTGATCGCAAGCGGCGCGGACGTAAATGCTAAGAACGGCGATATCACGCCGTTATTAGCCGCGACGCGCGATACTTGGAGCGGGCGTTTTGATGTTGTTGTAACGCTTTTGCAGCATGGCGCGAATGTTTTAGCGCTCGACAAGGCGGGGGTAAGTGCTTTGCACGGAGCTGCGCGCAGTACCGATGCCGCACTGCTGCAACAATTGCTTGAAGCGGGCGCAGACATTAATCAAGTCGATGTCGAAAACTACTCCGCCCTTGCGCGCGCAGTGCAAGCTGGGCAAACCGACAATGTTTTTGCGCTATTAAAAGCCGGTGCCGCCTACGATGTTCAGGGCACAGTTTCACTGGCTCGCGCATTATCTTTGTGTCGTGAGCCAGATGCGCAATTGATTGAGTGCGTCGGCGTGCGCACCCAATTGGCAGCGTGCGACGGTGCGGGCAATACCGCGCTGCACTTTTGTGCGATGGAAGATGCCGCCGAATTTGCCGAAGCGTTAGTAATAGCGGGTGCGCACGTCAATGCCAAAAACGAAAAGCAGCAAACGCCGATCATGCTGGCTGCGCGCGGGACGAGTTTGCGCACCGCGCATCGGCTTTGCTTAGGGAAAATTTTGCCCGAATTGGTGGATGCTGATGGCAATACTGCCCTGCATCACGCCGTATTGGCTGAATTACCTAAGCTGGAAATGATCGAGCTGCTACTGCAGCAGGGTTGTGCGCCCGAGCGTGCCAATGCAAACGGTGCCACGGCGGCAGAACTTGCGCTGAAAGCCGCACGCTGGGATTTAGCACGCCGCTTGAGTCCAGCTCCCGAACTCAGCGATACGCTAGCAGGCGAGCTTGAGCCTAGTAGTGAAGCTGATATTGAAGCTAAAAATGCAAGTTCTAGCCTAAGCGCAAACACCAGTTCAGTCAGCGCCTACGAGTATGGGCCAAAGCGTGAGCAACTCTTAATAACCGCCGCGCAAGCCCGCCGCTTTACAGCGGCACAGGCATTACTGAAGCTGGGACCGGTCGATCAGCACACCCACTTGCAGGTTTTGCTGGCACTTGGGGATGAATTAAATAGCGAGTGGTTAAGCGAACTGATTGCCGGTGGCCTGCAGCTCGGCAAGCTGGAGCAGGAACCAAAATTATGCGCGCTGGCGCGGCAAGTACCGCCGCCACTGGCAGCAATTCAGCATTTGCTGGACGCGGGAGCCGCTATTTCGGCTGACGAGGGCTGTGCTTCGCCCCTGGTTTCGCTGTGTGGTGCTGCGGCGGAATTAGAAGGTGCCAACGCACCGCTGGCGCAAAGTCCGCCTGCCGCCCTCATTCACGCCATGATCGCGGCGGGCGTTAATATTGCAGCACTTGACGGGGAGCAACGCGGCGCGTTGAGCTATGCGGTGCAGTGGTGTGGTGTGGAGACGGTAGCAACAATCTTGCACGTTGGGGCGAATAAAGATCTAGCGCTAAATACCCTTGATAGCGCCGGGCTAACCCCGCTATTGCGCGCCTTGGTCCGTGCAGAAGCGGCTGAACTGGTGCGTTTGCTGATTGTTGCGGGTGCTGATCCGAATATCGTCGCGCGCGATGGCCGCAGCGCCCGCGCGATGGCGCTAGGTATGAATAAAATTGCGCTTGCTGAGCAGCTCGTTTGGCCCGCAGGCACACACCCAGGGCGCGCTTTGCAAGCACATGATTTGGTGCTAGCTGCGGCGCGCAATGACCAACAATGTGTGCTGCGGCTATTGCATTTGGGCTTTGAGATTGACGCCAGCGACAGTGCAGGGGCTACGGCGTTGAGCTATGCGTGCGCTTTTGGCAATGCTGAGTTGATCGATTTTTTACTCAAGCACGGCGCATCGGCCGCAGGGGCAACCATGCCCGCAGGCAGCGCCATCCAAGCGCTAACACCGCTGGCGGCGGCAGTGCGTGGCCGCCACTTTGATATTATTCGCCGCTTGGTTGCCTTAGGCGCACCCATTAATGCGCCGATGGCGGAGTTGAGCTGCCTGAGCCTAGCCGCTGGCCTGCTCGACTTGGACTGCGTGACCTTGCTCATTGAACTGGGTGCCAGCACCACACCGCCGCCGCCACTGTTGCCACCCATACATGCGGTTTTGCTAGCGCTGCTTGCGAGTGGGGATTTGGACGCTGGCCAAAAGCTGCTGCAGGTATTAATTAAGCGCGGTGCGGACCCGGATGCTCTAGATAGCAGTGGCCGCGCACCGCTAATGCTGCTGCTGTGCAGTAATATGAACAGCATGCGCCACCCCGAAGACGCGCGTTTGTTGAGCTTGATGGAAACCTTACTGCGCTTAGGCGCGAACGCGCAGATTCGCGACCAACATCTTCGCGGTGCCCTGCATTGGTGCTGTAAACACGCGCTGTTTCAATGCGCTGAGTTGCTTTTGAATGCCGGTGCGGACCCACTTGCAGTAGACGAATTTCGCAAGCTTCCCAGCGATATGGCAACAACGCTCAATCGGCATGATTTTTTAGCGCTGTTTCGTGGCTAAGCCAGCGTATTAAGATCAGGACCAGCGCCTACCAGCTGCGCATATTTCAACTGCAACTGATCGCTGGTTTCCAGGTTTTCCGGGTCAATAAAAATACATTCAACCGGACAGACTTCCACGCACTGCGGCACCTCGAAGTGCCCGACGCACTCGGTGCATAACTTTGGTGTGATGTGATACAGCTTGACGCCCGCATAGATTGCACCGTTTGGGCACACAGGCTCGCAAACATCGCAGTTCACGCATTGGTCGGTGATAAAAAGGGCCATAAAAACTAGAACTCAATAATTTTGCTTAAGTTTATAGTCATTGTTGTGCAGCCACCGGCATTTGTGAACTTTCCTGATTGCGCGCAGAGGTTCACCTTGAATGGAGCGCCAAATCAAATGCAATTGCCTACACTCGGCTGCAACTTATTGCCACAAGATTTAGCCTCATGCTGAGTTTCCAATGTGCAACCAACCCGCGCCCACTAACGCAGCGCCATAAAATAGGCCTTGCTGTGGCGGGCGGCGGGCCGATTGGCGGCATTTATGAATTAGGTGCGCTGCGCGCTTTGGAAGAATTGATCGACGGCGTGACCTTGACGCGCCTGGATGCGTATGTGGGCGTTAGTTCCGGTGCAATTATGGCGGCTTCATTGGCTAACCGCATTGATACTGCGGAAATGTGCCGTATTTTGCTGAGCGCTGAAAATGCCGAGCATCCATTTCACCCCGGTATTTTCTTAAAGCCTGCTCTGGGCGAATTCGCAATGCGTCTCGCGCAATTGCCGCGCGTGCTGGGGGTCGTTGCGGCGTCGATGATCCAAAACCCGTTTTCGACGAAACTGGCAGATTCAATCGGAAAATTTGGCGCGCTACTGCCAACGGGTTTGTTTGACAATGATGAAGTGGAGCGCTTCTTGCGCAAATTATTCACCATTGGCGGGCGCAGCAATGATTTTCGCGAACTAGACCGCCCGTTAAGCGTGGTGGCGGTTGAAATTGACACAGGGCAAACCGTGCTTTTTGGTGGCCCCGGCTACGATGATGTGCCGATCAGCAAAGCGATCCAAGCTTCAAGCGCATTACCCGGGCTTTATCCGCCAGTGGAAATTAAAGGCCGGCATTTTGTTGATGGCGCACTCAAACGCACGCTCAACGCCTCGGTGGTGCTAGAGGCAGGTGTGGATTTGGTGATTGGGTTGAACCCACTAGTGCCTTACGATGCCAATCGCGCGTTGGCCACAGGCAAGCGCAAGCTTCCGTCCTTGGTTAAAAGCGGTTTGCCTGCCGTACTTTCACAGATGTTTCGATCGTTGCTGCAATCGCGTATGCAGGTGGGCTTGGCAAAATATGATCAAAAATACGAGCATTCTGATTTGCTATTGATTGAGCCAGACGCGGATGACGCCCAGATGTTTTTCACTAACGAATTTAGTTTCGCAAGCCGCCAGCAGTTGGCTCAACACGCCTATCTAAAAACCTTGCAAGACTTCCGCATTCATCAAGTACGGGTTAACGAGATGTTGGCGCGCCACGGTTTGACGTTGAACGAAAAAGTGCTGAGTGACACCCCGCGCACAATCTGGAGCGGCTTAAAGCAAAAGCCAGTGCGCCGAACCCGCTCCACCGCGCGCTTAAATCGCGCGTTAGAGGATTTGCAAGCGCAGTTATTGGCGGCGAAAATTCGTTGAGCGCCAAAACAAATTAACTAATCAAAAGATTCCAGTCGCGCACGCTCAAATTCCACGCCGCATCCAGTAGCGAATATGCCCCGGCGGCATGTCTGCTAACTCGCCAAACACGCTAAAGCCCTGCTTTTCATAAAAACCGCGCGCTTGGAAATCGAAAGTGTCCAGCATTGCGCCGATGCAGCCACGCGCGCGGGCGATCTTGATGGCGCGCTGCACCAGTTTCCGCCCAAGCCCGGAATGGCGCTGCGCAGCTTCAACGAACAAAATGTCGATGTTCAACCACGCCCAGCCGGTCGCGCCCAATAAACCTGCAACGAGATTGTTGCGCGCATCAAATATCGCCAGCCGCACGGGCACAAAATCATAGGGTCGGGCGTGGCTTTCATTGAACCACATTAGCTTAGTCGCAAGTGCGGCGTTGGCGGGATGCTGCTCTTCTAGCTCAAGGATTGCGCGCATAAGGCAGGATTAGCTCAGGTTTTCCGCTACTAGCGCGGCTGCCAAGCCGGTGTAGCTGGCTGGCGTCAGCTCAATAAGGCGTTGTTTCACCGCGCTCGGTAAATCCAAGGTGGCAATAAATGCGCGGGTGCTAATCGCGTCGATTTTGCTGCCGCGCGTCAGCGCTTTGAGTTGCTCATATGGGTTCGGCAAACCATAACGACGCATCACGGTTTGAATGGCTTCTGCCAGTACTTCCCAGGATGCGTCTAAATCGGCAGCGAGCCGGGCTTCGTCCACTGATAGCTTGCTCAAACCTTTTTGCAGCGCTTTGAAGGCGATTAAGCTGTGCCCAAAAGCCGAACCCAGCGCGCGCAACACCGTGGAATCAGTCAAATCCCGCTGCAAGCGCGAGATCGGCAGTTTTTCCGAGAAGTGCTGAAACAGCGCATTCGCCAAACCAAAATTGCCCTCAGCGTTTTCAAAATCAATCGGGTTGACCTTGTGCGGCATGGTTGACGAACCCACCTCACCTGCTATTGTGCTTTGCTTAAAATAGCCGAGCGAGATATAGCTCCAGGTGTCACGCGCAAAATCAATCAGGATAACGTTGATGCGGCGCATCACATCGCACAGCTCGGCGATGAAATCGTGCGGCTCAATTTGCGTGGTCAAAGGGTTAAATTCTAGTCCTAACGACTCGACAAATGCTTGCGCAAGTACTGGCCAACGCAGTTCTGGGTAGGCAATCGCATGCGCGTTGTAATTGCCGACTGCACCCGCACATTTGCCCAGCATTGTGGCGTTTGCCAGCTGCGCCCGCTGGCGCGTTAGCCGATGCCACACGTTCGCTAGCTCTTTGCCGAGCGTGGTTGGGCTTGCGGTTTGCCCGTGCGTGCGCGACAGCATGGCGCTTGCCGCGTAGAGCTGCGCCATGGCCTGCAGCTTCGCGATCAGCGCATCCAACGCGGGAATGAGCACATCATCGCGCGCGTCTTTGAGCATCAGCGCATACGCTAGGTTGTTCACATCTTCGCTGGTCAGCGCAAAATGCACGAACTCGCGCGCGGAATTTAGCTTTTCGTCGTCGCTGAGCTTGTCTTTCAGCCAATATTCCACCGCTTTAACATCGTGATTGGTGCCGCGTTCGATGGCTTTAATCGCCGCCGCATCTTCGACGCTGAAATTATTTACCAAACCACGCAGCTCAGATTTCGAGACGATTTTGAATTCTGGTAGCTCAGTTATCTCAGGCGCATTTGCGAGCGCGATCAACCACTCCACCTCAACCCGCACGCGGCGTTTAATTAGGCCAAATTCACTGAAGATCGGCGTTAGTTCGGCGATTTTATCATGGTAGCGGCCATCGAGGGGGGAGAGGGCGGTTAGGGTCAAAGTCATAGTGAGCTGCTTTTTTAGAAGTAAGATATTTGCCGAACACCAAGAATATTACGTTGGCTTAGACGGATGCATATATTCCGCAAAGTCTGCAATTTCGGCATCAAAATCGTCGGCCATTTTAATTCGCCCTTCTCAGCCACCGAATTTTGGCCGCAGCCGCGTATACCGACAATAATAAAACTCAATGCCCCCACTCGAAGCAACTGGGCTTGACGTTGCCTCAAACTCTGCATCAATCTCCGGAAACCAGGCGTCCGCCGATTCCACCTCGAGATCAACGTGCGTCAGTTCTAAGCGCTGCGCGTAGGCCATTGTTTGGGCATAAATCTCGCCGCCTCCGATCACCCAGAGTTCAGCAGTCCCGCAAGCTGCCAGCGCGGCATGAAAATCTGAGAAGACTTCAACGCCCGCTGCATGCCAACTTGAATCTCTAGTCAACACAAAATTCTGCCGACCGGGCAATGCGCGGCCAATGCTGTCAAAGGTTTTGCGGCCCATCAATACCGTTTGGCCCAACGTCAGCGCTTTAAATCGCTGCAAATCGGCAGGCAAACGCCACGGCAGTGCGCCGTTTTTGCCAATCGCACGATTGCGATCTATCGCGGCAATGAGAATGATTTCTGCGGCCATTTTAGCGACCAAAACTAAATCGCAACCGGCGCTTTGATATGCGCATGCGATTGATAGTTTATTAACGCAATGTGTGCAAATTCAAAGGCTTCCAGCGTGTTTACACTGGGATCAAGCTCAAGCGTAGGTAATGGATAAGGCGCACGGCTGAGCTGCAATTGCGCCTGTTCGAAATGATTGCTGTACAGATGCGCATCGCCCAAAGTGTAGACAAAATCGCCGACCGCCAAACCACACACCTGCGCCACCATATGCGTCAATAACGCGTAGCTGGCGATATTAAACGGCACGCCTAGAAAAATATCCGCGCTGCGTTGATAGAGCTGACAGCTCAGCTTGCCGTTCGCGACATAAAATTGAAATAGGCAATGGCAGGGTGCAAGCGCCATTTTTGGCAAATCGGCGACGTTCCAGGCGCTGACAATCAGCCGCCGTGAATCCGGGTTGCGCTTGATTTCGGCGATCACGCTGCCCAGTTGATCCAGAACCTCACCCGAAGCACATTTCCAAGCGCGCCACTGTTTACCGTAAACCGGGCCTAGATCGCCGTTCGCATCGGCCCATTCGTTCCAAATCGAGACACCGTTTTCGACTAGATACGCAATATTCGTACTGCCGCTAATGAACCACAGCAGCTCATGCACGATACTTTTTAAGTGCAGTTTTTTGGTGGTAACTAGGGGAAAACCCTGCGCCAAATCAAGGCGCATCTGATAGCCAAACACGCTGCGCGTGCCGGTGCCGGTGCGGTCAGCTTTGTCCGCGCCATGTTCGAGCACATGGCGCATTAGGTCATGATATTGCTGCACAACCGTATCCTGTGCGCCGTGCTAAATCACGCGCACCGACAAAATACCTTCAATCGCTTCCAGCTGCTTTTGCACCTCAGGCGTCACCGCTTGATCGACATCGACCAAGTTGTAGGCGTAATCGCCGCGACTGGCGTTTTGCATTTGGTGAATGTTCAAACCCGCCGCACCAAAGACGTGGCTCAACTGCCCGATCATGTTCGGAACGTTACGGTTTGCCACGCACACGCGCGCGAAACCGGCGCGGGAAAGCTGCATATTCGGGAAGTTCACCGAATTGATAATGTTGCCGTTTTCCAGATACTCACGCACCTGATCGACCACCATCAGCGCGCAGTTTTCTTCTGCTTCCAGCGTTGATGCACCCAAATGCGGAAAGCTTAGTGATTTTGCGTGGCTCAACAAGCCGTGGCTCGGAAAATCGCTGATGTAGCGCGCCAGCGTGCCATCGTCTAAACCTTTGCGCACGGCCGCTTCATCCACAATCGCTTCGCGCGAAAAATTCAACAGCGCGGCACCTTTTTTAATGACCGAGAGCGATCCCTCATTAAATAAGCCCTTGGTTGCCGCCATCAACGGTACGTGGAAGCTGACAAAATCCGAGTTCTGATACAGCTCGTTCACGGACCCAGCTTTACCGACGTCCGAACTCAAGCGCCACGCGCCCTCGACGGTCATGTGCGGATCAAAACCCAGCACCGTCATGCCGAGTGCGTGCGCGGCATTCGCAACTTTAACGCCAATTGCGCCTAAGCCAATCACGCCGAGCGTTTTGCCGGCCAGTTCCGAGCCGACAAAGTTCTTTTTGCTTGCTTCAACATGTGCGTCTAAATCAGTGCGCGTTGGATCCAACGCACGTACAAAGCTGGTGGCTTCGCCTAAATTACGCACGCTCATCAACATGCCGGCCAAAACCAGCTCTTTCACGGCGTTCGCATTCGCGCCGGGTGCATTAAAAACCACCACGCCCTTCTTGCTCAGCTCAACCACTGGAATGTTATTCGTGCCCGCACCGGCGCGGCCAATGGCAATGACTGAATCGCTTAAGCCCATCGAATGCATGTCGGCGGAACGCAATAAAATCGCGTCCGGCGTTTCGCTGCCATCGTCAATGCTGTATTGGCTTTTCGGGAATTTTGCCAAGCCGTGCTTGGAGATTGCATTGAGCGTTTTAATTTTAAACATGGTTAGAGTCGTCACTTAAATTTAGGTGGAATAGGCAAATTGGGGCCGCAAGCTCAGCGACTTATGCCTTTGCGGCAAAATCTTTCATATAAGCAATCAGCGCGTCGACCGATTCCTGCGTGACCGCGTTATAGATCGAGGCCCGCATGCCGCCAACATCGCGATGGCCTTTCAAACCCATCAAAAGCGCGGCATCCGCACCTTTCAAAAAGGCAGCGTCCTGATCAGCGCTAGGCAAGAAGAACGGCACGTTCATTAGACTGCGCGCGCGCGGTGCCACTTCATTGCGATAGAAACCAGAGCTGTCGATGTAGCTATACAGGCTGGCGGCTTTCGCGGCATTGCGTTTGGCGATTTCGGCAACGCCGCCCTGCGCTTTAATCCACTTAAACACCAAGCCCGCAACATACCAAGCGTAGGTCGGCGGCGTGTTGAGCATTGAGCCATTTTCCGCGTGCTTGGCGTAGTTAAAAATTGCCGGTAGCTTGCGTGGCTGGCGCGCCAACAGATCATCGCGGATAATCATGACCAAAATACCGCTCGGGCCGATATTTTTCTGTGCTCCGGCATAAATCAAGCCGTAGTCGGCGACATTAATTTCCCGGCTTAAAATATTGGAGGACATATCCGCAACGATCGGCGCGTCTAGTTTCGGCACGCTGTGCATCTCAACGCCATGAATGGTTTCATTTGGCGTGATGTGCACATAGGCGGCATCTTTAGTTAGTTTCCAGCTGCTGACATCGGGAACGTCAATGTATTTACCGGCATCGGCAGCGATATTCACCTTGACCAAGCTTGCCGCTTCCTTGGCAGCTTTTTGCCCCCAAGCACCGGTAATCACGTAGTCGCCGGTTTGCTCAGGTGTGGCGATATTCATCGGAATTTGCGCGAAATGAGTGGTCGCGCCGCCCTGTAAAAACAGCACTTTGTAGTTCGCTGGGATGTTCATTAATTCGCGCAGATCGCGCTCGGCGGCTTCAGCAACGTCGATAAATTTCTTATCGCGATGGCTGATTTCCATTACCGACGCACCAACGCCGTGCCAATCCAGCTGTTCTTCCTGCGCCTGTTTGAGGACTGCTTCCGGCAATGCCGCCGGGCCGGCGCTAAAGTTATGAATTCGCATTTTGTGACTCCAAGTAACGGCTAAATAGTTTGTGTTGCTGACGTTAAAAACGTTCGGCGAAAGGTAATACGTCAGCGTAGAGCAAGACACCGGCGCTGAACCAAGCTTCAGGGCGGCGTATCATTTGGCAAATTACTGCCAGTCACTAGCCGAATCACTGGGCCAAATCGCCCACTAAATCCTCAGCTAAATGCGGCCCTGGCAAAAAAGAAAACTCGAATCCCGACGCATTCGCTCCAGGGTCAATCACTTCAAAAACAATCGGCAAGCTGGCATTTGCCCCAATGCCCGCCGCAATCGCATCGGCATCCCCTAAATAGCTAGCGGGGGCAAAACGGCGCAAGGCGACCGCCCGGCTCGCTTTATCAAGGAGTTTGACTTCGACGATGGGATAGTTTTGCGCAAAGCTTGCTTCATTACGCAAGCTGGCCGTAATCAGCAGCGCGCCTTTAGTACGCGGATGCGGTTTGACATCACTATCAAGCACCTTTAAGCGCGCCAAATCTTCGCGCAGTGGCAAACGGCAGTGCAATAAACCGCAGCTCCATTCCAGCACCTTGCGCGAATCATCATGAGCAAGTAGCGCGCGCCGTTGATAAAAGCCAAGTTGAGCCAGCAGCGCTAGGCTCAAGATGCACGCCACCATGACCCACGGCCACCGGCGCTGAGTCACAACCGCTTCTGGCGTGTATTGGCTGCGCACTTCGGCGCGAAAGCTCAAACCGGGTGTTGCCCCCGGCAGCGTTGCTGAGATCGTCTTTTGCGGCACTTTGGCAGTTGGCGCGGGGCCTAAATCGTATTTGGCGCGGCCTGAGGCGAGCGGCTTTGGCTCCACTTTCTTAAGCGCAAGCACAGATTCGCCAGGGCGAAAGCTGACCCAGTCTGGTGTAGGCGCTGGTGCCGCACTACGCGGCACAACTGAAGCCTCCGAAAAAGTTGGCTCAATTCGGCCATCTGCTGGACTTGCTTCGGAAATATCGAACTGACTAATCAAAACGTCATCATGATCCGCACGCAGCACCGGTGGCCGCACCGGGCGCATCGCTGGAATGCTGAGCACAGCGGGCACTGGCACTTCCTCGCTGCGCGGCAACTCGATCACGCTACCCTCAGGCAGCTTTTCAGTCAGGGTAGTCAGCGCATCGAACACCGACCCGCAGTGGCCGCAGCGAAATTGACCGTGGCTGAGCTGCAGCGATTCTGCGACGATTTTATAAATCGTTAAGCAGTCCAGACACTGGGTGTACATGGAATTGAATGCAGTGCGCTAGGCGTTTGCTGTCAGTGCCGCCGCTAGCTATATTTGACCGCGATAATTTCCACGCAGCGCTTGCCGCCCGGGGTTTGAATATCCACAACATCGCCTTCCTCTTTGCCAATCAGTGCGCGCGCAAAGGGGCTGGAGATGCTGATGCGGTTGTCTTTCAAATCAGCTTCTAAATCGCCAACGATCTGATAGTTGATCTCGGCATCGGTGTCTTGGTCGATCATTTCCACATGCGCGCCAAAAACGATGCGCTTACCCGCGTTGAGTTTGCTGGCATCGATAATTTCAGCGATGGATAGCGTGCCTTCCAGCTGATTGATACGCGCCTCATTCATGCCCTGCTGCTCGCGTGCAGCGTGATATTCGGCGTTTTCTTTCAAATCACCGTGCGCCCGCGCCTCGGCAATGGCTTCGACGATTTTTGGCCGCAGCGCTTTCAGGGCGGCAAGCTCAACATTGAGTCGAGCGGCACCTTCAACGGTGAGTGGTGAACGTTTCATGGTTTTGCTTCCTTGCAATAGTTTAAGCGTCTAGATTGCGCCGTTGGTCAATAGTAAATGGCTCTTGCTGCGTTTGTCTTGCGTTGCAAGCTGCGAAAGCGGGGCAAGTCGCGCGATAGCGACACGGCAAACCAGTTTTGCCTTGGCAAACGCTCAAATTCAATAACTTGCGATGCAAAAACAACGGTTTCAGCAAAGTAGCGCTGAACTTAACTGTTAGCTGCGCTACTGCCTGCCAAGAAGCATCTCAACAGTAACGCTGATGTCTTGCGCAATTTTGCGCAGTAAAACGGGCGAAATATCTTGGCCTTTGTGAAACGGTACTGTCGTAGCCCGTTCATCGGTGTGCCGGAATTGTTTGTGCGAGCCTTTTTGCCGCGCCTCAAAGAAACCAAGTTGCTCCAAATGGCGCAAGAGCTCTTGAGGTTTAAGAACGGGCAAACTGCTCATCGTTTATGCGACCGCTATCTGCTGAGTGCCTACAAACTGCGCCTCGAAATGTGGTTCACCGTCGTCGAGCAGCATTGACACCACCTCTTGAAGATTTTGATTTAATTCATCTAGCGTTCGGCCTTGCGAGTGCGCGCCAGTGAAACCCGGCACATAGCCAACATAAAGCCCTGTGTCAAAGCATTTTTCAACGACTGCGGTGAAGGTTTGCATGCGACATCTCAAATATTGACGATAGTTTAACAGTAGGCTGACAAGCAGCCAGCTTTGAATTGAACCCAAGTGCGGCTCGATACCCAAGGATAGCCGACGGCAGCGCGAAAAGCGTACCTGCAATCGCGCCCATCACCATCGAGTTTGAAAACCGCTGTTACACCACTGAAGCGCTGGTATTGGGCGACGAACCCTCGATGGGCTACATTCCCATGGAAGCGATGGATATTATGGTTGGCCCTAGAACCCAGCGGCTTATCGTTAATCCAGAACATCCTAATTTCGCGGTTTCGGTGGTTAAGTAGAGAAATCTGGGCGAATTTGAAAAATGTTGGCAAACGATTGGCCAAAATATGGCGGCTCAACGTCGACGCAAATCTTTAAGTGCGCACGCAACGTGCTCTTTTTTGCGCAGCTTTTCGCCGAGTCTTTGATCATTGTGCAAGCTTTCGTTTTAGTTGAGGAACTATTCGAAATACAGCCTGAGTAACGTTGATGTGATCCACGAGGCCGTGCGATTTCAACGAGTCCAATAGCCGGGAGCATCGTACTGCTATCGAAACATCATTCCGTACACCCAAGTAATAACAAAAAAATAAGCTACCAGCATCAATCCAGGCACGAATAGCGAGATTACTGCGCCGCCCACAGCCCTGCGAATAGTCTGAGCAAGAGTTTTGTCTTCGCAATCCTGAATACTGATGGTTCCCAAAAAACAGCTTAACAATGCAAATATAAGCTAAGACGATCCAAACAAACCCATAACAATGAGGTACAAATAGCCAACGTCTTGTTGACGAAGCGCGCTCCAAAGCTGGAGAGAATAGGTGCAATTGTTGTAGAGGGTGTAAAGTCCGACGGCAAGTAGGGGAACGTGAAGCAATGCGATATATCTTGGCGGAGTTGGCATTTTTTCAACGATTTAACGAGCCACAATCGGCATAAGAACAGAGCGTAAGCCTAACTCAGCGATAATTCTAGGTGCGATATATTCCAGATCGAACACACTCTCAAGTTAGTAGTAATCATGTTCGGTCAGCGATTCGATAGCCCATCACGCGGTAGCCACGTTGCCGTTTGTTCCACATTCGTAAGAGCGCTGGATGCCCTATGTCAACAAAATCAATAATTCGCACATCAGTCTTGGTGGCATGCTCGCGGTGCAGGCGACCGGCATACTGTTGTAGCGTACCTTTCCACGACACTGGCATCGCCAACACGAGGGTGTCGAGCGGCGGGTGATCAAAACCCTCGCCGACAAGTTTCCCGGTTGCCAGCAAAATACGCGGCGCATCGGGTGGCAACGTTTCCAATTCTTTGACGACTAACGCCCGCTGCTTTTTCGTCATCCGTCCGTGCAAAACGAACGGCGTCGGCAGCTTTTCAACCAGCGCGGCAAATATAGCCTCCAAGTGTTCAGTTCTTTCGGTAAGTACCAACACCTTGCGAGCTTGCGCAAATGCCGCCTGTATTTCATCGCAAATGGCCTGTGTTCGTTCTGCGTCTGTGACGAGACGGCGAAACACTTCTTGGATGCCAACATCGGCGGCGGTGCTGATGTTTTTAGCAAGGAATCGCGGCATTACCGTTAGGTCATTCGGCGCACTGGCTGCGCGCGCCGCTGTGTGACGGATCTGTCCGCATTGCATAAAAATAATGGGTTGCAATCCATCACGCCGAATCGGCGTTGCAGTAAGGCCTAAAACAAATTTCGCTTTGACTTTTTTCAAAATCGCATCAAACGACACTGCGCCAACGTGGTGACACTCATCAATGATGACGTGACCATAGTTTTCAACGAGGGAATTGATCTCGCCTCGCCGAGATAGTGACTGCATTACGGCGATATCGATTTTGCCTGTCGGCTTGGACTTGCCACCGCCAATGGTTCCTATCGCACCCTTGCCAATATCAAGAAACGACTGGAGGCGCGCTTGCCATTGTTTGAGCAATTCCGTGCGATGCACGAGCACGAGCGTGTTGACACCGCGACGCGCAATGATTGCCGCAGCGGTTACGGTCTTGCCAAAAGCTGTGGGCGCACAAAAAACGCCCGTTTCATGCCGCATCATTGCTGTGACGGCCAATTCCTGGTCGGCACGCAAAGTTCCCGCAAAAACAGTCGCGAATGGCTCACCTACCAATCGCTCATCGGCAAGGCTAACTCGTATTGCGTTGTCCCGCAAAAGTACCAACACGGCATCTAAACATCCGCGCGGCAGCGCAATGTGCTTTGGGAAATTTTCTGCACAGCCAACCACGCGGGGTTTGTCCCAGGTCGACATTCGCATCGCCTGGGCTTTGTAAAACTCAGGGTTTTGAAAGGCGGCCAGACGAATGAGTCGGTTGGCCAAAGCTTGCGGTAACTGCGCTTTTTCAAAATAGATCTGATTGGCCAGCGTGACAGACACGCTGTCGGGCATCACGTCAAGCAGACGCAGAGCGGTGGCGAGCGGTCGCTTCCATGGCTCGCGCTGGTCTTGTTCATCAATGAATGTCACATCCAGCGGATGGATTGAACCGGTAGCGCGCAACACCGCTGGCTCAATGTCGTTCGGTGCCATCAAGTGCACCGTTGACAAATACGACCACTGATCGACATAGGGGCACAGGGCCATATCCACAAAGACGCTACAGCCTTTTTCACGCGGCTGTTTTTGCAGAGGCAACGCAATTAAGTTGCCAAAGCCACCTTTTGGCAGCGTATCTTGATTAGGAAACAAACGGTCATATGAGCTAAGCTTTAATTGACGAGTGCGAGCGCACGTATGGCTGATAATCGCGGTGCCCAGCCGCCTTGCATCGCGCGCTGATACAGACTGTGCGAAGAATATCCAAATGTGCGCGCCGTTACCGGAACGCGAAATCTCCAGTGCAGCGGGAATACCCAGCTCCATACACGACTGACGAAAAGCCTGAGCATCCTCTTTCCACTCGGCTTCATCAAAATCGACCGCTAAAAAATAGCAGCTATCGTCTGTAAGAATAGGGTAAACCCCTATCGTATGCTTACCGCGCAAGTGATCAAACACTACGGAATCAGACGTTGGTATCAGCGCCCGGTTACCGCAGTCAGAACATTTGATACGGGGTTTTTCGCAAACTCCTGGCTGCCACTCATTGGCGCAAGCAGGCGCATATCCTGACTTACCGCTCGTTTTGCTTTCCCAGCGCACTGGAAACACATCGACGCGGCCACGAAATAAGCGGCGAAATAGCGCGATTTTTTCAGCTGCAGAAAGCTGCGATGATTCGGGCTTTTGTTCAGCCACGTCAACATCAGTTGTGCCGTATTTGCTGTGCGATGATTCATTTGACGTGTTGCTATCGAGAGATTCTTTTGCCGTTTCGCTTGGCGCAGGTCGCATTTGCGCGCATGACAATCGCCATTCAATTCCGTGTTGTTCTAGCAAAGCAATAAGCCGGACGTTTTCCGCCTGAAGCGCCGCTTGTGCGCTGACATTGACCATCTTGTTTGCTCCGGGCAGTGTGTGGTTTGAGCCAACACAAGTCTCGCGAAAGGCGACACGGCAAACAAGTCTCGCCGAAAGGCGAAACGGCTTAATACGCACGGCACTATTGACTGCGGATATTTTTCATATAAGAATTCCCAACAGAACGATAAACACACTTTTTTGTTCTCATGAGGATGCTTAACAATGGACTATTTAATTCCTCTTCCGGTCGAACGCGCCATCGCTAAGCTGGGGCACGATGTTTCATTGGCGCGTCGGCGCCGCAATTTTTCCCAACAATCCCTTGCAGAACGCATGGGCGCGTCGTTATCCACTGTTCGGCGCATGGAGCAGGGCGATATTAGAGTGCCCATTCATTTCTTTGCCCGCGCACTGCACGTTTTCGGTGAAATCCAAGCACTAGAGCAGTTATTGGACACGGCTAAAGACGATATCGGTCTGACCCTGATGGACGAACAATTGCCCAAGCGCGTACGTAGCAAGCGCCCATCCTCCGGGGGCCGCACTTCGGGTGCGCTATGAAAGCTGTGTCAACACCGATCCGGCGCAAGGTAGAGCTTTGTATTGGCAACGCCGGAAAGCCGGTCGGTTCCCTTGTTTTTACAAAACTGGGCCAACGTGAGCACAGTGCGGTTGCATATGATGAAGCTTGGCTTAGCCAACCAGACTGCTTCAATATCTCAGCTGACTTAGCGATGACACTGGGTTATCAGACGCACAAGGCCGCCTCGCCACACGATTCGGTATTCCATGGCGCGCTCGCCGATACCGCGCCAGATGCCTGGGGCAGACGCGTGATCGCTAGAGAGCATGCCAAGCGGCGCAAGGAGGATGCTCGGATGCTGGCGTTGACCGAGTTGGACTATCTGCTGGCGGTGGATGATTTCAGCCGCATCGGTGCGATGCGCCTGCGCGACGCGGGCGGGCCTTACCACCGTGTGGCAGCGCTTGGTCGGCGCAGCACACCGCCACTGTTGGATCTAATGCGGATATTCCAGGCCAGCCGTGCCGTGGAACAGGGGCAAGAAACGATTGCGGATTTGGGCTACTTACAAGGTAAAGGCACCTCATTGGGCGGTATGCGCCCCAAATGCACGGTGGTGGACGCAGATGGTTGGCTCGCCATCGGCAAATTCCCGAGTGTGGGCGACGCCCGCAGCGTGACTCGCGGCGAAGTGCTAGCGCTGAAACTCGCTGAAAAAGCAGGGATTGACGTCGCGCCCGCACGAATCGTGCAGCTAGACGAGGTGCCGGTCGCAGTGATTCGCCGTTTTGACCGTGATGCGGATGACAATCGCGTTCCCTATCAGTCGGCCGCAACGTTGCTTCAGGCCTCGAGCGCGCAAGATCACAGCTACACCGAGATCGCCGACGCTATCCGAACGAACGGTTACACACCGATGCAAGATTTGCGCCAGCTTTGGCGTCGAATGATGTTCAACCTGTTGATCACAAACGTCGACGACCATCTGCAAAACCACGGTTTTTTGCATGTGGAGCGCGGCCTGTGGTGTTTGGCACCGGCGTTCGATCTCAACCCATTTCCTGACAAGGATCGGGAGTCCAAAACGTGGCTATCCGAACTAGATGGTCCTATCACTGACGTAAAAATGCTACTCAACCGGGCTAACTATTTCGCATTAGATAAAACTCAAGCGCTGGTTATTCTGGGGGAAGTGCATGCAGCGATATTGAACTGGCGCCAGCTCGCGCTCGCGCCAGAAATTGGCCTGCAGCGCTCGGAGCTGGTCGATTTCGCACCCGCGTTCGAACATCCGCAAATGCAGGAAGCGGCGGGTTTGTTGAAGCAGTAGCGACCTAGGTTAGTTTGGAGTACTTGTGCTATTGAACGCGGGCTACTCAACCCACCAACTCCCGATGCAGCGCCTTCAACGCAAAAACCTCGGTCGAATTCTGATGCTCCATCGCCAGCAAAATCGCCCTCGCACCCGGAATCGTGGTGGTGTAGCTCATGCGGTGCTGCAAGGCTTCGCGGCGAATTGAGAACGAGTCCGCAATCGCTTGACGGCCTTCGGTGGTGTTGACAATAAAGGCAATTTCATCGCTTTTCATCATATCAACAATGTGCGGGCGACCTTCGGCGACTTTATTGACGCGCGCGCAGGCAATACCGGCACTGAGCAGCGCTTGCTGGGTGCCGCGTGTGGCGACCAGTTTAAAACCGCGCTCGATTAGATCTTTTGCCAGCGGCACCAAGCGCTCTTTATCGCCATCGCGCACCGATAAAAACGCCATGCCGGGTTTCGGCGCTTTTTCATTGGCGGCGCGCTGCGCTTTGGCAAACGCCGCGCCAAAGGTGCGGCCGACGCCCATGACCTCCCCGGTCGAGCGCATTTCAGGCCCCAGCAAAGGGTCAACACCTGGGAATTTCGCAAACGGAAACACGGGTTCCTTGACGCTGAAATACTCTGGAATCACTTCCTTGGTTTTACCCTGTTGCGCTAGCGTAAGTCCTACCATGCAGCGCGCCGCGATTTTCGCCAGCGCCACGCCGGTGGCTTTGGCCACAAACGGTACCGTGCGCGAGGCGCGTGGGTTGACTTCCAGCACGAAAATTTCCTCGCCCTGAATCGCAAATTGGGTGTTCATCAAGCCCACCACGCCCAGCGCTTTTGCCATCAACGCCGCTTGCCTGCGCAGCTCGTCCTGCACCGCCATACTTAAGGAAAACGGTGGCAGCGCGCAGCTGGAATCACCGGAGTGAATGCCCGCCTCTTCAATGTGCTCCATAATCCCGCCGATCAGCACATCAGTGCCATCGCAAATGCAGTCGACGTCGACTTCAATCGCGTTGTCCAAAAAGCAATCCAGCAACACCGGCGAATCGTGGCTAACTTTCACCGCTTCGCGCATGTAGCGCGCCAAATCGGCCTCGGCGTGTACTAATTCCATCGCACGCCCGCCCAGCACATAGCTTGGCCGCACCACCAGCGGATAGCCAATTTCGCGCGCCAATAGCAGCGCTTCATCCGGCGTGCGGGCGGTGCGGTTAATCGGTTGTTTCAAGCCCAATTTTTTAATCAACTGCTGAAAGCGCTCGCGGTCTTCGGCGACATCAATCGCATCCGGGCTGGTGCCAATAATCGGCACGCCCTCCGCTTCCAACGCGCGCGCCAGCTTTAACGGCGTTTGCCCGCCGTATTGCACGATCACGCCAAACGGTTTTTCTTTATCGACGATTTCAAGCACGTCTTCTAAGGTCAGCGGCTCAAAATACAGCCTATCGGACGTGTCGTAATCGGTCGATACGGTTTCCGGGTTGCAGTTGACCATGATCGTCTCAAAGCCATCTTCGCGCAGCGCCAACGCCGCGTGTACGCAGCAATAGTCAAACTCAATCCCTTGCCCGATGCGGTTCGGCCCGCCGCCCAGCACGATAATTTTCTTGTTCGACGTAGGATTAGATTCGCACTCGTCCTCGTAGGTCGAATACATATAAGCAGTGTCGGTCGCGAACTCACCGGCGCAGGAGTCGACGCGCTTGTAAACGGGGCGCACGCCCAAAGTGCGGCGCAAGTGCCGAATTGAGCGTTCAGTACTGCCGGTGACCGCAGCTAGGCGAATATCAGAAAAACCCATGCGTTTGACGTGGCGCAGCGTGGCGGCGTTCAGCGCTTCAATGCCGCGTGCGCTGAGCGTTGTTTCAACCTCAATCAACTGCAAAATCTGATCCAAAAACCACGGGTCAATCGCGGTCAGCTCGTGCACATATTCCGCCGCCCAGCCCGCGCGCAGCGCGTCGGCGACGTAAAAAATGCGGTCCGGTTTAGGCTCGCGCAGCTGACGCTTTAGCTCAAAGCTGTCCTCCTCAGAAAGTGTTTGTCGAGCTTTGCCGTCGACAAACAACCTTGGATCTAGCCCCGAAACACCGGTTTCCATGCCGCGCAGGGCTTTTTGTAAGCTTTCTTGGAAGGTGCGGCCCATCGCCATGACTTCGCCCACAGACTTCATCTGCGTGGTCAAACGCGCGTCGGCTTTCGGGAATTTCTCAAAAGCAAAACGCGGGATTTTAGTCACCACGTAATCAATCGCGGGCTCAAATGACGCCGGTGTGGCACCGCCGGTAATATCGTTGCGTAGCTCGTCTAGCGTGTATCCCACCGCCAATTTCGCCGCAATTTTAGCAATCGGAAAGCCAGTCGCTTTACTGGCAAGGGCGCTGGAGCGGCTCACGCGCGGGTTCATTTCGATCACCACCATGCGCCCGTCTTGGGCGTTGATGCCGAACTGCACGTTCGAGCCGCCCGTGTCCACGCCAATTTTGCGCAAAATCTGGATCGAAGCATCGCGCATGCGCTGGTATTCTTTGTCCGTCAACGTTTGCGCGGGTGCGACGGTAATGGAATCCCCGGTGTGCACGCCCATCGGGTCGAAATTTTCAATCGAGCACACGATTATGCAGTTATCGACCGAATCGCGCACCACCTCCATCTCAAACTCTTTCCAGCCCAGCACCGACTCTTCCACCAGCACTTCATGTACCGGCGAAAGCTCCAGGCCGCGCGTCATAATTTCAACGAATTCTTCTTTGTTGTAAGCAATGCCGCCGCCACTACCGCCGAGGGTAAAACTTGGCCGCATAATGGTTGGATAACCCACGCGCGCCTGAATTGCGAGCGCTTCGTCCATACTGCGAGCAATCGCAGCGGTCGGTACGGACAAACCAATTTCAATCATCGCCACGCGAAACAGCTCGCGATCTTCTGCCAAGCGAATGGCTTCCTTTTTCGCACCAATCAGCTCGACATTATATTTTTCTAAAATGCCGTGATCCGCTAAGTCCAGCGCGCAGTTGAGCGCGGTCTGGCCGCCCATGGTCGGCAAAATCGCCTCCGGGCGTTCCTTGGCGATAATGTGTTCCACCGTTTGCCAGTTGATCGGCTCAATGTAGGTGGCGTCCGCCATATCCGGGTCGGTCATAATCGTGGCCGGGTTGGAATTCACCAACACCACCCGATAGCCCTCGTCCCGCAGGGCTTTGCAAGCCTGTGCACCGGAATAATCAAACTCACAGGCTTGACCAATCACAATCGGCCCTGCACCAATAATTAAAATCGTCTTTAAGTCAGTACGTTTAGGCATAACTTTCCTGTTGGCTCGTTTGCCGAGGCAAACAAGTCGCGCGATAGCGCTACGGTGGGCAGGTCTTCACTGGCGCCGCATTGAGGGCGACGCCTTGTCGAAAATTTGATGCGGGAAGTATAGCAGTGCCTAGCGCAGCTAGATTTTGGCGGTTTGGGTAGTTTGGCTGCGGTTCGGGGTGGTCGGTCACGACTCTATAAATTTTATGCTTCCACCCGGATCGGGTTGGTACTCTGAAATTTCATGCACAATACCTGCGTTTTTTGCTGTTTTCGCATCGAATACAGTTCCCTTGCCCATCATCGCGTTTGCTCGACTACGAGTTAGGTTCGTCCTATCAACGATTATCTGAACGGTTTGCTGTACTTCTATTTTCATGCCTTCAGTAATTTCAATAAGGTCGCTGCGACTGTGTTTTGAGTCCTTATGAAATATGCGTGTAGGAGGATGAATCAAAAAGCTGGCAAGCGGTGACGCAACACGATAATTGGCCGCTAAAAACATTGTAACGGCCGCCGAATCCACGAGCCCAACATTATGAGCAGTTATTCCAAAGTCACGAACAAGATTGAAGAACATCAAACCGCACGCGGTCTCGCCCCCATTGGAGTTCATTGCCACATGAGAAACCACATCACTATGAATGCGAGTAGCGTTCAGTTCATCAAAAAGCATAATCACGCTTTTTAAGTTGACATTTACAAAAAATCCAAAACTCTTTCTCATGGTCTGCACTTTTAAATTTGGGAAACCACCAAAAACTCTACACACCACATTAGTTGTACTGTAGCTACAGGCATTTGTTGACGTTGCCCTGGCCTGAAAACATGTATTTAAAGGTGTTTCTTCCAATCTGTACGAAAACCCAAGGTACGCAAAAGTGCAAATGGATCAGAGCAAGTGACGCCGACTGCTGCACAAACATCGGGCAATTTACGGTTTGCTCTTTTCATTGATGGCCTTGAAACTTCAACAGTTACGACGCATCGCATTGTAGGCTGCGCCAAAGCATAAGCCACTAGAAACGGGTCTCGACCAAGTTTTTCCAATTCGTCATCTTTGAGATCGGGCGCGTAGCCCGACGCAATTACAGTTTGAACGTGGATGGGATTGACTGGTTCCTGGAGTATCAACTGTGATTTACAGTCTTCCTGCTGTATCCAACCAAATAATAAATCTTTGTCTGCGTCCTTTGGGCCATCTTTGACTTCTTCAAAAATTTCAAGCGGCATTTTTATATTCCCTGATTGGCTCATATGAAGCAGCCATTCCCAATATTCGGGAACGCGATCTACCGGGTAGTACGTATTGTTTGCGGTGATCAGCACGCTCGCATCAAGTAAATACAGCATTAGTTAACGCCCTGAATTCGCCGTTCAATGCCGAATTGCGGGATATCTATCAACAAAGGATAGACGCTGCGTGGCTTGACGCCAAGAACCCGTGCGACTTTCACTGGCGACAACGCGCCGGAATTTACGGCTCGGCTTGCAAATTCCAACATCGCCTTTCCCAACCGATGCCTTCGTACAACGTAGTAGCTCGGCCCGGAATCATTTGGTTTCGCTTTTAATTTATTGTTTTCCTTGTCGCTTAGCCAAAGCTCACGCAATTTGTAATTGAACCTCTGCCAGCTTTCTCGTGAAATATCTCCATTTCGAAATAGCTTGTAGGCAACTATTGACGAACTAAGATTTCGCGCACGCGCAAATTTTGAGATCGCCGCAAGCGAGTCATCAAAGCCTAGAGTTTTATCTAGATCAAAATCTAGTTTTGGAAGAAGAAATTCCCCAGCAACATCATTGCAGAAGGTTTCAATCGCTTGATCCGACTGCATGCCACTTACGCCTGTCGTTCCCAGGCATAAATGTGCTAATTCATGCAGCAGAGTGAAGGACCACGCTGTTTTTGCGTCCTGGTCGTTGATAACAATGAAAGGGGCAATTGGGTCGGCAATAGCAAAGCCCCGGAAAGTTTCCACTGGAATTGCCGAATGATGGCTGCCTAGATTACTAATCAGCAAAACAAAAACGCCCGCTGCTTCGGCACGTGCACGCAATAACCCGAATGCATCTTCGGACTTTTTCGCAGCTCTGAATTCAGATAACTCAAGCTTCAGTACTTGCTTAAGCACCGCCAATGTCACCGCAACACCCTGGCTCATTGCCGTTGAGCCAATAAAAGCAATCGCTTCGGCCTCTTCATCTTCAAGCGTGGCATTTACTAAACTTTGACGCGCTCGTAGATCGCGAATGAGCGCATCAAGCAGTGCATCTCCTTCCGGACGATGGTCAGCAGGAACCGTTCTAAAATCTTCTCCTCGATCCCCCTTTTCTGGAGGGGTAGCGAGGTAAAACGTCAGCAATGATCGCCTGTAAAGCTTGGCCATACTGAGCAAAACTGGACGCGACGGAACTTCCTCACCTGATTCAATTGCGAGCAATCGATCAATTTTGGGCATGCCAGCACCACGAGCCGCGTCTTCTAGACTCAGTCCTGCGCTCGTTCGTGCCCAGCTCATGATTTGAGGATTTAACGCCACTTAAAATTTACCAGCCTCTGGTACGACTAAATTTGAGCCAATCTCTGACTATACCGGTCGAAACGGGGTTCTATCCAATCTTGATGTATGGTCGTGCTTGATACTTTTAAACGCTCGACGATTTGGCAACTGTTACACGCCGCACGACCCTAAAACTTCACCACCGCCTAACGTTTAGTCTGAATATCCGCAATTTCCAGCACCTTTCCGGGCATAAAGCCAAACATGCCCGCGACTAGATTATTCGGAAACACTTCACGCCGGTTATTAAATTCCAATACCGCGTTGTTATAAGTGTGGCGCGCCAAGGTGACGCGGTTTTCGGTGCGGGTCAGCTCTTCAGAAAGCTGGATCATGTTTTGATTGGCTTTTAAATTTGGGTAGCTCTCCCAAATTGACATGAATTTTCTCATGATCGTGCCTAGCACTGACTCACTCACACTCAGCGCTGCCACTGCTCGGGAGTTGCCGGGTGCTGATTTCAATGCAATAAGGGCACCTTGTGCGATATTGCGCGCCAAAATCACCCCTTCCAGCATATTTTTTTCTTGTCCCATAGAGTCTTGCGCAGTTTCGACTAGGCTCGCAATCAACTCGTAGCGGCGGGTTAGCGGCCCGTCAATTTGCGCAAAAGCGTTGTCTATGCCCTGTCGAGTGGTAAGCAAGCCGTTATAAATTGCCCTCATCCCCATAAATAAGACGATCAAAATGACAGCGAACACAACCACAATCATGAGAATTTCCTAGTTTTTATCGCTACAAAACGCCGCGCCGCATTTGATCGCGTTCAATAGATTCAAATAACGCTTGGAAATTGCCTTCGCCAAAGCCTTGATTGCCTTTGCGCTGGATGATCTCAAAAAAGATCGGGCCAATATTGGTTTCGGTGAAAATCTGCAGCAATATTTCCTTCTTAGTCGCCAAATCTGCGTCGATCAGAATTTTGTTTTTCGTCATGCGCGCCACGTCTTCTCCATGATTTGGAATGCGCTGATCGATTACATCAAAATAGGTATCGGGCGTGTTGAGGAAGGTAATGCCTTGCGCGCGCATGGCTTCAACGGTTTCATAGATATTGTGGGTGAAGCAGGCAATATGCTGGATTCCTTCGCCTTTATATTGATCCAAATACTCGTTGATTTGGCTTTTTGGATCGGATGATTCATTCAATGGAATGCGCACAATGCCGTCCGGTGCGGTCATGGCTTTGCTGACTAAGCTGGTTTTCGCACCTTTAATATCAAAATAGCGAATTTCGCGAAAGCCAAAGAGGGTTTCGTAATAGCCTGCCCATTTCGCCATATTGCCGAAGTATAAATTGTGCGTCAGGTGGTCAATAAAGCTGAGGCCAAAGCCGACCGGATTTTGCTCCACGCCTGGGATCGGCAGATAGTCAGCGAAAGGATCGCTGCCATCGGTAATCAAATACAGCATGCAGTCGCCAATGCCTTTGATAACCGGCGCATCGACCGCGCGCGTGTTGTTTGGATCAGGCGCAAGTTCCGCGCCACGCGTCAAAACCTCCGTCAAACACTGCGCGCTATCTGCCACTCGGATCGCAAAGCCGCACGCGCACGGGCCGTGGGCATCGGCAAAGGACGATGCAAAACTGTTCTGTTGCTCGTTAACCAGATAGTTCACATCACCCTGACGGTAGCGCGTAATTGCCTTGGATTTATGCTTAGCAACCGCACTAAAACCCATGCGCACGAACAGCGCGTGCAAAATTGCGGCGTCAGGTGCGGCAAATTCAACAAAGGAAAAACCATTTATTCCCATCGGGTTGAGATGAGCGGAGGTTTCTACAGCTTGCGGGTTGCTCACGGTTTTGCGTCCAGGCATTAAGGTGCGCGAAGTGTGGGGCTAGTACACCTCGCTTGCCAAGCTTTTCAGTACCGCGCCAGCCAGTCACCCGGCTCTGTATCAATCAGCCTTGTATTTATCGTGACAGCCTTTGCAGGTGCCGCCCACTTTACTAAATTGCACCTTGATTTTTTCAAAGTCGCCGCCTTTAGCCAAGGTTGCTAATGCTGCGGACTCAGTTTCAAGGGCTTTCATTTTTACCTGGAAATCCGCCCAATTCGTCCAAATTTCAGGCTTTGCTTCGGTTTTACCGACGCCCGATCCCGCTGGAAAGCCTTCCAATAGCATCGGCGCAATTTGCGCGACGCGGTTCGCGTAGCGTTCAAAATCAGCTTTGACATAGGGTGTTTTGCCACGCACCGCATTCGCAAGCGGCATCCAGTTCCAAATCAACACGCTGTAAGCACTTTTACGATAGTGCAGCGCGTCCGCAGGCTTGACTTGCGCGAATGCAGTGGACGCAAACAAACACACAGCACCTAATAAGGCGAATTGCTTAACTTTCATGGTCGGATATTCCATAGATAGAACTAAAGGCGGTTAAGCCGCGAGTGTAATACGCCACGCGCAAATCGCTAGATGCTGACAATCACATTTTCTTAGCAAAACAAATTAGCCGCCACCTACTTGACTTTCATGACCTAGGCGTAACCCGCGTGCCTGAGCCCGAATCGCATCCAGCTGCTCTGGTTTTAAGCGCTCCAAAGACCGCCATTGCAAGGCTGCGCGCGGGTGTTTAGCAAAACGCGTTTTGTGCTGGGCTAAAAAATCCCAATACAGCGTAGTGAACGGACAAGCCTGCTCTCCCACAGCAAGATCGGGCTTGAATTTGCACGCTTGGCAGTAATTGCTCATGCGTTGGATGTATTTGCCGCTAGCGCAATAGGGTTTCGATGCCATCACGCCGCCATCAGCATATTGGCTCATGCCCAGCACATTCGGTAGTTCAACCCATTCCACCGCATCGACATAAACCGCTAAATACCATTCGTGAACGGCTTTGGGCCGCACGCCCAGCATTAACGCGAATAAACCCGTCACCATCAACCGCTGGATATGGTGCGCGTAGCCATATTTCAGCGTTTGCCCAATCGCATCGCGCAAGCACGCCATATCGGTGTCGCCGGTCCAATAAAATGCCGGCAGTTCATGCTCAGCATTGAGTGCGTTTTCATGGGTATAACCGGGCATGCGCAACCAATAAAGCCCGCGCACGTATTCGCGCCAGCCTAAAATTTGGCGCACAAAGCCCTCCACTGCGGCCAACGGCGCTTTGCCCAAACGATATTCCGTAACCGCCGCGTCAATCACTTGATGCGGGGATATCAGCTTCAAATTGAGTGCAGCGGACAGCTTTGAGTGGTACAGATAAGGCTCGTTTTGCCACATAGCGTCTTGATACTGACCGAACGCACATAAACGATTTGAGATGAAATCAGCCAAGGCGGCCTCGGCCTGTTCCGGCGTTACCGGCCAATCAAAATGCGCAAGCTCACCTGGATGCTCGGCGAATTCGCGTGCAACCAAGGCCAGCACGTCAGCCGTAATTTGATCGGGTAAAAACGCTTTGGGTGCGGCAACAAAACCTGGGCCTTGCGCGCCAAAACTGCCGCGATTTTCCGCGTCATAGTTCCATTCGCCGCCCTCGGGTTTACCGACTTGAGGTTTACCGGCTGGTGACTTATCGGCGGCCATTAGAATATTTTCGCGTTTGCGCAGCATCCGATAAAAGTGCTCAAGGCGAAATTCTTTGCGCCCACGCGCCCAATCGCTAAAATCCTCCTCGGAGCAATAAAAATGCGTATCGGTGCGCTCCGCATACGCCGTACCGCTGACCGCACAAACCGCTTTTAAATTTTCCCGCACCCGATAGTCGCCGGGCCTAATCAGCACCACGCGCACAGGGCTTGACTGATGAATCATGGCGGCAAGTGCTGACTCCAAACTGGAAAACACGTGCTCCCCCAGCCGCAAATAGGTGAGCGGATAGCGCTTTTGCTCAAGCTCAACGGCGAAGTGCCGCATCGCGGACAAAAATAACGCAATGCGCGCCTTATGGCTCCAAACGTGCGTGGATTCCTCCCGCACCTCTGCCATCCAAATATGATCAAGCGCCGGATCAAAGCCATCAAATACGCTGGAGTAGCGATCTAGCTGATCGCCGAGAATGACTATGAGATTTCGCATAGTCGATTATTGCGCGCGGTTCGTACTAGCGAGGTGATGATTGTGTATTCGGCAGCAAACGGGGCAATGCTCATACTTGTCCTCAGGCAGGCACTTCATCCTTATCCAATGCAAACTTGAGATAAACGTCTATGAGCCCAACTAAGACACTGGCAGAGAATCGCGAGTTTGCGGGGGTGGTACAGGTTAATTCAAGGCAGCCTGCCAGCGATTCCAGATGCAGAACACCCAAGCCATGTGGATCTGCGCACCGCACGGCAACTCAGCAAAGCCTAGTGGCAGCGTCTAATCAGCCTAAACTGGCTCAAACAACGAACACCTCTGCCAGATGCCGCAGCGAGTGCCGACGAATGAGCGCTTCCGGATGAACCACGGGTGCGGGCTTGTTTACTTTGAACCACATCCGCAGCTCCCACCCGATGACGTCGCGTCGAATACCTTATATTAATAGCTGCCTTCGTGCGCAAAAAAAGCTTCCCCTACATTCCCTAAACCACCTTACGCCGCCGCCAAATTAAAAACCCACCCAGCGCGATCAATAAGCCAGAGCCGCCCACCGCAAACGGCAGCACCCGCTTCAGCAGTTTTTTGCGCGCGGCCCAGGTTTGGTGATCCAGCATCGTTTGCGCGCGCTCGAATTCGGGCTTTGGACACCCAGCCGTGGTGCCGAAGCGGTAGCCCCACGGCACGTAGGCACCCTGGTGTAGGTAACGCCGATACAGCTTTTCGCCCGCCGGTTGATCGCGAAAAATGATCCAACTGGTGGCTTTGCACAGCGTGGCGGCGAATGCTTGGCTGCGTGCGGGCAGCAAATCGCTGGCTTGTTCGGCGAGAGCAACCGCTTGATAGCGATAGTGGAAGCGTTTATTGGGCTGGGGCGCACTCAGTTGCGTGCGCTTGTTTTCTTCTGGACTAATCAACGCGGTTGGCTTGGCATAAAGCGCGGGCGACTCTTTTAGCTCCTCCGGCGTCGGTTCGTAATCACCAAAGCCACCGCCATAAACGGCAAAGTCGGGTGACAATTGGGTGCCTAAAATATCGATACCGGCCGTGCGGGCAATACTGGCAGCTTCAAACAGCGCTTGGGCTTTTTGAATGCCTGATGCGCTGTTCGCGCGCAGCATCGCGGCGCCGTATTCTTTGGCACTCTGCAAATGCAGCGGGTTGTTGAAATAGGGAAGTGCGCGATCGTATTGGCTTTCGCGCAGCAAACGGCGCGCTAACACGGCGCGCAAAGTGTGCTGTTGATAGCCTTTGGCGCGCACGCCGGTTTCCGCGTTAAACGGAATTTCGTAGCTCAGCGGGGAATACTCAGAAGCCTCGACTTTTTGTAGCGTTTGCGGCTTGGTGTGGACGTCGACAAAAGCAATCAGTTCATCGGTGCTCAACACCCGCTCAGCGATGTAGCTCATGTCATTGGTGTAATCATCGCCTGCGTTAAAAAATTGCAGCATCGCCTCAGCAAAATCACCCTGACTCAGCGCCAAAGTGCCCGCCTCGCCCTGCGCGCGGCACTGCGCACTCAATGACTGAGATTCGTAGCCGCCCGGCACCCAATGTTCATCGGCGGCGTAGCCTTTAATCACCTTGGCATACTGCGCGGCTGCCTGCTTTTGATCGCCAGCGCGCAAGGCAAGCTTTGCCGACACCCAGGCGGCGAGCGGCAAATCACTGCTGGCGGCAAATTTTGCCGCGTCATCAAATTTTCCGGCACGATACAAGGCCGCTGCCAAGCGATCACCGCCGTCTAATTTGCCATCCGGGCTGCTGGCTAAAATCGCGTCCAGTAAGCTGGACGCAATCTTTGTACTGCCCATGCCAGCCATTAGATTCGGATCTTTATAGTCGCTGCCGCTGGAAAAAGCTTGGGTTTGCGCATCATCCATTGCCTCAAAACCCCGGGAAAACGCGTAGCTGGTCATTAATTTGCGCACTAAAGCATCGTTCAAACCTACCTGCAACGCTTCAGGATGCGCATTCAGCCAGCGCGCGACAATCAACAGCGATGCGTTGCCCGAGGCAGATCCATACGCGGCTTGCTGCGCATAAAGTTCGACCGCACGCGGCAGCGTTTGCGCAATATCGACCTCTTCAGCGTTGGCAATTGGCCGCCAGCTAAGCTGGGCTTGTGCACCCAAACTTGCCACGGCTAGTCCTAATGGGTCAGCGGCACCGCCAGCGGCTAGCGTGCGGGCATTCTCGAAATGCGAGGCCGCTGCTGCATCACCCTCGCCCGCTAAAAAGGCTGTGCGCGCTAGCATAAATTCTGCCCACACCACGCGCGATGACCCAGCATCGCCCAAGGCCAAAATTGCCTCAAATTCAGCCTTTGCCGCTACCAGATCGCCCGCGCGAAAAGCGGCAGCGCCCGCTATATAGTGTTGATGCGCCGCTGGCAGGTCACCGACTAACGCCATTGCCTCCGCCGCCGAGGCCGCACTGCGCGCGCGTTTCCAGGCGTCGATTTGGCTGGGTGTGTAATCGCGCGTTTCCGCCTGCTGTTGCAGTTCCGTCACCGGAATTTCGGGGCTGCTTTCAAACCACGCGGTGCCTAAATCAAGCTCCGGCGCAAGCTTTGCCGCAGGTTTTGCCAGCAGTCTGGTCGCTTCAAAATCAAACAGCCCAGATGGCATGCCCTGCAGCGTTTGCTTGCGGTTGCTCAAAAGTTCCAGTGGAAAATCCGGGCCGCACGCGAATGCAGGGTCAATGGTAGTGCCGAGCAGGCAAGCGCTGATCGCGAAACAAAGAATTTTCGGGTTAAAAGTCATCATAAAGTTCCAACGGTTAAGGCGCGTGGCAGAAGCGTGACCTGGGTCATGAGTCAATCTGCCGTCAAAATTTAAGCAAAAACCTTACCATAATTGGGGTATTTATAATGCCGAACACCTGCCCCAGAGTCGTTACACGCCTATTTGTGTGCCCTTGCTCAAGCCAACTCCACCCGCACCGGTGGCACCCAGCCCTCGGCGCGGTGCTCGACGATCACGTCGGTAAAAATACCGCCGCGCACATACCATTCGCCGCGTAGGCGCATGAATTTTGGCTGGGTGACGGCGACTAAGTCATTCAAAATGCGGTTCGTGAGCGCTTCGTGGAAGCCGCCTTCGTTGCGAAAACTCCACATATACAGTTTGAGTGCTTTCAGCTCCACGCAGGTAGCGGCCGGCACATATTCCAAGTGCAGCGTGGCGAAGTCGGGCTGGCCGGTTTTGGGACATAAACAGGTGAATTCAGGGATCTTCATGCGAATGGTATAGTCGCGGCCCGGTTCCGGGTTCGGGAAGGTTTCTAAGGCTTTAGTGGGTTGCGTGCTCATCTGGATGGGGCGTTTCATATTCGGAAACCGCAAGTTTGGCCTAAAACATGCCGAGAAAGCATGAAGGAATGCCGCGCAACGCCCGAAACTCCATTGTAAGCCTTTGTTTTTATACAAAAACTAAAAAATTTTCGACTAAAAACAAATCAATAGAAATCTGATCTTATGCGCCTTTCGACCATCAAACTGGCCGGATTTAAGTCTTTCGTAGACCCAACCGTGCTGCACCTTCCGACCAATTTAACCGGGGTCGTAGGCCCAAACGGCTGTGGCAAAAGCAATATTATTGACGCGGTGCGCTGGGTAATGGGCGAATCCGCCGCCTCCCGCCTGCGCGGGGATTCGCTGACGGATGTGATTTTTAACGGCTCCTCTGGGCGCAAACCGGTCGGCCAAGCGGTGGTGGAGCTGATTTTCGATAACTCCGACAGCTTTATCGGCGGCGAATTTGCCGCCTATGCGGAAATATCGGTCAAGCGCTTAGTGACGCGCGATGGCCAAAGTGGCTATTACCTAAACCAAGCCCGCTGCCGCAGGCGCGATATTACCGATTTATTTTTAGGCACCGGCTTAGGCGCCCGCTCGTATTCGATTATTGAGCAAGGCATGGTCAGCCAAATTGTCGAATCCGCGCCGGAAGATTTGCGCGTGCATTTGGAAGAAGCGGCTGGCATCAGCAAATACAAAGAGCGCCGTAAAGAAACCGAGTCGCGCATCAAGGCGACGCGGGAAAATCTTGACCGCTTAAACGACGTGCGCGAAGAAGTGGATAAGCAGCTGGTGAATTTGGAGCGACAAGCCAAACAAGCGGAAAAATACACCGAGCTCAAGACTGAAAAAGCGCGTGTTGAAGCCGAATTGGCGGCATTAAGCTGGCAAAAACTAGATACCGAGCGCCGCGCAGTCGAAGCAAAGCTGAAAAATACCGAACGGGCGCTGGAAGAGCTGGCCGCTGTGCGCACGCGGGTGGAATCCAGCGACAGCACCGGCCGCGTGGCGCACGCGCAAGCGGTTGAGGCGTTCAATGCGATGCAGGCCGAAAGTTATCGCGTTGGCGGTGATATTGCGCGTTTGGAGCAAGAGCTGAAATTTCGCCGCGATTTGACCGAACGATCCCAGCGTGAGTTGCGTGAAGCCGATACTCAAGATGCACATTTCGCCGAACAGCTCGACGCCGATGCGCGGCAAGCCAAAATGCTGAGCGAAGTGCTGATAATCGACGAGCCCAAACTGGAACATCTGCTAGATATTTCCGAGCGCGATATCGAAAGTCTAAAAGCCGCCGAAGCCGCGCAAAGCGATTGGCAGCGGCGTTTTGCGGTACACACGCAAAGCGCGAGTGGGGCCGCCAAAATGACTGAAGTGGAGCGCACCCGCATTGAGTTGCTGGATCGCACCGCGCAGGACAAAATCAAACGCCGCAACGCCTTGCTCGCGGAACGCGGTATTTTTAATTTAGACACGCTGGTGCTGGAGCTGGATCACCTTGGCAGCGACGCAGAAATTCTGCAAGAACAGCTAGAACAGCTCAGCCACCTCAGCAATCAGCGCAAACAGGCTTTGCTCAGCGCCCAAAATGCGCAAGCCCAGGCGCATGCCAGCTTGCGCGAATCCGAGCAGCAGTTGGGTGCCGCCGTCGCGCGCGCCGCGTCTTTAGATGCGTTGCAGCATGCGGCACTTGGGCAAGACCAAAAAGAACGCAGCCGCTGGCTGGCGGCACGCGGCTTGGCGAATGCGCCGCGCTTGGGCGATGTGATCGCCGTCGAGCCGGGTTTTGAGCCAGCGCTGGAAGCGGTGCTGGGCGAACTGCTGCAGGCGGTCGTGGTGCCTGAATTAGCGAGCTTGGACGCGGCCGCCCTGCCCGGCGGCGTGTTGGTCGCGGTTCTAAGCGGACAAGCCGTGCAAGCAGCAGGCGAGGACGGCAATAGCCTAGCCGCGAAAGTGCGCGGCCCGGCGGCGCTATCCAGTTGGCTAGACGGCATTCAAATTGCGCCCGATTTGGCCGGCGCACAGCAAATAGCGACGCAGCTGAGTGGCAATCAATCGGTGGTAAGTGTCGACGGCCATTGGCTGAGCCGCGATTGGGTCAAATTACGCGGTGCCGGACTAGCATTCGATGGCGTGCTGGCGCGCGGCCGTGAAATTATTGAGCTGAAAGACAAAATTGAAGCGCTGCGCGAACGCGCTGATTTGGCGCGTGATGCGATTGACTTGCGCAAAGCCGACGTTGCACACGCCGAGCGCGCCAAGGAAGACGCGCAAATGGCGGTTTATGCGCAGCAGCGTAAAGTCAGCGAGCACCTGGGCAAACTAACCAGCCACAAAGGCCGCGTCGAGCAAACGCGCAGCCGCAGTGAACGGATTACTGCCGAACTAACGGGCATTTCCGAGCAGCTGGATGCGGAAAATTCACAGGTGCACAATGCGCGCGCCAAGCTGGAAGAAGGCCTGGAGTTAATGGGCGGTTTTGAGGACGAGCGCCATACGCTAGAAGCCGAGCGCAGCCGTATCGCCTCGAATTTAGAGAGCGCCCGGCTTGGCGCACGCGAAGCTCGGGAACGCGCGCATCAGCTGGAATTGGGCGTGCAAGCTAAGAAATCTGCGCTGGCTTCGTTGGAGCTTGCGATCACGCGCATTACCGCGAGCATTCAGGCCCTGGATGCGCGCAAAAGCACGCTGGCTGTGCAATTGGAGCAATCCAGCGCGCCGCTGGAAGGTTTGCAAGACAGCTTACAGGTGGCTTTAGCGCAGCGCGTGATTGTTGATAAACGCATAAGCGAAGCGCGCGCACGCGTTGACGACTGCATTGAAGCCTTGCGCAAATTGGACCATGAGCGCCAGCGCGCCGAACAGCAAACCGAGACGCTGCGCGAAGCCCGCAGCGAAAGCTTATTGAAGGCGCAGGGGTTGAGCATTCGGGAAGAAGGATTTTTAGCCGCAATTGCGCAAAGCGGCTTCGAGCGCGAGGTTTTGCTAGAGCAAATTCCCGACGCCGCGAACATCCGCGATTGGGATGCGCGCGCCAGCGATCTAGAAGTCAGAATTAAGCGCTTGGAACCGGTGAATTTGGCCGCGATCAAAGAGTTGGAAGAAGCGCGCACCCGCAAAGGCTATTTGGACAGCCAACTGCTCGACATCAATACCGCGCTTGAAACCTTGGAAGAGGCGATCAAAAAAATTGACCGTGAAACCCGCAGCCGCTTCAAAGAAACCTTTGAGCAAGTCAATAGCGGCTTTAAAGTCTTGTTTCCAAGGCTGTTTGGTGGCGGCGATGCGGCGCTGGAATTAACCGGCGAAGACTTGCTGCAAACCGGTGTCAATATTATTGCCCGCCCACCTGGCAAGCGCCCGGCGACCATTGGCTTGCTGTCCGGCGGCGAAAAGGCTTTGACCGCAGTTGCGCTGATTTTTGCGATTTTTCAGCTCAACCCAGCACCCTTTTGCTTACTTGATGAGGTTGATGCGCCGCTCGATGAAGCTAATGTCGGGCGCTTCAGTAAATTGGTGGAAGAAATGAGCCAAACCGTGCAGTTTATTTTCGTCAGCCACAATAAAGTCACGATGGAACACGCCCGCCAACTCGCCGGCGTGACCATGCGCGAACCGGGCGTATCGCGCTTGGTGAGTGTGGACTTGACAGAGGCGGCGAAGTTAGTGGGGGTGGCTTAGGGATTTGCTTTGGATTTTTTAGCCGCTAGATTCTAGTACCTAGTTTCGCCAATGATTAATGCCATGAGCACTGCAAGTTTTTGTTTCGTCTAGGAGGCTGAACCCCAACTCTCCGTGCGTAGTGCCGCGACACCGCAACTACTCCCGCGCCAAAGTCTTAAACGCGTTCGAACCCCGAAATTTCGCCTGAATTTCCTTCAGCGTGTACCAGCGGGTTGAATCCCAGGCTTCTTGAGAATTTCTTTCACCACTAGCAAGCAAAAATTCGTGACCGAATATTTTAACGATGGCTAGGCCATTTTTCGGTGCCGAAAGCGTGATCGCATTCGCTGCACGCTCGAATTCGGCTTTGGTTTCGGCTTGACCATAGGCTTGCCAGATCAGCTCTGTATCTTCTTGCACATTCCCAAGCACGGGCAAATGGTTATTGAAGCCGCTAAGCTTGTTTTCAGTATTAAACCACTCAGCCAATTCATAGGCCGCAACCACTTCATCTTGGCCTTTCGCGTGCAGCACAGCCAAGGCCGTTGGCCATTCGGGCGCCATAAACGCGGCAAAAAGCGCGGTCATCCATGCGCCGGTGCCACATAAATTGCGTCGGGTTTCGGTGACCTTCGGTAAAACGTCTGCCTTGACGCGCCAAACGGGCGTTTGCGAAACGGCCAGCGTACGCGTGAATTGCGTGTCATAACTTTCAAAGATATCCAAATATCCTTCTTTGAACTCTGCTTTTGTTTCCATCAAACCCGCCTTTACAGCAAAAGTCGCGAACTTTTCGCCGCCACGCAGGAATTCCGCCATCGCCTTGCTGCGCGCAGCTAGCGCCACTTCAATTTGCGCCGCGCTATTTTTTGCGGCATTCAGCAGCAAACCGCTGCGCGTCATGCCTAAAACGCCATCGGCTAACTGATTGGTGGAGTCGGCAAGCGCAAAATCGGCATAGTCCATTGCTTGCGGCGCGCAACCCACCTTTACCGCAGCGATGGCAAGCCAGCTATCAAAATAGGCTTGGGCAACCGGCAATATTTCCGCACGCCCTTGCGCTACCACAGCCTGCGAAAACTGAGTTTTCTCATCGGTACTCAAGCCCAAATAGCTGATATCAAACGCACGCTCAGCCCAAGCTTTACGTAATTGCAAAAGAGCCGCATTCTCACCGTCACACACCTTGAAAACCGCATAGCCTAGCGCTGAGACCGACGTCGTATCGTTACTTTCCGTGAGTTCGCCGAAGTTTTCCAAGTCAATTCCAGCCCGCGCAAGAATCGCAAAAACTTCCGGCGGCAAGTCCTCGCTACTTTCAGTTGCGTCCGAATCAAAGCCCTTTGCCGCATCGGAATCAAGATAGACGTCCAGCGCACGCCCGGCAACCGCTAGTTTGGCACCCGCCGCCTCAGCCTGGGCGCGGCTTACTTGATAGTCCAAATACTTCAGCTGATCTTGTCCAGCGGCTGCCAAAAACGGCAATAAACAGCTCAACAGCAGGATTTTTAAGCGCATTTGAAGCTCCGAAGCTAAAAGACGATGCTGGGAAAGTGGCCTGGGCGGCGCGGCAAAACTCTACACCTGCGAAACCAAACCTCAGCAACCAGACTTGTGCCGTTTCAGCCCTAAGTTTTGTGCCATTCAGTTTCAAATGCCACCACAAAATCTTGCGCCGCACTTCGCATCCCCGCACTTCCGCGCCATAATCGACAGGTTCTAAAGCCGCAAAGCAATAGAACCTACCACTTTCCCCGCCAGTGCAAAACGGAGCTGCATCCATGACCGATTCCTTCAAAACCCAAGCCGAGCTAAGTTCTGGCGGCAAGTCTTATCAATACCGCAATTTGACCGCCCTGCAAGCGCAATACAACGTCGCCCGCCTGCCCTTTTGCTTAAAAATCTTGCTGGAAAACTTGCTGCGCTTAGAAGACGGCGTTAACACCACCAAAGAGCAAATCGAAGCGGTTTTGAATTGGAACCCGACTAAGCAAAGCACGGTAGAAATACCGTTTATGCCCGCGCGCGTAGTAATGCAGGATTTTACCGGCGTGCCGTGCGTGGTCGATTTGGCTGCGATGCGCGATGCCATGAAAGCTTTGGGCGGCGACCCGCGCTTGATTAACCCTTTGATTCCAGCCGAATTAGTGATTGACCACTCCGTGCAAGTGGATAGTTTTGCCCGCGCTGATTCGCTGGATTTAAACGCCAAAATCGAATTTGACCGCAACCGTGAGCGCTATGGCTTCCTGCGCTGGGGCCAAAATGCGCTGAACAATTTTAAAGTTGTGCCACCGCGCACCGGCATCGTGCATCAAGTCAACCTGGAATTTTTAGCGCGCGTCGCGTTTAGCACCGAAATCGACGGCCAATGGCACGTCTATCCAGACACCGTGGTCGGCACCGATTCGCACACCACCATGATTAACGGCATCGGCGTGCTGGGGTGGGGCGTTGGCGGTATTGAGGCGGAAGCGGCAATGCTTGGCCAGCCGTCCACCATGTTGATTCCCGAGGTGATTGGCTTTCGCCTCAGCGGCAAACTGCCCGAAGGTGCGACCGCGACCGATTTGGTGCTGACTGTGACGCAAATGCTGCGCAAGCGCGGTGTGGTGGAAAAATTCGTCGAATTTTTTGGCCCGGGTTTGGATCACTTACCGCTCGCCGACCGCGCCACCATTGCCAATATGGCACCGGAATATGGCGCCACCTGCGGCATTTTCCCGATTGACAATGAATCCCTGAATTACCTGACGCTGTCCGGCCGCGACGCGGCGCAAGTCGAGCTAGTCAAGGCTTATTACAGCGCCCAAGGCATGTTTCGCACCGCAGAATCCGCAGATGCCGAATACACCGACGTGCTGCACCTAGATATGAAAGAAGTGCTGCCCAGCTTAGCCGGGCCAAAACGCCCACAAGATCGGGTGTTGCTGTCGGATATGAAGAAAAACTACGTTGTGAGCCAAGCCGAAATGGCAACCGCGCGCGCCACGAAAACCAAGTCCATCAACCCCGGCCATGCCAGCGTCAGCGCCGAACACTCGGCCAACGGCACCGCCTACGAATTGGGCGATGGCGCGGTGGTGATTGCGGCGATTACCAGCTGCACCAATACCTCAAACCCAGCGGTGATGTTGGGTGCGGGCTTATTAGCACGTAACGCGGTGGCTAAAGGCTTGACCCGTCAACCGTGGGTAAAAACCTCGCTCGGGCCTGGCTCTGCGGTTGCGACTGAATACTTTAAAAAAGCCGGTTTGATGGAGCCGATGGAAAAACTCGGCTTTAACGTGGTTGGCTATGGCTGCACCACCTGCATTGGTAATTCCGGCCCGCTGCCGGTTGAAGTCAGCAGAGGCATCGCGGACGGGGATTTGATCGTCTCCAGCGTATTAAGCGGTAACCGCAACTTCGAAGGCCGCGTACACGCCGAAGTACGCATGAACTATTTGGCCAGCCCACCGCTGGTGGTGGCTTATGCAATTGCGGGCACCACCAATATCGACTTGACCACCGATGCGCTTGGCATCGGCAGCGATGGCAATCCAGTATTTCTACGCGATATTTGGCCCAGCAATCAAGAAATTGCTGACACTATTGCCAGTAATTTGAGCGCCGATATGTTCAAGTCCAGCTACGCCACCGTGTTCACTGGTGACGAACGCTGGCAGTCCGTGCCGGTGGTGGAAAGCGATCTGTACGCTTGGGATAACCTGTCCACCTACGTGCAAAACCCACCGTATTTTACCGACATGAGCCTGCAACTTAAGCCCGTGCACGATGTTAAAGGCGCACGCGTGTTAGCACTGCTGGGGGACTCGATCACCACCGACCACATCAGCCCAGCAGGGGATTTCAAACCCACCACCCCTGCCGGTAAATACTTGACCGAGCGCGGCGTAACCTATAGCGACTTTAATAGCTACGGTTCCCGCCGTGGCAACCACGAAATCATGATGCGCGGCACCTTCGCCAATATCCGCCTGAAAAACCAACTCGCACCCGGCACCGAAGGCGGCTACACCACCTACTTCCCAACCAATGAAGTCACCAGCATTTACGACGCCGCCATGCAGTTTCAAGCCGCAGGCACGCCATTAATTGTGCTAGCCGGTAAAGAATACGGCACCGGCTCCAGCCGCGACTGGGCCGCCAAAGGCACCATGCTGTTAGGCGTAAAAATCGTGATCGCCGAAAGCTTCGAGCGTATCCACCGCAGCAATCTGTGCGGCATGGGCATTGTTCCCTGCAAGTATTTAGAAGGCCAAAACGCCGCCAGCCTAGGCTTGACGGGGCGTGAAACCTTTGACTTCACCGGCATTGGCGATGGCACCGGCAAACACCTATCGGTAATCGCCACCGACGAAGACGGCTCCAAAAAAGCCTTCCAAGTGCGCGTACTGCTGGAAACGCCAAAAGAAGTCGAATACTACCGACATGGTGGGATTTTGCAGTATGTGTTGCGGCAGTTGGCGGGGTAGTGGCACCATGCATAGATTTTGATTGATTCCATATATATGCCGCGCAAATCCCCGGGCAGGCCGGGGATTTGCATTCTGGATTGAGTTTTTCAGAGAACGCCTGTCATTCCGAGATATCGATAGGCTCGCCTTTGACGCTGCGATGCTCAAAACGCCAGCGGCGGAACATGCGCGCGGCTCGTAGGCTGAACACCTCTTCAGAAACAGCGTCGCAATAGATCAACTCTATCCATTTCCAGCGTTCGTCGATCTTGCACCGACTTGTAAAAAGCGCTTTGAGTTTTTCTTGCGCTTTCTGCGCGGCGGCTTCGTTATCTGTATTGCTGACGTCATACACCAGAGAGATTCCGAGTTCATAGGGCATATTAGGATCGCCACGCTCATCATCGTTGTTCAAGTCAAAATAGATGCCAACAAGGCTCGCAGAGTATTGCTTCCCTAATTTTTCAAAACGGTTGTCAACGCCGCTGTCGTTGAGCCAAGTGATAAAATCATCTGGAAACTCGCTGCGTGAATATCGCTGAGCCAACCATCGGCGCAGAGTGGCGCGTTGTTCAGTTGAACAGCGACGCTCTGCCCAAGGCTGACAATTGAGCATGACTGCCTTTTTGATCTCGACTCGATCAGTAATACGGTACTGCGCCCACTCAGTGGTCTGTTCACCAGTCGCGCCAAGGTGTAGCGTGCGAATCGAGTGTCCGTTCTGTGAAGTTGCTTCGTTTTCTTGAACGATGATTCCAATCAGAACTTCGACGTTGGGTTCTACATCTTCACTATTGGCAACATCACAGCTATGACTGAAAACCAAAACACGGTGCGTGTCACGCTGCGCCGACTCAATCACGCCAAGTTTAACTGCGTCATCCGGCGCAATTAGGTCTCCTTGGCGCCAGGCGCTGGGCATCTTGTTGTGTCCTTAGCCGAGCGCGTCAAGATCGGCTGCACCCCGATCACCAGTGCGGCCCTGCAAACGAAAAGATAAGCGTTCGCGCTGAGCAGTTTCTTGTACTAGTAGGGCGACCAATTCCCTGATCGCTTGCTGGGCGTCTCCGCCTTCGGCTAATTTCTGCAACAGCGTGATTCGTCCTTGAATGGCGCGGTGCGCTATCCGACCGGCCTGAATCTCCAAAAACTTCAAATGCGGTGTTAGGGCATGAAAAATTGCACGAATTCGTGCGCTATTTTTATTGCCGAGCTGATTTCCTTTTTCCCAACTGTATATCGTTGGCCGGGATACGCCGAAGAGACTCGCCGTCTCAGCAATGCTAAGACGCAGTACTTGGCGGACGAAGTTTAGTTCAACGATAAGACCTTGAACGGGCACACTCTTAACGACATTGGGCGAGCTAACGATTATTGAGCCGGTACCAGAGTACGTGACAATGCGATCGCGACTAACGTCTCCGCCTGTGCCAGCCAAAAAGCCGATCAAACCCGCCGCTGCGGTGCTTTGCAGCAAAGTTGCTCGCCGGGGCGCAATTGGTTGCCAAACCGTGTAAGTCATGGTTACTCCCAAACCTTGAGTGCGTGTGGCGTCACGAGTGCTTTGAAACTGCGAGAAAGAGCCGTTTTTAGTTCGCTGAGTTCGGCTTTGGCGGCTAACGCGTTGAATTCCACTCTTTCGGAGTTAGAGCTGTCACAGTCAAGCATCACGGTTTCTCTCTGATGCGTCAGAAACCGTTCGTTCACCTTGAGCCGAAGCGCCAGGTCAGGCGGAGCTGCAAGACCTGAGGTTGTGCGGACAGTTCTTATCATCAAGCTGCGCGAATCATTATTGAAATGAGACTCGGTGAGTGTTTGCACATGCGCGAAGCCATCGCTAATCAGACCGACAAAACCTAGGGCTTGCGGGACAAGGTATTGCTCCAGCGTTTCCCCGTCTAAGGGCTGCACCGCATCGAGCATGCGCATCCCGATGCGTTCGCAATATGCAATGGCGCGATGCTGGTGAACAACCTCAAGCGCACGCACAAACACATTGGAAAACTCCTCAAAAACTGGATAGTCGGTTAGCTCATAGGTCATGGCGCCTGGATGCAGCACAATGGCGGCGGTCTGGGCTATGTTTTGAAACACAAGACGTGTGACCGTCTTCTCTTTGACCTCTATTCCACCAGCACTCTGAGATACTTCAATCGAACTTACCTCTGTTGAGGTGTAGTCGGGAAAACCTTCTTTCCGAAAAGCGTCCTGCAGAGCAGGAAGAAAAGACTCCGTAGCAAGCACGGTGTTGAAGCGCATCTGGGCTAGCGTGAAGCAAACCGGCGCTTTGGTTAGTCTTGTACCCATCAATGCTGCCCCATATCCATAGAATCCGACTTTACACTTCACTTAACACGCTTGACAACATATTTCCTGGCGAGTTCCTGACTTGCCGCCCAAAGTTTGGAAAACCGCCGCGCAGTTACAACGTAACCCTCACCCTCACTGACCTGACCGACTACCTAGCCCTGAAATTACGGGTCGGCAGGGAGAGGGAGTTTTGTCCGGCGAACGGCTGCGCGTCAGCAATAATTAGATCGCTTTCGCGGCAAAAGCATTCGTTCTTGTCATTTCAAATCAGAGAGCAAACGTGTTTAAAAGCTTATTTTTGGCCCGCCTTGAAGGACTTGCAGAACTGAAAGATGGTTGGCTGCGATGCTGGAATTGGTATGAGGCTGGAAACGCGCGTGACTCGGGCCGGGTATTTTTGAATCTCGAGTCGAATCTTTTATCCGGCCCGCCTTCGACTATGCTTGAGCCTTCATTGCAAGCGACAAGCGAGTTCCCATGCCGCAAATTCAAAAACTAACCGTCAAAATACTGACGCTACTGGGCCTCAGCTCAGCCAGCTTTGCCGCTACGTTTACGGTTAACAGCACGAGCGATTTGGCATCGCAAAACTGCACGGGCGGTGCGTGCAGCCTGCGCGGTGCGCTGATTGCGGCGAACTTAACAGCCGCAGAGGACATTATCGCCTTCAATATTTCTCAAGCCGATCCCGGCTTTCAAGCCAGCACACAGCATTGGCGAATCAACGTGGGCAGCACGGAGCTGCCATCGGTTGAGCAAGCGGTGGTGATCGATGGCTACACCCAGCCAGGAGCAATCGCTAATACCCTCACGCCTGCCCAGGGCGGTCTCAATAGCGTGCTCAAAATTGAACTACAGGGCAATGTGAATTCAAGTCTAGTCGCCTTCAATTTACTAGGTTACACCGCAGCAATGCCGAGCAGCTTCCGCGGCTTGGTCATCAACGGCTTCCAAATTTCTCAAATTCTGCTGACGGGTGGCGTGGCGCATCGGGTTGAAGGCTGCTACATCGGCACCGATGTGCTAGGGCAAACCGCACTTCCCGGCAATATCGGCATTAACATCGGGCCAGGACGCACGAATTACCAAATTGGCGGGCTGCTGCCAGCACAGCGCAACTTGATCGCTAGCCAGCAAAGCACCGCCATCAATGGCTTTAATCAAACTGGATTTGCCCAAGAATATGTTGATCTCGTCATTCAAGGTAATTTGATTGGGCTCAACCGCCAGGGTAGTGCAGCATTGCTCAATCTTAATCCAAGCGCTGCTGCCATTCGCTTTTTAAAGCCGATGCGCAATTCGCTGATCGGCGGTAGCGTGGCGAATGCGCGTAACGTTATTTCGGGCTATGGCGCTGGCGCAATTCAACTCGACAGCTTAAATGACGCCACGGGCAACCTCGACACCCGTATTGAAGGCAATTACATTGGCACCGATGTTACGGGCACCCTTGCAATCGGCAATGGCTTTACCAGCCCGCCCCAAGCCACCGCAGCACCGGCGATTGGCATCAACGGGGCGATTTGCGATTTCACTATCGGTGGCAGTGCCGCTGGTCAAGCAAATTTGATTGCCTACAGCGCAGGCACCGGCATTGTGGTGAATAAGTGCACGGGCGTGCAAATGCCGTTCAATCGGTTTTTCGCCAATCGTAGCGGTGCGGTGGATTTGATTTTAGACAGCACCTCAATGGGTGCGACCGCCAACGATGTAAATGACCCGGATGAAGGCGGTAATCGCTTTCAAAACTTTCCCGAGCTCACGCTGCCAGCGCAAGGTTCGAACACCTTAACCTATCGTGTGGACACGACTGCTGCGAACGGGAAGTATCCGATCACCGTCTATTTTTACCGCGCCGGCTGTGACGGCGGCAGCGCAACTTACCTAACTAGCGCCACGATCAACGCCGCCCAAGCCCAGCTAGCGCTGACGCTGGATACCACGCAATTAGGCAACATTCGTCCGCTCACGGCGGTTGCGGTGGATGACGCAGGCAATACCAGCGAATTTGCCCCGGTGCAGGACGAGGCAATTATGCGCAGCGGTTTTGAAAATACGCTTGCGCCGTTGGTGCCGGGAATTTGTCAGTAACTTAACGACTAGACACTGGCAGTAACAGAACGACCCGGGTGCTAGTTGCGCACGCTGTTGCAGGTAAAAATTTTTATTGCAGCGCAGCGTTACAATTGTAATTTTTATTGTTACTGTGACGGCGCGCTCAAGGGGAGGGAAGTTCCTTCGGCGTTTTGCTGGGGGCATTCACGTTCATATTTTGTTTTGTCGGACCAAGTAAAGGCCCGCCGGGATCTGTGCGTTTTGCTTTCGATTTCGAATACCTTTTGTTGTTGAAAACCAAAGACGCGCCGCATTCGCGGTTAACCACTACTTTTTCGAGAGAATTAAATTCGTGACGAGCTCTAAATTTCATGCAAAAAAATTGACTGCACTTTCACCATTGGTGCTAGCCATTGCCGCTTCATCGGCCGCCGCCGCAACCCGAACTGATTTACATCAGCTAGACGTGCAACGTGTCAATGCTTTCTACCGCGCCGCAACTGAAGGTTTGGGTAGCGCTTCCACGGCAATGGCACGCCATGCTGAGTTGCTTGGTTTGGATAAAGATTCAAGTCTGCAGCAGTTGACTTCCAGCTCGGAAAAAAATGGCACCGTGAATTATCGCTATCAACAATTGTTCCGTGGCTTTCCCGTTTGGGGCGAACATGTAGTTGTGAGTGACACTGCTACGGGCGAAGCTAAAGTTCTGTTTGGACGCTTAGTAAGCGATATTGCAGATGACATTCCGTTTGGCACGATCGAGAAAATTTCTGCAAAAGAAGCCTCGGCAACTGCAAGATCAGTCAGTTTAGGTAAGCGCGAAGGGTCGATGTTGATCGAGCGTGAAACCAATGAGCAAATGATTTTTGTTGGCGATGATGAAGTGGCGCGGCTCGCTTATGTGGTGTCGTTTTTTGCCGATAGCGCTAAAGGCGGCGGTACACCTACACGTCCGATCGTGATTATTGACGCGCTAAACGGCTCGGTGTTGAAGCAGTGGGATGGCTTAGCGCATGCCGCTGTCGGCACAGGCCCTGGCGGCAATACCAAAACCGGCCAGTATGAATGGGGCTCGGGTGGTAAGTATGGTTTCCTTGATGTCGCGCAATCGGGCACCACGTGTACGATGAATAACGCCGATGTCAAAACCGTAAATTTGAATGGCAGCACCACCGGTACAACGGCATGGTCCTATGTCTGCCCACGCAATACGACCAAAGCCATCAACGGCGCATACGCGCCCTTGAACGATGCCCATTATTTCGGCGCCGTGATTCAGGGCATGTATCGCTCCTACGTGGGTCGTGCGGCTCTGACGTTTCAGTTAGTGATGCGTACCCACTACAGCGCTAACTATGAAAATGCGTTCTGGGATGGCACCACAATGTCCTTTGGTGACGGCGCAAATACCTTCTATCCACTGGTTAGCGTTGATGTTGCTGGGCACGAAGTGTCACACGGCTTCACCGAGCAAAATTCCAACTTGACGTATTCGGGTCAATCGGGCGGCATGAATGAGGCGTTCTCCGATATGGGTGGTGAAGCCACGGAATTTTACTGGAAAGGCAGTAACGACTTCCTAGTCGGCCCAGAAATTTTCAAAGGAACGGGTTCACTGCGCTACATGAATAACCCACCGTTGGATGGTCGTTCGATCGACAATGCCGCCAATTACACCAGCTCGCTCGATGTGCATTTGTCCTCGGGCGTTTACAACAAGGCGTTTTATTTGTTGGCAACCAAACCAGGTTGGAGCACACCCAATGCGTTTAAAGCCTTTGCCCGCGCCAACGATCTATATTGGACGCCAAGCAGCACGTTTAACACCGGCGCGTGCGGCGTTGAAACCGCAGCGACCGATCTAGGCTATGTCAAAGCGGACGTAACCGCAGCCTTTGCCGCAGTGGGCGTTTCCTGCGCAACCACACCACCGCCACCGCCACCCGGCGGCACATTGACTAATGGCGTTGCCAAAACGGGCATTGCCGCTGCAACGGGTGCGACCGCCGGCTACACGATGGTCGTTCCTGCTGGCGCTAGCTCGCTCAAATTCGTCATGGCCGGCGGTACGGGTGATGCGGATATGTATGTGAAGTTCGGCTCAGCACCCACCGATACCGTGTATGACTGCCGTCCATACGCATCAGGCAATGCCGAAACATGCACCATTGCAACTGCGCAAGCGGGCACTTACTACATAAACCTCAAAGCCTATGCAGCATTCTCAGGCGTGAGCTTGACCGGTAGTTACTCCACCAGTACCACTACACCTGGTCCTGTGTTTA
>JAYUUS010000107.1:0-4787 GCA_043754435.1 Rhodanobacteraceae bacterium
GACAAAAGTCCGTGGGATTTCCCAGGACGCGCGGAAACCACTACTGCCGAACCAGTCAAAGCGTGTTGTTATGCCGCCACTTACCACATAAAACGCGTCCCCCAGACGCTGCATTAATAAAGCGCCACCAACAGGCAAGGCTTGGGTCACAAGATATTCCATGCCCACTTTGCGATAAGTCCACACAATTGGGCCATCGCCAACGATCAGTCGCGAGCCGGACCAGCCAAATGATTCGGCAAAGCTAGCAGATGGCTTCGCGGGGCGAACTTCAGTGTCTAATTGCCAGTTCCCGCTCGGATTGCGCGAATACACTTCTAGGACATTGCTTGGGTTTAGCAGCGCCAAAGTCAAGCCATCTTTACTGTATGCAGGCCGTGTCCCGGGCAAGGTTTGCGCAGCCGCACTTTGCCAGCCCATGGCTGAGCGCCGGAAAAAACGAATGACCAGCGGTGAAGGTCCTGGAGGACCTGGAGGCTCATTAGAAAAGCGAGTGTAGAGAGCAATTTCATTACCCAGTGGTGAAACGACAGGATCACGTCGAATTGCTATATTCGCTGACGTAAGCAAGGTGGCGACGAGGTTCGGGATTTGATCGGTGTTGTCTTTTTCAAAGGCAAGCAAGCGCTCGCTGGTTGCAACCGCCATGGTTTCGCCACCAAAACGCGTGCCGGTAATGACTTCAGTGGGCGTAAACACCGCTTCCGTCATCTCCTGTGGCGGCAAGTACCAGCCGAATAGCCCGCTGCTGTCCCCAGCAGTCGGCACGCATGCGCTCGGTGCATTGACCACAGGGCTATCTTTGGCCACTAGGCCAGAAAGGTCTAAATGGTTGGCCTCACCCGCGTTTAGACAGCCTGGCACAGACACGGCACCGAAGCCTAATAATCGCAGCATTAATTCGATTGTATTTTTACTCATGTGTATCCCTGAAAGTATTGTTTTGGCAGATTTTTTCGCATTCATTCAGCGGCATCGACTGACACGCGCCGCATGCGCAATGCCATTAACTTAGCGGAATAATCACAGTTTCGTCATTGCGAACGAAGTGAAGCAATCTCAGCGCACTTTGATCGCCACGTCGCTGCGCTCCTCGCGATGACGAATTTTTCGCAAAATTTCCTTAAGTTAATGATATTACCCATGCGCACAAACAACAGCTGCAAAAACTCCGCCCTGTTGAATTAATTGTGCGATATTTTAACGATAGCTTCTTTTTAACTTAATTTCTACAGCAAAAGTGCGTTGCTCCATAGTTGCACAATTTTTTCTTCTAAAAAGTGCTTTTTAACCCAATTATTAAGGGTTTGAGCTTCTAGCTGGCGCTGCGCATCATTTTCTAGTGCCGCCAGTGCCACGATCCATTCTTGCGCATTGCAGACACGCCGAATCGGCGCGTTCGCATAAGGCGCAAGATCAGAAGCAATCATGGCCATTCCAAGCGCACCGTACTCCAGGGTCTTCAACGCGCTTTTACAGGTATTGAAAGGCGTGTCTAGTAAGGAGGCGACTCCGATATCGGCGACAAGCTGGGCAAGCTTTGCCGGATAATGCGCAAACGGCACCGGCGGATGCCATTCAACCTGCCACTGCGGATCCATGCCGCGCGGCTGATCGCCAAAAAAAACCCATTGATAGCGCGCATGCGTCGCTTTGAGCACCGGTAGCAAAAGCGCTAGGTCCTCTGAGTGTTGCCCGGCACCTGCCCAAAGCACGCGTAGCTTTGTCCCTGCCCTTGCGCTGCGAACCGGCATCCAAGGCCAATTCCGGGCACTAAGCGCATTGGGAATGATGTGGATCTGCACGGCCTGCGGGGCAATTGGCGCGATGCGCTCGGCCAGTGGACGGGTGGTGACGATCAAACGATCACATAAGCCCAACGCCAAGCCGAGGGCTGCGCGCGCGTGTGCTAACTGCGCCCCACTCTGCTGACTTTGTTCGGTGAGCAAATCATCCAGCACAAATATCAGCTTCGTTTTGGTTTTGCCGCGCAATACCTGTAATTGCTGCAGTAATTCGAGCGCCTGTGCGTCAATGGCATGCATCAACACCACGCAATCGGGATCGAGCGCAGCAATTTCGTCAAAGCTGGGCAAGCCTTGAGTGCGCGCACGCCAGGTAATTGGCTCTGCCGCCAAACCAGTGCGCGCAAGTGCGGCCAAAGGTTGATGCACGCGGTAGTGGCTGGCGGCCCAATCGTCGCGTGAGATGGCCAAAATTTGTGGCAAACCACGCTGCGCCCTAGGCTGCACCATTTCTATCGGCAGCCGCTGCGCACGTGCAGGCATTTGTGCGCACAAACGGGCGCTGGCTGGGTCCGCGCTGTGTCGCGCATGCTCTGACTGGTTGGTAATGGTCATGCGTTGGCTGATGCAGTCTGCATAAAGCGCCCAGTATTGTTTGGCCTGCGTGCTTAAAGACTTCACCGTTTCCGCCGCCAGCGCCACCCGCATCTGCGCCAATGCCGCCCTACCTTCAGGTGCACAAAGCGACTGAATTTTTAAGCGCCAAGCCGCAAAGTTGTCTGGCGCTAAACACCAGCCATGCAGGCCCGGCGTGATGCGCTCTGGCAACGCACCTAGGTCACTTGCCAGCACCGGCACCGCTAGCGCATTCGCTTCGGACAGCACCAATGAGAATGTTTCCGCCACCACCGAAGGCAACAAAACAAGATCAAAGCCCGCAATAACGCTAGCGCGCTGTTCCGGCGCAAATGCGCTGTGCAGCTGCAAATTCGCGATTGCGTCAAAATGCCGATTTAAGTTGATCCCGTAGGCGTGAAAAAATACCGGCAAATCGCTACAGGCCACTGCCAAACGCTGCACTAGCTTAAAACCCTTGGCTTCCCCGTCGCCGCCTAAAAAGCCAATTTTTAAGGGCTGGCTTTGCTTGGCTGTAGTGCCTATTTGCGTATGATTTGCGGAAATTTCAACGCCGTGCGCAAGCACCGTGATCTTGGCCGCAGCGGCGGGAAACGCAGCGGCGATTTTAGCTTTTAAGTAATGAGATGGCGAAATCAATACCTCGACATCGTGAAACAGTCGCTGCCAAAAATAGTATCGTGCGCTCAAAAAAGTCAAAGTCGGCAGCGTTGGAGCGTCGAATTTTTGTTCGCGCCGGGTATTGATGCAGCTCAAACAATCCTGATGCGCACCGGCGAATGGCTTATGGCAAGCCTGAACACCGTCTGCGCCGTCTGGTTCTGCCATTTGGGTATCTGGGCAAAGCGCATAGTGGCAGTGCAGGCTCATCACGACTGGCACACCGAGCGCTTTGGCAATACTGGGAATCAATAGCGAATTCCAGCCCGCTAGATGATGGATATGCACTAAATCATAATCACCACTGGCAACAAAGCGCGCAAAACTGCGCTCGATGGCAGGATCCGAAAGATCTGCCGCTAAACCCGCAATACGCTGGTTCGCTTGCACATTGCCGGCATTAAGCTGGATCAGTCGCGCGCCACTTTTGCTCAAGCTTTCACTCACGTCCGCCCACACACTCGGTTGCGGGTCCAGTGCGATAATGCTGTGCTCAGCATCTTTGCTTAAGCATTCGACCAAATCGCGCACTTGATTTTCCGTGCCGCCGACGCGTGCCAGCCGATGCAAAACATGCAAAATGCGCGGGCGCGCTGGTTTTTTTGGCATCAAGCGCAAGCGCAAGCGTTCTGATTGCTCGCGCAAAGGCCAATCACGCCACCAAGTGCGCACATCGGATTCATAGTTTGGCCAACGCCAAGCCAAAGTCCGCGCATGCGTTTGCTGCATTGCCTGGACACTTGGGCTGACGCCAAAACTGGCCCCACCAAAATGGCGCACAAACACATCGGGTGCGGCGACGAGTTGCCAACCCTGGCTGCGCGCACGTTGGGAAAAATCATCCTCTTCGCCATAGCCCGGTGCAAAAACTGGGTCGAATAGGCCCAATGCGTCCAATGCCGCGCGCTTGAGATACACACAAAATCCGACAATCGCAGGCAATTGCGGAAAGTGCGCGCGCGCGCAGCTGGCTAATGCTTGCTGGATATGGTCGGTGTCGAATTGCTGCAGCAAACGCGCAGACAAAATCGTGAGCAAAGTGGCGTTATCAGACAAAGGCGATGCCGCAGCGATTTTGCTGTGGCTCAACGCCGCGCGCTGCAAACGTTCCAGCCATTGCGGCCCGACCTCGGTGTCGCTATTGAGCAAAACCACATCCCCGGCGCAATCAGTAATCGCCAAATTGACATTTGCCAAATAGCCTAGATTTTGTGCCCGGCGCAGGTAGCAAACATGTGCGTAGCGCTCCGCATACGCCCGCAATTCTGCGGCCAACTGCAAATCGGTGCTGGCGTCATCCACGAGCAAAATCGTGTGCGTGGTTTGCGTGTGTTTGAACAATGCCGCCAAACAGCGCTTAGTGGCCTGGGAACCATTGTAAATTGGCACAATCACCGTCACCGGCAGCGCCGCAGCGGGTGCAGGCATCGGCTCAGCAACATCAAAACACGATAGTGCCTGCGCTAGGCAACGCTCAAAAAGTTGGTCTAAAGCGGCCTGCACGTGCATTCACCTCATGGCTACGATTTTGAATCGAAAACGCCGGCACGTTTCACCGGCTTTCGAGTATAGCGCCCGTAAGTTAGACTCAAAAAACCCCATACTCCACATCAGTTTGAATCGCACCCTTTGCCAGGGCGCAAAATCTCGCTTATTCCATCCAGCCATCGCGCAGCCGAATCTCCCGACTGGCGCGCGCGGCGTGTTTGGGGTTGTGCGTGACCTGCACAATCGTGGAGCCGCCGC
>JAYUUS010000108.1:0-14617 GCA_043754435.1 Rhodanobacteraceae bacterium
GAGCTGAAAGGACATATTGCCGCATTCCAGGTCAAAAGCGATTACGGCCGTCTGGATGCTGATTCTGTAGAGTTGCTGGAGCAACGCGTGACGGAAATCGCAGCCCTTGCCGAGCTTGAGCGTTTAAGTGACCTCAAAGTATTTGGCAAGTCTGCCCTCAACTCGGTCAAAGGCACAGGTAAAGCGGTCTACAACGTCTTTCGCGACCCCGCCGCAACCGCCCGCGCGATTCCTGAGGGCATTCGCAATAAAGTCAGCAACACTTGGGCCGCGATCAAGCTGAAAACTAAAGAGCTCGGCGATAGCGCACGCAGCAAAATTCGTGGGGACGGTGCACCGCCAGAATTCAACGCGTTTTTGCCTGACCCACCGATGACGCCGGAACGTACCTGGGAAGATCGCGCCGCCTCGCAGGGCACCAAGTTCGGGCTGAACTACATTGGCTACAACCGCGCCCGGCGTGAACTCACGCGCGAGCTGGGGGTTGACCCCTACACTAGCAACCCACAAATTGAAGATCGTTTAGACGCCTTTGCCTGGAGCTATCTTGCTGGCAGTGCGGGCACTAGTATCGTAGTCGGCGCACTCACGGGCGGCGCTTCAGTGGTGCTCAGCCGATCGCGTCAAATTAACCGCTTAGTCTATGATTTACCGCCCGAAGACGTGAAAAAGCGCAACGCCACAGAGCTAGAAAAAGTAGGCATTGAAAGCGACACGGCACGTAATTTCTTGCGTAATTCCAGTTTCACGCCGACCTTGCAAACCGCCGTGGTCGATCAGATCACCAGCAATTGGCAGGCCGAAGGCTGGAAAGACTTGCTGCGCTATTTGCGCTTTGTCGACTCGGAAGTTGAAGCGCGTTTTATCGTGAATGCGCTGCGCTTGGTGGCTACCCAGCCCTCGGAAAACAAAGTGACCTCGGTCATTTTGGTGGGCGCCACGCCCGTGTTTACGCTTAACGATGGCACTTTGCTGGTGCCCGCACCCGTGGACTATGTTTACTACAACGACAAGTTCAAAGCGTTTTTAGGGGAGCCGCAATTGCGTGGTAAAACCGTGCACATCGCTATCGCTGGCAAAGTAAGCAGCGACGCCGAACGCGCTATTGCCGCACGCGGTTGGACTGCGATGAGTGGCGTTAGTTTTCAGGGTGTGCCGACTTACGCGCAGTAGTTTGCTTGGCGATTCACTTGGCCGATGCCGCCAAAACTGCCTCAGCAAAGCGCCGTTCGGGCCATTGTTCGGATTGCAGAGTTTGCAGGGTTTTTAGGCCATCAGTCAGTAGCGGCGTGGCGGCCGTATCGCCGTTGGCAGCAAGACAAGCACCCAACACTACTTGTGCGTAGCCGCGTTTTACGCCCGGTTCGGTAAAGTACTCATAGGCCTGACGGGCTTGGCTGCAATCAATCGGCATGTGTGCTTGTTCAAGCCAAACGCGGGTTCGCTCAATGCGAACCACGGCCAGCGAGGTGGTGCCGTTTTTCCCGAGGTGGCTGTAGACGCGTTCAGCCATGGCCAGCTGTTCTAGCGCCTCAGTCGGACGTTTGAGTTCTCGCAGAGTCCGTCCTAAACCGATTGCGGTAATGCCGACGGCAGCGTCTAGCTCATCCCACATCGCGATCGCAGACGTTTGAGCGGACCGCCACAGTGGTTCTGCCTCGCGTGCGCGCCCGCTGTCTAAAAGCACCCGCGCCAAGCCTGCTTCGCTTGCGGCTCGGCGCGAGCTGTTATCAGGGTCGTGTGCAGTCTCGCTGGCGAGGACCTGACGATAGATCGCTTCGGATTCTGCGTATCGAGCAAGATCGGTGAGCACGCGCGCGAGGTTGTGTCGGGTTAAATCGACAGAAGGATGATTTTCACCATAAATCGCGATTTTGACTTTGAGCGCCTCCCGCAGCAGCGGCTCGGCTTTTTCGGGCTGATTTTGCCGCACGTAATTGGTCGCTAGCTGTGCGCTCAGTGCTGCGATCGTTGGATGTTGCGCGGGCAGCTGCAAGCGGGCTTGCTTAAGCGCTTGGTTCAGCAAAGTTGCTGCCTCAGGCGCGCGTCCAGTGGCGTGCAGCAGTGCGGAGAAGGGGATCACACCGGTGAATTCTGGGTTGCCGTTGCTGCGTTCAAGGCGGGCAAAGCCTGCGCGAAACCAGGTTTCAGCTTCGCCGTATTGGCTGCGGCCGGTCAACATCGAGCCCAGTGAAAGTTCGAGTTCGCCGCGCAGCGTTTCACCGCTTGGATCTTTTGGCAGCGGCAGGGCCAAGGCCTCGCGCAGCATCGCTTCTTTACCGCGAGCGTCGCCGAGTCGATGCACGGTTGAGCCCAGTGCGGCGAGGCTCTGGGCCAGCAACAAGGGCTCGCCCAACCGACGCGCGTCACTGACAGCTTGCTCCAGCAGGGGCTTGCTTTCCTGCGCCAAGCCTAGGCCCAGATACGCCTCGCCTAAGGTGTTGAGCATCGCGGCACGCACAGCGGGCTCGGTCTTTAGCGAGTGGCTGATGTCTTGCTTACCTTTGTCCAACAAATCAACTGCGGTGACCGTTCGACCCAGATTCTCGGCCGGATCGGCGAGCTGAAAGACGCCTTTGATGAAGCCCAAAGCTTTGGCTGTGGTAAGCGCCTCACGCCGCGCTAGATCGCGTTCGTGCCGCGCCGCATCGGCCTGCCAAAGTGCGGTGCCGAACCCCGCCGTCAATGAGACCAAGGCCAGTACCGCAAACGCGGATGTCAGCGCGTGGCGCGCAATAAAGCGCGAACAAACGTAGCGCAAATTTCCCTGGCGCGCGCTGACCGGGCGGCGCTCAAGATAGTTGGTAATATCGGCGGCAAAATCAGCCACGCTGGCATAGCGATCCTTGGGGTTTTTGCGCAGCGCTTTGAGCACAATCGCATCCAAATCACCCTGCAGTTCACGCTTTAGGCGTTCTGGGCTTAGCCCATTCGGCAATATCGCAGCGTGCGCCGAACCGGTTTTGCTATCTCGCAAGTTTACGAGCTTGGTGTCAGGCGCAGCCTGCTGAGTATCGCGTTCGATATCATGCTGCGTTTCTAGCTGGATGTCGGTCTGAGCATCTGGCTCATCGCGCGTGACCGCAGCACTTGGGCGCGTCGGTTCTTGCTCTAAAATGGCCCGCTCATAGGCGGCTGGCGTTGAATTTTGCAGCTTGTACGGGCGTCGGCCGGTCATTAGACCGTACAAGAGTAAACCTAGCGCATAGACATCGACGCTAGTAGTAATGGCTTCCCCGCGCACTTGCTCGGGGGACGCGTATTCTGGCGTGAAAATGCGCGTTTGACTGATCTTGGCGTCCGGCGCCATCAATTTCGCAATGCCAAAATCCAGCAGTTTGACCGCACCCTTTGCCGTCACCAGCAAATTTGAGGGCTTCAAATCCCGATGCACGATTAAGCGAGCGTGCGCGTAGCTAACTGCGTCACATACGGTCAGAAATAGCTGCAGGCGCTGGGCAATCGTGAGCCGGTTTTGATTGCAGTATTGGCTTAAATCAAGGCCGTCCACATACTCCAAAGCCAACCATGGCCGACCATCCACAGTCATGCCGCCATCAATTAGATGCGCAATATTCGGGTGCGTCAGCCCAGCTAGCATCTGACGTTCGGCGCGAAAGCGAGCGTTGGTTTCCGCCGCGTGCCAGCCGGGTTGAATCAGCTTGATCGCCACCTGCTGCTCAAACTCGCCGTCCACCCGATTGGCCAGCCAAACAGTGCCCATGCCGCCGCGCCCCAATTCGCGCACTAGACTAAATGCGCCGAGTCGTAAACCTATCAGCCCCTGCTGTTGCGCATCGCTGTCTGCCTCAGAGAGCGATGCCAATAACTCTGGCGCTAACGCATCTATGTTAGTCATCAGCAAATCATGCGCATCAGCGGCCAACATCGTCAGCACTTCGGCGCGTATTGCATCCTGATTCAGATCCGCAGCTGTGCCTGAATCCTGGGTCAATAGCTCATCAAGACGTAATAAGCGTTGGTCTATCGGCGTTTCAACGAGTACGTCGAATAATTCGCGCACGCGCGCCCAAGTTTGCGCATTCATGTCATTCCTCGATCAATTCAACGCATTCTACCCGCGCGCGTGTGGCCCCTCGTCCCTGCAGCCTCCTGTGTCAGCGCGGCGTGCATGACACATACGCGAATTCCCACTCGCACAGATCAATTTGCCGAAAACATTATACCCAAGGGCATTGGTACGCATTAAACTTACACCTAAACATATTTGGAGGATTTACTAATGCGCCAAATTGACGAACCTGCGCCGCAAAACATCGAAATGGATGCGGTCTATGACGATTTACTGCTGATCGCGCGCGCTGAATTAGCGCGGCATCGGCGCGGCCAGACATTGAACACGCGTGCGTTAGTCAATGAGGCATATCTCAAATTGTTTAGTGCCAATGCAGCACTTGATTTTGAATCGCGCAAGCATTTTTTCGCGACCGCAGCGCAAGCCATGCGCCAGGTAGTTGTTGACTATGCGCGGTCACGCATGACCGACCGGCGCGGCGCGGGGGCGGAACATATCGCGCTGGATGATCTTAATGGCTTGGCACTACCGGTGGATGCGCAGGCCGATCAGTTGGTTGCGATGGACGCCGCCATGCAAAAGCTCAGTCTGCTGGATGCCCGCTTGGTTCGGGTCGTTGAGCTGCGCTTTTTTGCCGGCCTAGAAGTGACTGCGATTGCCGAATTACTCGGTGTTTCGGAGCCCACCGTTAAGCGCGACACGCGTGCCGCAAAAGCATTTTTACAGCGTGAGTTAATGCTCAGCATAACTTAACCCGGTAGCGCGGTAATTTAGCGTGGTAGGCACCACAAAATTAGGGTGCGCCGTAAAAGAGCTTGATCCCCAAGCGCATGCGTTCTCGTATGTCTTAGCTAGATGACCTAGATCAGGTCAAACCTACGGGAAAAGCAATGTCTTTCAATACACACACAAAAATGCGCTTCTGTCTTCTTGCGCTTAGTCTTGCCCTGAGTGTCGACGCCCTGGCTTCGGGCGATAAAGTGCGCTTAAGTGATGACGAAATTCGCGCGCTGGGTGAGAACCCGCAAGGCGGCGAATTTTATCGTTTGAATCTAGACCCAAAATCCGCAAACGCCGATCAAGCAGCGCCTAATGGCGGCACGGGAACCTTTTACACCAGTATTGCCGGCAGCGAATTTCGCCCGCGCAGCAACCATGCTCTCTTTAATGTTCCCAATCATGCAGCGATATTTTGCCAAGTGGGCGGCACTAATTCGCTCGCCGAAGCGCAGGTGCAATTCAGCCACGGTGCAAAGCTGCAATTTATGCGTATTTATGCCAACGATTCCACGGATGAAGACCTAAATGTTGCGCTGGTGGAACGCTGTCAACCGGTTGCTTCAGCTGGCAATGTGACAACAACCGTTTTGGCTAGCGTTTTAACGTCCGGAACGCCCGGCCGATTGACGCAGTCGATTGGTTTTCCAGCCGCAACCACGGTCGACAACAACCTATGCATTTATAGCCTGCGCGTGCAGCTTGGTAACACCGCCAATGGTTGCGCGGCCAGCCTTTTTCTGGACAAAGCCCGCGTTCAATGGATTGAGTGAAGTGCGTCAAAACCACAGGTCAAACGTATTTTTTACTTCAACTCCGAAATCTTTCCGATTGGCGGCTTGATTAACTTTGAAGAAACTTCGTTTCTGCTTCGCAATTATCCCCCGCTGCGGGATTGCTACGCTAACTAGAGAAAAAACCATGAAATTTCTAAGTAAATCCCAGATAAAATGCCTGTCGGCGCTGCTACTTTTAAGCCTTTTCGCCGGGACAGACGCACTGGCGGACCAAGTCAGCATCGATTCGCGTGACTTTGTTCCTTTTTTCGGCAATCAGATATACGGTGAGTCCAGTGCCGGTAATTTGGTCTGCGTGGGCGGCAATGCAGGCAAGCTTTTTATCGCTCAAGTGCCACTCCCGCCTGCACCAGTGGAGTTGGATATTAAGCAAATTGCAATGTGGGGCGGGGATTTTTCCAGCACCGATGCGAGTGTGCAATTGGATCGCTATTGTCAGACTGAATTCGCGGCATCAACGCCGGTGCGAACGGACCTTGCTGACGTTAGCTCCACCGGCAGCGGCGGCAACTATTTCGATGCGACCGCGATGAATTTCCGCGTTAGCGATCAGCAAACGTGTGTCTATATGCTGATCTTACAGCTCGGTGTGAACGGCTGCTCGGATTCAAGTTTGAGTGTAGGCCGGGTTCGGGTGCGCTATGACGTGGTGCAACCGCCCGTGGTGGACCCAATCTTTAAAAACGGCTTTGAAAACTAAATCAACCGAAAAAAATAGGATAACCCGATGAAAACTCAGCCGATGAAAACTCAGAGTGTGTTGAACCGTTTGCCAAGGCAAGCACCTTTCGTTTTGCTCCTGGCGCTTGCGGTTGCAACCACCAGCCTCGCCAATGCTGAAAAAACGACGTTGCGCGTGCCGTTGACCCCGACCGAGGCATTCAATTTAGGTCTAGATCCAGCGCATGACGGCACGCTTTTTCGCGTCATTCAAAATAGTGACGGCCCCGTCAGTAGTAGCGTCAGTAAAGGTGTCACTCTGAATTACTCGATCAGCGCGCGTGAACAACGCGGCGCAAGCAGCGAAGTTTTCCTACAAGACACTGCGGATGGACGCTGGTGTGAAGTCAGTTCAGGCAACGCTTTTGCCGATATTGCGGTTAATTTGCCCTCTGCTGCGGTGTTAACGAGCATGCGGATTTGGGGTTTAGATCAAAGCGTTAGCAATGATTTGACGGTTAGTTTGATTGAGCGCTGCACGCCGAATAATCAGGCGGGGAATGTCTTTACATCGGTCATCTCGGAACGCACATCGACCGGTAGCGCAGGTAATTTCTCCCAGGTCACCGCGATTGGGTCCAACAACACTATTGATAACGATGCCTGCACCTACACGCTGAGAACGCGGTATTCAACGCCCGGCGAGCAAAATTTTTGCGCGGGCAGTAGTTTGCGATTGCAAAAAATACGCTTTAGCTATGCGCCGTGAAGAAAGCTAAAAATCGTTAAAAATAGTGCTTGTGCCGCTACTGAACGACGCTAGACGAGCCTGCGCTAGCGCTTTCGAACCCGCTAAACTCCCCGACTCCCGCAACAAGCTTGTCGCCAGCCTAGGCTGCACGTTCAAGCAAAGAGTCGTGCTATGTCCATTCCACAAATCGCCGCACCCCCGTTTAGTTTTGCGCGCCGCCACGGCGCTACCTTAGCCAGCTGGCTGCCCAGCGGGCATGCCCAAGTGATTCACCGCCCGGACGTGAAAATTTCGACGATCACCGAGCTGCGCCGTTACTTGGGCGCGCCGATGAAGCTGGAGGAGCTCAGCAGCGACGCGTTTGATGCGCGTCTGCGTGAGCTGTATGAGCAAGGCTCGGAAACCTCGAAAGCGGCGGCAGCGGATATCGATCAGAGTCTGGATTTGCGCAAATTGGCCGATGAACTGCCTGAGCCTACGGATTTGATGGAAGCAGCGGACGATGCGCCGATTATTCGCTTGCTCAATGCGCTGCTCACGGAAGCAGTGAAAGAAAACGCGTCCGACATCCACATTGAGCCGTTCGAAAACCGTGTAGTGATTCGGTTTCGCGTCGATGGCGTTCTCAAAGAAGTGCTGGCCCCGCAAAAGGGTATTGCCGCACCGGTAGCAAGCCGCATTAAAGTGATGGCAAAGCTTGATATTGCCGAGCGCCGACTGCCGCAAGATGGCCGGATTTCGCTCAAAATTGCCGGGCGGCCGGTGGATGTGCGGGTTTCAACGATTCCTTCCGGCCACGGTGAACGCATCGTGCTGCGTTTGCTGGACAAGCAAGCCGGGCGACTCGATTTACGCGATTTGGGCATGGAAGACGCGGGCTTAAAACGCATTGACGATTTGATTCACAGGCCGCACGGCATTTTCCTGGTAACGGGCCCGACCGGATCGGGCAAAACCACGACGCTGTACGCCAGTTTGCTGCGCTTGAACGATTCCACGCGCAATATTTTGACGGTGGAAGACCCAATCGAGTACTACATCGACGGCATTGGTCAAACCCAGGTCAACACCAAAGTCGATATGAGCTTTGCGCGCGGCCTGCGGGCAATTTTGCGCCAAGATCCAGACGTGGTGATGGTCGGGGAAATTCGCGATATTGAAACCGCGCAAATCGCGATTCAGGCGTCTTTGACCGGGCATTTGGTGCTATCGACATTACACACCAACTCGGCCGTAGGCGCAGTCACGCGCTTGCGTGATATGGGTGTGGAGCCATTTTTATTGAGCTCATCATTACTCGGCGTGCTGGCACAGCGTTTGGTGCGGGTGTTAGACCCGTTAAGCCGGGAAAGCTATCTCAGCGATGCGCGTGAACTCAAAATATTTGGCCAGGCCGAACCAGTAGAACTGTACCGGCCGAACGCTGCAGCGGCCGCGCGGCGCGGCGGTTACAAAGGCAGAACTGGAATTTATGAGCTAGTCGGCGTTGATGAAACCATGCGTCAGTTGATTCACAGCAGCGCCGCCGAGTCTGAGCTGGAACGCCACGCGCGCCAGTTTTCGCCCAGCATCCTAAGCGACGGCTGGCTGAAAGCGGCACGCGGCATCACCAGTATTGATGAAGTGCTGAAAGTGACGCGGGAAGATTGATGAACGTGCGGAACATACTTTTTACAGGGCTATTGGTGGCCAGTTTTGGTGCGCAGGCGGCTGTGCAAATTGATGGCTTGATTAACGACGACGAATGGGCGGGCGCAATCAAATTCGAGCAATTTGTCGAAGTCGCCCCGTTGACTTCGACACCAGTGCCCACGAAGTTTCACACCGAAGCCAAATTGCTTGCTACGCCCGAAGGCATAGCGGTTGCCATTATTGCCGATCAAGAGATCAGCGTGCCGCGCGTCAATTCCCGCGTACAGCGGGATTTTATGGATCAGGTTGATCGCGTGAATTTCATGATCGACTTTGACGCCGATGGCCGCGCCGCCTATGATTTTACCATTGCCGCCAGCAACGATATTTCCGATGAAGTGATTACCCGCGAAAATCAGTTTAGTAAAGATTGGGACGGCGATTGGCAGCACGCAGTCACGATCAGCGATCAGGGCTATCGCTATGAACTGCTGATCCCGTGGTCGATTACTTCCATGAAGCCAGGGCTTGAGGGCAAACGCACGGTCGCAGTGTATTTTGACCGGGTTGTCGCCAATACTGGGCAACGCTTTGGCACACCGGCTGCCTCGTTTAGCAGGCCGCGTTTTGTTTCGGATTTTAGCCGGGTTGAGCTAGCAGCTTACGAACAATCGCTGCTAGCGATTACGCCCTATGCGACTGCGCAAGCCGATCTTAAAAACCGCGATCAGGCCATTAAAGCCGGCGTTGATGTGTTTTGGAAGCCCAATAGCAATCACCAGTTTGCGCTCACGATTAACCCGGATTTTGGCCAAGTTGAAAGTGACGAGCTGGTAGTCAACTTTGACAATGTCGAGACGTTTTTCACCGATAAGCGGCCATTTTTTACCGACAACCAGGCCGCGTTTGAATCCGGCATGCCGGGCGGCAATTTGCTGTATACCCGACGGATCGGTGGCGGCGCGGACGATGGCTCAGGCGCATCCGATATCAACGCCGCCGTGAAAGCAAATGGCAATTTGGGGGATTTTGGCTATGCTGTTTTTGGTGCAGCTGAAGACGGCGAAGTCGGGCGCGATTTTCTGTTTCTACGCGGCGCGCATCGGGGCGAAAAGCATGCGCTTGATTTCACCCGAATTGCGGTGGAACGGCCATTTTTGGATCGCCATGCGGATGTATCGGCGCTGCACGGCGTCTTTCGCCCCAGCCCAGAATGGAGCTTTGATACCGCAATTCACCAAAGCCGCGTTGCGCAAGCCGGGCAAACGACTACTGGCTCCGGCGGCGGCATTATTGCCGACTGGGATATGCCCGGGCCGTTTCGTCAGCAGTATTTTCTCATCCAGGTGGATCGTAACGAAAACCTTAATGATTTGGGCTTTCAAGACCGCAACAACTTTCGCTACTTTGAATGGGAAACCGGCTATCGCCAAGATGCTCTAGCTGAGACTTCCGTCTTTGCCAGCCACGCCTGGGAAGCGGAGCTTGCGCATCAGGCGAACCTCGATGGTTTTGCACTCAGGCGCACCCTCACCGTGCAGCGCTATTCGGAGTTTCGCGATGGTGGCAATATTTTCCTTTTTGTACGCCAACTACTGCCTGGATACGATGACCGGATTTCGCGCGGCAATGGCATCGCTAAAATTCGCGGTGGCCTGCAAGCCAATATCGAAAGCTATCGCGCACGCAAAGATGGCGGCAATTTAAGTTGGAGTTGGTTTGCAACCGCGTTTCCGGGGCGCTCGCAAGCGGTTCACAACTTTATTGTTGGATTCGAGCCGCGTTTTTATATCAGCGACAAGCTCGATTGGAGTATTGGCCTCAACACCCAGCGTTGGAACGACTGGCTGCTTTGGCAAGGCGGGCAAGAGTTAGGCAGCTTTAAAGCCAATCGTCTGGATCTTTTCTCGAACTTGAACTGGTTTATCAGTGAGCGCCAAGAGCTACGCATTAAACTGCAGGCCATTGCGATTGACGCCGAACCCGCGCATGCACTGCGCATTGGTAGCGATGGCCAGCTGCAAGGTTCGAGTGCTGAGCTAGAGAATTTCCGAGTGCGCAATCTGGGCTTTCAAATCCGCTATCGCTATAAACTGGGCAACTTAAGCGATGTATTTGCCGTCTATAGCCGTGGCGGTGCCAGCAACGATGCGCGCGAAGGTGATGTATTTGACGCGCTCGGTTCGAGCTTTAATTTGCGCGATGACGACCAATTTTTGCTGAAGTGGTCGTATCGGTTTGATCTTTAATCCTCAGTAGCGAGTTTCGATAAAGCTGAACGCTAACATTAAGTAAAATTGCTGATTTCTGTGAAATGGGATGTGACCCCACCGGAATAGATTGTCGAAACAATTAGGAGCCACAGCGCCCGTGAATTGCAGCTATGCCGCCACCGATCACAAGCGATGATTTCATCAGCACGACAAATTCGTCAACTTGGCGCAATATTCGACGATTAATTCCGGGTTTTCCAGAATCGCCGCCAATTTCTGCGCGCAAAGTTCGGCATTTCGGGCAGGGTAAGACCGGCGAACACAGCGGTTGACGGAATGAAATGTGCGCCACGCACAACTAAAATCGCTAGGCTCGACATCAATTTCCACGAAGGCGCGAACAATGTGGCAAATCATCACGCTATGGCTTGCAGGTTTGGCGAGCGCACCTACCAACACCCCAGCGCCGCCCTATGCGAGCGTTTTGGCGCGTCAGCCTTATGGCGTAACGCTACGCTTGTTGCTGGCACCCGATCAGGCGGCCCAGCGAGAAATACAGCTCGATCACGGTAACGTACAGGGCGTCAGCTGGCTGGTGAAAGAAACGGATAACGCCCAGGTTCGCATCGTGCAAATTTTTGCACCCAGCAGTCAAAAACTGTCGCTGCGGTTCCGGGTACGAAATGACTATCGCGATTCAGCGTGGTCGCAGCCGATTAGTGTCACCACCCGGCCCGCCTTCAAGAAAGCGCCCAGCGAACCTTCAGATTTTGCCGTCACGGCCGCGTCGCCATTCGCTTTTGCGCTGTCATGGCGTGACACCGCGCAGCGTGAGCACAGTTTCGAAATTGAGCGCTGCGATTGCGGCGCATGTCAGCGTATTGCGCTAGCTTTGCCCAATAGCACCAGCCGGCGGATTGGCGGCTTTTTGCCGAAGTCCAAAGCAAGTTTTCGCATTCGCGCGGTGAATTCCGCCGGGCACTCGCCGTGGAGCACATTACGCAGCGTCCAAACTCCAGCACTTACACAAAAATTAGTACCGATTTCTATCCAGCAATCGCAGCCATGGCAGTACACCGAATGCACCACATTCGCGGCCCTGAAAAAGCAAGTTGCACAAGACAACCGCAATTTAATCAAATTCACCAGTGCTGACCCAGTCACTTTGCAGCTCACCCAGTTAGGCCCGACGCACCCGACGCTGAGCGTTTTCAACAGCCATGACTGCGGCAGTGCCGGGTGCGAATTTACTGTTTACGCCGAAACCAACGGCTGCCTGCACGTGATCAGTATGTATGGCTTTCGGGAAGCCTTGGATTTAGGTGACGATTGGCCAATTTTGCTTGCGCGCTGGCACTCTAATGCCAGCCGCTTTGGGAATATTTATTCGCAAATGATTGAGGGCCGTTATCAAGACGTGGATTATGCCGTCATCATAGAAGGCGTCGAGTCCACGCTGCCAAGTGCAGATACCGAATTTGAACGCGCCATCGACAACGCTAGTTGCCATGCGCCAGTAGTTAAAGAAGTTTCGACTAAACGTGCGAATTAGCCGGGATCGCTGCAGCACGTTTCCCCGGCGCAGGCACTGACCATCCGCAGCAATCAGCGTGTCGGCTTCTGAGATGTAAAGAGGAAGGATTGCTCAGCACCTAAATCCGATTAAAACCAATGCCAAACAGCGCGGATCGAAGTCGGCAAAGATTAGGTTAAGCGTTGACAGTGAGCACAACCTTTCCGCGCACCCGCCCCGCTTCACTGAGCTGCATCGCAGCAATACACTCCTTAAGCGCAAATTCCTGCGCGATTTTGACTTTGAGCGCGCCACTTTCAAGCATGCCGAGTAGCATGCCAAGCTGAGCGCCGTCTTCGCGCATAAACCAATAGCGATAGCGCACGCCCGCCGCACGGGCTTGCGCGCGCGGTTTGCGGCTCAGCCACCAAAACACCGGTTTGAGCAGCGGTTTGCCCAGCTCGCTTGCAACTTCCGGAGTCGGCACATCACCAATGCTGACCACCGCACCACCCGCTTTGGTATGCGCGATTGAGCGCAATAAGGTCGCGCCGCCTTGGCTGTCGAGCACAGCATCAAACGGCGCGCACAGCTGAGTGAAATCTTGGTTTTTGTAGTCGATACAGCAATCCGCACCCAGCTCAGTCAGCCAAGTATGGGTATCTGTGGACGCAGTGGTAGTGACGTGCGCGCCTAGCTGTTTTGCCAACTGAATCGCCAAATGCCCAACGCCACCGCTGCCTGCGTGAATCAATACGCGCTGCCCAGCCTTGAGCTGCAATACCTCCGTCAAACACTGCCACGCGGTCAAACCAGCCAACGCCACGGCGGCCGCGTCGGCAAAGGTCACCGTCTCGGGAATCAACGCCAGCTGATCCACATGCGCACAGACACTTTGCGCAAACGCGCCAATCCGGGACTTATTTAGGCGCGCCGCAACGCGGTCACCCATTTTGTAGTTGTGAACGCCAGCGCCCAGCGCAATAACCACTCCTGCGGCATCGCTGCCTAAAATCAGCGGCATTTTGTACGGCAAGATCGCCTTCACTACGCCAGCGCGGGTTTTAAAGTCAATCGGGTTGATGCTGGCCGCGCACATGCGAAATACCAGCTCGCCAGGGCCAGGCGTGGGTTCAGGCTGATCGCCCATGCGCAGTTGGGTGGCGTCGCCATAGCGTTCGATGTAGCAGGCTTGCATGTGCGGCCTCGTTAAGAAAAAATATCAGGCCATAGCTTGCCACGCCAATCAAGCAAACGTGCGTCCATAATGCTCTCAATTCGGCTACACTCGTTCTCACTATGAGTTCGAATGAATCCCGCGAAACTCCTCAACTTGTTGAGATTTTATTCGGCGCTTACCGCCGACAAATCCTAGCATTGCTACTGCTACGCCCAGACGAAAGCTTCCATGGACGCGAAATCGCTCGGTTGACCGAAGTTCCCGTTGGGTCGCTGCATCGCGAGTTAAAACTACTCACTGAAACTGGCTTGTTACGGCGAATGCCAATGGGAAATCAAGTGCGGTATCAGGCCGAGCAGAGGTGTGCGATTTACCCAGAACTTGCCGGAATTTTTCGGAAAACTACAGGCTTGGCAAATGTGTTGCGTGATTTGCTTGCGCCTTTGCACAAGCAAATTACCCTGGCACTGATTTTTGGATCCGTTGCTGGCGGTAACGCCCGTACAAACAGCGACGTTGACTTGCTCGTGATTGGCTCGGTGTCTTTCACCGACGTGGTTGAGGCCTGCCACGCTGGCACTTTGCGCTTACATCGTGAAGTGAATCCCGTGGTGATGAGCGACAGTGTATTTCAAGCTAAACGCCTTCAACATGACCGATTTATTTCCCGAGTCGCGAACGAAGAAAAGATTATTTTGATCGGAGACACGAATGAGTTTGGAAAATTTGGCGAAGATCGGGCAGCTTAAAGCGCATCCGATTGATGGCGAAGAGATTGAACGGCTACTGCGCTGCGCGGCGAAATTTGCGAGATGCGCGCGTAGCCTGTATCAGTGTTGAGACGCGATTTGATGCCGCTTACAAGGGCATTATGCAAAGCGCACTCGCAGCATTGATGATACGGCTATCGCCCCGATACCAACCGCCCCGGACACCACATGACAGTAGTGCAGAGCTTACATTTGACGCTAGCAATCGCGCCAATCCGCATTGTGGTACTGGATACGCTGCGACGCCAGCGCAACGTGTCTGATTACACAGACGATGAAATTGACCTA
>JAYUUS010000109.1:0-4729 GCA_043754435.1 Rhodanobacteraceae bacterium
CATCACGGGTTTATTCAGTAAGGCGGCAAACTCAGCTTGGGTTTGCGCCTCTTTATCCGCCAGCATTTTCGCGAAGTTCGCGGTGCTGCTGTACGCCTCAATCTCATCGGTCATGCGCTTCGCATTATCCGCATTCATTCGCGCCAACCGCGCTGCGGCGTCTAGCTGGGCTGCACCACTGGTAAGTTCAACCGCTACCTGCAACAGCCGAGCCTGTTGCGCTAAATCCATTTTGGCGAATTCTGCCAGTAGCAACCCAGTCAGCGGGTTTGGTGCTAGGCCCATGCTGGGCTTAGGTTCTGGCACACCAGAACCCGAATAGTACTGCGGCCAAAGCACATGCAAAGGCATGCCCAGCTTGTCGGATATGGCTTTTTCGATCCTGGCAGATCGCGCTTTGCCGTTGACTACTTCGCCGACTGATACGTGCGAAATACCAAGGTCGCGCGCCAATGACAACTTCGAAACGCCCGCTTTTTTTAATGACGCATTGATATCAGCTGGATGCATGAAAAAACCTGTTGACATATAAAAACGACGTCGTTACCCTATATTGAAGGTAACAAATGAACCCAATACACGAAGGTAATAACGCAGTGAAAACATCACTCATTCAATTCCTCCTCAAGGATAGAGAGTTGACGCATGAGCAAATTGCGAATGAGCAAGGAGTCTCACGCAGCTCCGTCTCCGAAGTAATCCGAGGCCAATGCAAGTCCGAAAAGATCGAACGCGCGGTGGCAAGGGCAATTTGCCTACCCGTGCAGGACGTGTTCCCCAATCGCTACGACGCGGCAGGTGAACTGCTGCCGCGCCGCCGTCGCAAGCTGAATCGTGATTTCGATTCAGCCAAGGCTTTGAGCAGCGCCTATGCCGCGATGCAAGCGCAGCAAGCGGCTGAGCAGGTGGCGGCATGAACGCGCAACTCGAAGCCGCCCTAGACAGCATCGAAGAGCAATTGATCGCAAGGCATCCCAGCCTTGCTGACGTCGTGCGGAATAACCCGATTGAGCTGGCGGCAATGGCGGCCATTTTGGACAGCATCGTCACGATTCGTTCGCTCCTTTCATCCATCTAAAACCCCTCAACTAAGGAAAAACCAATGAAAACCTCTGAATGGAATACATTACTTAAAGAGCAGCACGACCGGGCCTTTGCTGTGGCCCAAGCCTTCACACCCGCGCAAGCCGAGGAAATCGTTCGTAACGGCCAAAACGCCGCTGAGGAATTCCGGCGTAAGTCCGAGTTCTGGGCCGGTTCCGAAATGCCAGCGGGCTTTGGCTGCAATCCAAGCCCAGAAGCACAGGCGGTGATAGATGACTTAATCGTCGGGATCATCCGCGACGGCCTAGCGCAAATTTTGGAATCGGCGCGCGCCACGCCAGCGCTACTAGCCAAAGCAGAGTTCGTGCGCAAATTCGAGGCACTAAAAGCGCAAATACTGAATAACTGTGCGACGATTTCTGACCCATTGGTATGTGTGCGATCCATTCGGCAGCTGTTCAATGATTTTGGTAAGCAAAGCATACCAGCGCGTAAGGACACTTACGCCGTACAAAACCCGGTTGATTTTGGAAAGACCGCAAGCATCGAGCAAAAATACCAGCTGAAGGTGCGCGTAGTGGAACGCCGCGTGGGCGCTGATCTGCACTTTGAGTACGCCGCACCCGGCCACAAAAGCGCGCGCTATTCGGTGCAACAAGTCCCCGGCGTGCGGGTGGGGGATCGCGTGCGGGTGTGTGTGAATGACAGTTTGGGGCAAACGGTATTTATTACGACCGCGCCCGGCGTGTTTGTGGAGTGCGTGCCTAGGGTCGTCAATCAATACGGCTTTTTCGTGGATGCACCCATCAGGCGTAATGACCCGATGGCCGAGCCAATTAAAGAGGGCGAGCCGATCATCCCGAAAGAAGTCATGGACGTACTGCGGCGCTATGGCATTACGGTTGGCTCGGTTTCCGCTGTGTCGGGCAGCTGAGCCGCTTATGGAATTGACTTGCCCCTGCTGCAAAACGCGCTTCCCACTTGAGGCGGGCTTCTTAGAAGCCGATGGGCTTGAGTTGGCGGCGCTATACGGCTCGCTTGACCCCGAAACGGCGCGCGCGATGGATGCCTATTTGATGCTGTTTAAGCCGAAAAAAACCTGCTTAAGCAATAAGCGCGCGTTGACTTTGGCGGCTGAGTTGCTGCCCTTTATTTTGAATGGCCGCTTCAAGCGTAGTGGCGAAAGCTATGCCGCATCGGCGGCGGATTGGGCGTCGGCAATGGATAAGCTGGTCGCGCATCCGCCCTCAAAATTGCCACTGAAGACGCACGGCTATCTAGTCGAAGTTGTGATCGGAACACTTGCGGAGCGGCTGAATAAAGAGCGTGCAGAACGCGATGATTTGGCCCGCGAATTGAGCAAAAACGAGGGCAACCGTTTTGCTGAAAAGCGCGCGAAAGACGAACGCGTGGGAATGCCTGCGGAAATCTCGGCGGCGCTGGCGAGCCTATCGGAATCCATGAAAGCGCCGACCGTTGCGCCCGCTTGGGGCAAAAAATGAAGCAGCCAACGTGCCTTTCAGACGCCTTCAAACTTTGCGTGGATCACGCAATGTCAAAACACCGCATGAACATTGATCGGATTGCCGATGCGATGGGGCTTTCACAGCCTTGGAGTTTGTACAAATACATCGCCAGCGGTGCTATGCCGTGCAATTTGATCCGGCCTTTTGAAGCGGCTTGCCGCTGCAATTTCGTGACGGCTTATTTAGCCGCGTCGACCGGCGATCACGTCTTAATCAAGGTGCCAAATGGCCGCCGCGCAGGTGCGTCGGATATTGCGGCGCTACAAGAAACCTGCAACTTGGCGGTCAATGCCGTCATTCAATTTTATCGCGGCAAAGGCGGCAACGATGCCTCTGGCGCAATTGCCGCGATCAATACCGCCTTGGGTTCTTTGAGCCACGAGCGCGGCCACATTCAACAATTCAACCAACCGGAGTTTGACTTTAATGAAGCTTAATGACGCGCAGCAGCGCCTCTGCAATTTGTTCTTTGCTTTAGCGGGCAAAGAGTTAACCGGCCTCTCTAACGCTGAGTTAGCACGGCTATTGAAAACCAGTGAATCGCGCATGGTTTCAGACACAAGAAACATGGAACACGCGGGCATCGTCGAGCGCTTGTACGACGGCAAATGGCGGCTTGCACCCCGCGTGGTGCAGATCGCACAGGCGCATAAAGATGGCCTGGAACACTTGCGCTTAAAGCTTGTTGAAGTCGAACAACGCTATGGCCGATTACCCGCGCGATCCGCGCAAACCTGAAGTACCCACCCATCCAACTAGGAGCAACACCCGTGAGTCTATTTAGCCGCATTTTCAAAATCATCGCACCGCCCACGCCGGTGTTTGTCATGACCGACCCGGAGGCGATCAAGCGCGAACAACGCGCAATGGCGCTGCGCGCGCAAGTTGAAAAAGAGGCCGCTTGTTTGACTGAAACGAGCTATGTGGAATGCCGTAAGTACGGCGAGCATGTGATCGGCCAAGTCAATCGCGATGAAGTGACGCTGCAGGCAGCCTATGCGCTGATACACGGCTTTATCAGCCGAAAAATGCATAGGCTTGCACCGCCTAACGTGGTCAATGTGCAAGTCGTTAAAGGGGCTGCGTAATGAATAACCCCAACAACAAACTAACTCCAGCAGAGGCTGCGGAACTTGCGAAACTTCTTCGCGAAGGCGAGACCTCTGACCTCAGCGTCATAAAGCTAAAGCTGAAACTCATGATGTTTGCCCAACTGACCGCACTTCAAAAGAAGCTTGACGACGCACTCAGTGAAGCCGCTTTGTCTCTGGACATGGATATTGATGTACTCGAAACGATGACCGTGAAAGAACTGGTCGATCAATTGGACGCGGAAGTTAAAAAAAATACGATTCCTGATACTGAGGTGCAGTCATGAGTAGAACTAAAGAACTCGTACCCAATACGGGCGACATTGGCGTGCAACAGCAACTGGAAAAACGCAAGAAAGAAGACGCTGAATTTAATGCGCAACACCTGCGCGAGGGTGAAAGCTACGACATTTCGGCTTTGGCCGATGTCGTCATCATGATGCGTGATGAAATATGTAGTCGCAGTATGGTGATGGGTCGCGCCTTATTTTTAGTGCGCCAAAAGGAAACGAAGTCGGCATATCAGGGCTTTTTGAATCATGTGAAAGTTGAGTACGCGTCTGCACAGCGATTGTGCCGCGTATACGAAAAATTCAAGGGCGGCAAACGCAGCGCGTTGACGGAGCAACTAGGCAGCAGCATGCTGCTGGAGTTGATGACCCAAACTGATGAAGATTTGGATGCCCTCGCTGACGGCGGCGAACTTGCGGGCATGGATAAAGATGACTTCTTAAGTTTGCCGATCAGCGAAGTGCGCGCGCAATTGCGCAAGGCGCGCCTCAAATTGGCTGAGGAAAAGGAAACGACTGACGAGCTCATCACGAAACGCGATGAGCGCATCAAGCAGCTGCAGCGCGCGCAAAAACTGGGGCCAAAGTACGCTGGCTTGATTGACGAACTCATCGGCGATATGGCGAGCGCCACCGCTGCGATCACGAGCAACGTGCTGATGCTGCAAGAGCGGTTTGCCCAATTCGGGGAGCTGGAGGAAGTCAGCAAGGAACACTCGGCTATTGTGCTGGACATGGTGAAACGCGCGGAAAGCGTGGCGTCTGGCTTAATCGGCAT
>JAYUUS010000110.1:0-14383 GCA_043754435.1 Rhodanobacteraceae bacterium
TCACAAATTCTGATAGTTCGGCCCTGCCCCGCCTTCGGGTGTGACCCAGTTAATAATCTGGTAAGGGTCTTTGATATCGCAGGTTTTGCAATGCACGCAATTGCTGGAATTGATTTGTAAGCGCTTGCCGCCTGCGTCCTCGGCTATTTCGTAAACACCAACCGGACAAAAGCGAGTACACGGGTTCGCGTATTCCTCCACGCATTTAGTAATGCAAATATTGGTATCGCTCACCACCAAATGCACCGGTTGATCTTCCTCATGCGCGGTGGAGGCGTAATACACGCCCTGCAGGCGATCACGCGGCGCTAAGGTGCGCTCGACGTAATCACGCTTCGGGCTTTCCGCTTCACTCAGTTTTTTCAGGCTGCTGAAGTCCGCCTTGTTACGGAACGTCCACGGGCTTTTACCGCGCGTCAAGGTTTCCCAACCGGCATTGACAAGGCCAAAATAAAGCCCACGCTTAAAGCCGGGCTTGATATTGCGCACGCCGTGCAGCTCGCGCATTACTGGGGACGAGCGCAGCGCGGCGTCCCAGCCTGCAGGTGCCAATTTGTTGGCCGATAAGTGCTCCGCTAGCATCATGCCGCTGCGCAGCGCTTGATGGGTGCCTTTAATTTTCGGCACATTCAACAAGCCCGCCGTATCGCCAATCAAAACCGCACCCGGCATTTCGACCTTAGGCAGGCTCTGATAGCCACCGGTAACAATCGCGCGCGCACCGGCCGACATGATCGTGCCGCCCTCCAGCATGGGTTTAATCAAAGGATGGTGCTTGAGCTGTTGAAACGCTTCATAAGGCTGATAGCGTGGGTCGGAATAGTCCAAGCCGCTAACATAGCCGAGCGCGATGCGGTCTTGATCTAGGTGATAAATAAAGCTGCCGCCGTAGGTTTTATAGTCAGCAGGCCAGCCCAGCGTATGAATAATTTTGCCCGGCACGCTATTCCCAGGTTTTACCTGCCACAGCTCTTTGATGCCGATGGAATAGCTTTGTGGGTCGGATTTTTCATCCAATTTAAAACGCGTGACCAATTGCTTGGTCAAATGCCCGCGCGCACCCTCGGCAAGCACGGTCACTTTGGCTTTGATGTCTACACCTTCGGCATAGGTATCTTTATGGCTACCGTCTTTGGCCACGCCCATATCGCCAATGCGCACGCCTGCTACCGCGCCAGCCTCGTCAAACAGGCACTCACTGGCGGCAAAGCCAGGGTAAATTTCAACGCCGAATTCATTCATCGCCTTGTCACCTAACCAGGCACACATCGCTGAAAGCGAAACGATAAAATTACCCTCATTGTGCATTTGCGGCGGCGTGGGTAGCTTGGTAGCGCCGGTTTTGGTTAAAAAATAAAACTCATCGACACCCGCTGGAATACAAACCGGGGGCGGCGCACTGCGCCAGCCTGGAATTAGCTCATCCAAGGGTTGTGGCTCAATTACCGCACCTGAAAGGATGTGCGCGCCCAGCTGCGAAGCCTTTTCAATAACGCAAACCGTCGTCTCCGAGTTGATTTGCTTCAAACGTATAGCCGCCGCTAAACCTGCTGGCCCGGCACCGACAATTACAACGTCATATTCCATGATCTGGCGTTCGCTCATTACTTGCTCTCGATTTAGACTTAAGTTTAAATTTAGGATTTGGATTTAGCTTTGATTGACTGAGTATCCGAAAACTTTAGTGCTTGCGCCATCAAAACTACACATAACTTAGGTTACCGATTAGGCTTGCGCTTGCGCTTGCGCCTGCAATTCGTCACGATCCAACGATCATTAGAAAGGGCTTGCTATGCTTGCTGCGCTCAAAAATTGGTTCTCTCAAATTTTCGGCCCCAAGCAGCCGGAAGTCGAGCCGGAAGTTTGGAATTTCGTGCTTAAAGGGGAGCGCAAAGAAATCGGCGCGATTAACGAAGCACTGGAACGTGCTGCGGCCGCAGGCGGTGTGCCGGAATCCGCCTTCCGTCAAATGCAGGTGGCACTCGACGAATTATTGACCAATGCCGTCACCTATGGCGAAGTGAATGCGCAAACACCCGCAAAAGTCGACATCATCGTTAGCACCAATAGTGTGCGTTCCGTCATTCGCTACAAAGACATCAACTATAATCCCTTCACGCAATCCGACAGCCCTGACCTTAACACCAGCATTAAAGATCGCGACATTGGCGGTTTGGGCGTGCATTTGGTCAAGGAAATGATGGACGACTATGCACATCAGTACGAAGATGGTTACAACGTGATTGTGGTCGGCAAGAATTTTTAATGAAATCAACGGTATCTGTGAGACATGGAACTGTAAGTGTTTGAAAAGCTCGACCATGTGAACTGGAGTGTACTGGAGCACGCGTATGGCACCGCCGAAGATGTTCCAGAGCAACTCCGCAATCTAGCGTCGTTTGCACCTGAAGACCGTGAAAAAGCGCTAAGTTTTTTCTGGTGCAAAGTTATACATCAGGGCACTATGTGCTCCGCTACTCCACAAACAATTCCCTTCTTGCTAGAAATTATTGAGTCACCTTTAGGCGAGAACAAGGCCGAACTCTTAGAGATTATTTGCGCGTTCGCTTCCGCCAGCAGTTGTCCTGAATATTTGCCAGATCAGCCAGACACGATTGAGCAGTGCCGCCGTGAAGTTTCAAAGGGTTGGTGCAAATACTTGGATGTTCTGGCTCTAGCAGATGAAAGCACGCGCTGTTGTGCCGCACTGGCGCTGGGGCACTGTACTGAGCACGCGGCTGGGATTGTGAATCGCCTGAAAGATCATCTCTCGCACGAAACGAACCCATTGGTAAGCGCAAGCATGCTCGTCTGTATCGGAAAGCTGGCAGCGGCTGCGAATGTTGACTATTTGACAATTTTCGCGCGAACTTCCAGCCAAGCTGTGGTGCGTTTTTCCGCTGCGTTGTCACTAGCGCAGATGTTGAAGGACAAGTGCCCCGATGACGTGCTGAATGTGCTTATCGAATACTTAAACGACCCCTCGGTTGTAGACGAGTCCTATTTGCAGCTTCCCTCTTCACAAGATGAGAGCGGGGTAGCCCTGGTTACGGCGGCACTTTGCACGTCAGGACTTGATTTGAAGCGATTTATTGGCAACATTCGTGCTGGCTTAAATGGGCTGCGAGCGAACGATAGTGCGAGTATCGTTGTTACCCGTAGTTTGCTGGACTATGCATTTCCCAACGGTCAGCGTTTTGCTGGCAAGCTATCGGGCATTCAATACGCCGTATTGGAGTTGATGGTTGAAAGTGATCGGATTTGGTATTGGGCGAACGTCATCACGATATTTCGAAGCTTTGGGCTAGCTGATAGCCGCGAGAACTTGAGGCAGATGCTCGGGAATTTACGAGCTGAGCTTGCGGGCACGGTGGATAAGTCTCCGCTTGCGGGTACGGTGGATAAGTCTCCGCTTGCGGGCACGGTGGATAAGTCCCCGCTTGCGGACACGCAAGATAAGTGATGCTGCAACTTAACGATCTGCGCTGGAAAGAGCTGACTTCGTTCTTTGGTGAAGCTGCGGATATTCCTGTGGCCATTGACAAATGGCTTGTCAGTGTCGGATCAGAAAACGAAGAAGAAGTCTACGATGAAGACCTTTTCGATCTGTTCCTACACCAAATGACAATAACAAATGCGGCTTTCGCAATCGTTCCTTGGATGATGCACGTCTGTGCTAAGCGAGAAACTGAGCTTAGGATGATTTACGTGACCCATATTGGTGCTGTGGAAGCGGGGCGAATTGAACATGGGATTTACTGCAACCGCGACGGCACAGAAGAAAGCCCCGACTGGCTGATGCCTGAGTATCATCTAGCGGTCAGAAAGGCATGGGATGTTGCAACGGAACTAATACAACTTGACAATGCCAGCGCTGTAAAATGCGGGCTTGTGGCGATTTATCCAGCTTTTGAGGGTAATGCGACGCTGGCATGGGAGCAATGGTGTTCTCGCGAGTCAAATTAAGAAATGGAATAATAGCTACGCTAACTGGAACCCACATAAGTGATCTATAAAATCTGCAGCGATGAACTCTGGCGCGAACTGCAAATCACCGGGCAAACCCTGGGCAGCATCGACGACGAACGCGATGGCTTCATCCATTTTTCAACGGCAACACAGCTGCTAGCTACGTTTGAGAAGTATTTTCGCGGCGAATTTGAATCCGGCAGCGAACTTTGGCTGCTGAGCGTCGACCCAGATGTACTAGAACCCAACTCGTTGCGCTATGAAGCGTCGCGCCGTGATGATTCCTTCCCACATCTGTATGCGCCTTTGAATTTGGCGCAGGTGCATAGCGCACAAAGAATTCTGGCGGCGACTGAGTTGGCGCATTTGGCGTAACGCGTTGTAACATTCGCAGCTATAAAAGTCGCAGCTACAAAAGTCGCAACCGAAAATTGCGCCCTTTAATTTTTGCGGTGCTGGCACTTCCTTTGGTGGGCGAGCTAGCACGCAGCCTTAGCAGTAGGCCCTGAATATCCGCGCTGGCAATCGCTACGTAAGTGCGCGTCGGGGTCAGCTCAATTTTACCGATGCACTCGCCGCGCAAGCCACCGGCACCGGTCAGCGCCCCCAAAACATCACCCGCACGCATTTTGTCGGTCTTACCCGCGTCAATAACGAGCGTTTGCATGGCGGGCGGGGCTAACGACTTGCGCGCGGATGGCGTGTGGAGCAAAGGTTCAAGCTTGGCGTTAAGCTTATCTGCGCGCTCGCGTTCACGTGCAGCAACCAAATGCAGCGCAACGCCCGTTTCCCCGGCACGTCCGGTGCGGCCAATGCGATGCGTGTGGGTTTGCACCTCAAACGCAAGCTCATAGCTGATAACCAGCGCCAGCGTTTTCATATCCAAGCCACGCGCCGCAACATCAGTGGCGATTAATACCCGCGCGCTGCCATTGCTAAAGCGCACCAAAACCTCGGTGCGGTCGCGTTGCTCCAAATCCCCGTGCAGCGCCAGCGCCGGAATACCCGCAGCGTGCAGGTATTCTAGTAACTCATGCAAATCACGCTTGGTATTGCAAAAAATCAGCGCTGATTCGGGCTGATGGCGCAACAGCAGCGCTACCACAGCGGCCAATTTGCCGCTTTCCGGCACGTCATAAAAATGCTGCTCGATCACTTCGTCAGCATGCACGACATCGACAGCGATATGGCGGGCGTCTTGCTGCACCTGATTCGACAACAGATCAACCGCACTGGGAAAGGTCGCGGAAAGCAGCAGCGTTTGGCGGGCTTTGGGCATCTGACCAATCAGCGCCGTCATGCTGTCAGCAAAACCCATATCGAGCAGCCGGTCGGCCTCATCCAGCACCAAAACCTGCACGTCATCGAAGTTCAAATGGCCTTTTTCAAAGTGATCCAAAACCCGGCCCGGCGTGCCCACAATTAAATGCGGCGCATGTTTAGTCAATGAAGCCTGCTGTGGCCCGATTGCCACGCCGCCGTAAATGGTGGATATTTTTAGATTGGGCATCGCACTGCCCAAGCGCCGCAGCTCCGCCGCCACTTGATCTGCTAACTCCCGGGTCGGGCACAGCACAAGCCCCTGCAGCGCAATGCGCTCAAGCGTCAATCGGCTCAGCAAAGCCAAGCCGAACGCCGCCGTCTTACCACTGCCGGTTTTCGCCTGCGACCGCACATCGAAACCGTCCAACATCAGCGGCAAAGCAGCCAGCTGGATTGGCGTGAAGTGTATATAGCCTAGGCTTTGCAGCGTTTGCTGTAGCGCATTGGAAAAGCGCGCACGCAATTGGCTCTCAGCTGCGCTTGCTTCGCTCAGTTCGTTCACACGTTCAGAGGCGATGGAGTTATGGGTATTCAAAATCAGTAACTCAGTATTTTTTGAGTCATCAAGTGTACCTGTCCTGAGCTACTGCCAAGCTTCAAAACGCGCCTCCAAGCTTTCCAAGCGCTGCTTAAGCTCAGCAATTTCTGCATAAAGTGCAGAAATATCAGCGCTACTTGTCACGGCAGCACTGGTTCGCTCTACTGCAGCGCGCTCAGGCGCAAATTCGCGGCCTGAAGTGGCGGCGGCCTGTTTGAGTGCAGCATCTTTTTCGCCCAACAGATGCACATAGCGCTCCTCCCGCTGGCCGGGCGCACGCTCAAGTTTTAGGGCTAAACCGCGTTCTGACAGCCGATCCAGCACGTCCTCTAAATGCCCAAGCGTTTCAAAGGCATGTAAGCGATGCCCATTTTGACGCAGCTCACCGGTGGTTTGCGCACCGCGCAGCATCAGCGTGGCCAACACCGTCACTGCGGGTGCCCTTAAATCTAGGCATGCGCCTAAGCGATGTTCGTATTTCACCGCACCCCGATCGGGTGGAAAAACCTCTTTCGCAAGTTTTAAGTCAATCAAATCCCGCAGCGCCATACCGGCGGTGCGCTCATCAAAATTAACCACGGGTTCACGGGAAGTCTTTTGATTGCAGCCGACTTTAATGGCATTTAAGGAAAGCGGATATTGCTCAGGCGTGGTCAAAGACTTTTCAATCAAGGTGCCGAGCACCCGTAGTTCAGCGGCGCTCAGGGTGCGGGGTAAGCTTGGGTAATCAGACATGGTATGGCGTACTCTTAAATAAGGTCGTTAATAAGGTCGTTCTGGCTCAAGTGTAACGGGCGAATTGCTGCACAGGCCTAAAGCTCGCGCAACACGCGAAAGCCAATTTTTGCGCTGCGATGTGTGGAGATAAATGCCGCGCGGCTTGCCGAGCGCGATTCAGCGGGCGCGCTGCCCCAGGAGCCACCGCGCACCACGCGCTGTGCGCAACCGGGGTTTTCCCAAGCGCTGAAATCAAGCGGCGCACGCGCATAGGACTCATGCCAGCAATCTGCGGTCCATTCACTGACGTTGCCAGCGATATCCAGCAAACCGAATCCGTTCGGCAAAAAGCTTTGAATGGGTGCTGGCCCCCAGAATTGATCCGCGTAACCGGCGAATCCGGCGCTCCAGCTGCGGCCGCTATCAGATTTGTCATTCTTACCCGTCAAATTTTCCACGATCAGTTTGGGGGCACCGTTTCCCCACCAATACGGCGTATCAGTGCCGCCCCGCATGGCGTACTCAAACTCGGCCTCGCTCGGCAATCGGTAGCGTTTACCGCTGGCCCGGCTCAGCCAAAGCGCATATTCAACCGCGTCGCTATAGGAAACGTGAGTCACTGGCATCGTGTCCAAGGCGCGTTTACCTAAATAGTCAGAGCGCCAATTCGCTTTTTCCAACACACTCATGCGGCCATTGGTTTCATCATAAACAATCGAGCTGCCCAAACGCTCGGCGTCCGTTTCATAAGCCGTCTCTGCGATGAAATTGGCAAATTGCGCCACGCTAATTTCACTGACGGAAAGCGCAAACCCAAGCGACAAACGCAACTCCCGCTGCGGGCCTTCTGTGGCAATGCGACCCGCTTCGTTTTCCGGCGAACCCATAACAAAGCTGCCGATCGGCAGCACCCGCAGCTCGGGTCCAGTCGCGCTAACTGTGGTTGTAACCGCAGCTGTAACCCCGGCTGATCCGGGCGCTGTCAGCAAATCGCTAAAAATCTGGCCTCGCTCAAAGCCGCCATAAAGCTCAGTATTGGTAATTTGTGAGCGCATTGAGCTAACCCGCTCGCTTGGCAAAAACCGCCCTAGCTTGGCTAAAGCCTCGGCCGCTGCGGTAAAATTTCTTGCGCCCAACGCATTCGAGAACGCCTGCAGCAGTGCGGCTTCCGCATTGGCTTGCGCAATATACAGCGCAGCCCGTTCGGCGCGGATTGCACTGCCACTAGGCGCGTGCTTTTCCGCAATCAGCAGTTGCTCAAATCCTTCCTGGAAGTCATATTGTTCGCCGAATGCACGCGCACTTAAACAGGTGTTTTGCGCCATTAGATTCAATGCTAGTACCGCGCGCGCATTTGCCTTATCCACCTTCAATACCGCCTGCAAATTTGCAACAGCTAATTCAAGGCGCTCTCGCGAAAGCGGCAACACCTGCAGCAACTGCTCCGCACGCTCAAGCTTGCCAACACGGGCGATTGCATCTTTGATTCGCGTTTTTATTTGTAGCACTTTGTTGGTTTGTGTGGCTTCAAATGCCGCCAATAAGCTGGCCGCATCATTCAGTAGAAAATCTTCAACCCGGCCACGCGTCGCTTCCAACAGCGCGTCAAGCACCGCTTCGCGCGCGGCAGTCACAATTTTTTTAGAGGCCAAAGGCGGCGCGGGAGGCGGGGCAAATAAAGCCCGCAGCTGGCGCAGTTCATCGCGACTAAACGCGCGGCGCGCCTGCAGCGTGCGGCTAATGGTCGCTGCCAAAACCTCGGGCTGAAACGCTATATCTGACGCCGGAACGGCCTCGCGAATGGGCGGTTTGAAGATTACAGGTGGCGTGATGGTTTTAGCGGCAATTTCACTCGCTGTAATGATCTCAGTCGGTGCCACCGGCTCAAACAAAGGCTTTGAAAACACCTGCGCACTGCGCTGGTTTCGATAGATGCCGACCGCCGCACTGGCACCGATCAGCAAGAGCACGAGTATAAAATTAGTCTTAGATTGAACGGTTTTAGCCACACGCTAATGTAGCGAATTTACGGGCCAAGTTCCAAGGTCGGTCTTTTTGGGGTGCGCTGATGTGAAGACGTGGCGTTTTCCACGAATCCAGGGTTTCGTCATTGCGAACGTAGTGAAACAATCTCAATTCCCCTCGACTAAAAGACAAGATTGCTTCGCTACGCTCGCAAAGACGAGGTTCATGCGCTATTCAAATAATGCCTTACTTCAACCCAGCTGCCTTACGCAACGCTTCAGCGCGGTCGGTTTTTTCCCAGCTAAACGCGGTTGCTACTGAACCATCGGCAAGCTTCATCGCATAGGGTTTACGGCCAAAGTGGCCATAGCTTGCCGTCGGCTGATAAACCGGGTGGATTAAGTCAAGCATTTGCAAGATACCATACGGACGTAAATCGAAGTGCGCACGGATCAATTGCTCGATCACGGAATCTTCGATTTTGCCGGTGCCAAAAGTGGTCACGGAAATAGAGGTCGGCTCTGCCACGCCAATCGCATAGCTTACTTGCACTTCACAACGATCTGCCAAGCCGGCTGCCACGATGTTTTTAGCAACATAGCGCGCTGCATAAGCGGCAGAGCGGTCAACCTTGGAGGGATCTTTACCCGAAAACGCACCGCCGCCGTGGCGTGCCATACCGCCGTATGTGTCAACGATGATTTTACGACCGGTCAAGCCACAATCACCAACTGGACCGCCAATTACAAAGTTTCCGGTTGGATTGATGTGGAATTTGGTCTTTTTATCGACCAATTTAGCCGGCAAAACGGGCTTTATGATTAACTCCATCACGCCTTCGCGCAAATCTTTCAATTTGACCGAAGGATCATGCTGGGTGGATAGCACCACGGCGTCAATACCGGCAACTTTGCCGTTTTCATAGCGCAACGTCACTTGACTTTTCGCATCGGGACGCAGCCACGGAAGCGCTGATTTTTTCGCCTTACGCACTTTGGCCTGTTGCTCGACTAAACGATGACTGTAATACAGCGGCGCTGGCATGAATTCCGGCGCTTCGTTGCAGGCATAGCCGAACATCAGGCCTTGATCGCCTGCGCCCTGCTCTTCTGGACTCTTGCGGTCAACGCCTTGATTAATATCAGGGCTTTGCTTGCCGATCATGTTAATGATCGCGCAGGTGTTGCCATCAAAGCCAACGTCCGAGTTGTCATAACCGATATCCGTCACGACTTTGCGCGTGATGGCTTCGATATCAATCCAAGCCGAAGTCGTGATTTCACCCGCAACAATTACCGCACCGGTTTTTGCCAAGGTTTCACAAGCGACGCGCGCATTTTTATCTTGCGCCAAAATCGCGTCTAACACGGCATCAGAAACTTGATCGCAAAGTTTGTCCGGGTGGCCTTCGGAGACGGATTCAGACGTAAAAAGATATGCACTCATCAGAGGAGTCCTTGGAATTGTTTAGGTTGAGAGGGCGCGAATAATACACGTCAAGCCAAAAACCGTGCGGACGTCTAAACGGGTGTTTGGTTGCGGCTCAGGTTTTTGCCGAATGGTTTAACAAAAAATCGGGCTAGGTTGCGGGCGCACAGCGCAAAACCCGAGCCTAAAGCCCGGGTTTTGCGCCTGTAGCATCCAACAAACCGTTAGTTTTTGCTTTGATCGACCAATTTATTCTTCTTGATCCACGGCATCATCTCGCGCAATTTGGCACCCACTTGCTCAATCGGGTGTTCCGCAGTTAAACGGCGACGGCTCAGGATCGTCGGCGCACCCGCTTTGTTTTCTAAAATGAAGCTTTTCGCGTATTCGCCGGTTTGAATATCGTGCAGCGCTTTCTTCATGGCCTTTTTGGTGGCTGAGGTCACGATCTTAGGGCCAGTCACATATTCACCGTATTCGGCGTTATTGGAAATTGAGTAGTTCATATTGCCAATGCCGCCCTCATAAATCAGATCGACAATCAACTTCAGCTCGTGCAGGCATTCAAAGTACGCCATTTCCGGCGCATAACCGGCTTCGGTCAAGGTTTCAAACCCAGCTTTGATTAACTCCACCGCACCCCCGCACAGCACCGCTTGTTCGCCGAACAGATCAGTTTCGGTTTCTTCGCGGAAGTTGGTTTCGATAATACCCGCGCGCCCGCCGCCAATGGCTGCGGCGTAGCTCATTGCGGTTGCGCGCGCCTTGCCAGTGGCGTCTTGATGCACGGCGATCAACATCGGCACGCCGCCGCCTTGGGCGTAGGTGCCGCGCACAGTGTGGCCGGGCGCTTTGGGGGCTATCATAACCACGTCCAAATCCGCGCGCGGCTGCACTTGCCCGTAATGCACGTTAAAGCCGTGTGCAAACGCCAAGGTTGCGCCGTGTTTGAGGTTTGGTTCGATATGGCTGCGATAAACATCGGCGATATGCTCATCCGGCATTAGCAGCATGACAAAATCTGAGCTTTTCACGGCCTCAGCAATCTCCATGGCCTTTAATCCCGCACCCTCGATTTTGCCCCAGGACGGCCCGCCCTTGCGCGCACCAACCACAACATTCATGCCGCTGTCGTGCAAATTCAGTGCGTGCGCATGGCCTTGTGAGCCGTAACCGATAATGGCGACTTGTTTGGCTTTGATGAGGCTGAGATCGGCGTCTTGGTCGTAAAAAACTTTCATGGGGGTTCCTTATTAGTTGATGTTATGCGGTGATATATTTGTAATTTGGTTTAGAACTCTGGGCTAAATTAGCAATACCATTACCTTATCGGCGTTTCGTCATTGCGAACGAAGTGAAGCAATCTCAGCGCATCAAGATCGCCACGTCGCTGCGCTCCTCGCGATGACGAATTTTTCGCAGAATTTTAATTCTGTGCAAAACAATTATTTGGGAAAGCAGCCTATCAAACCCGCAACATCCTTTCCCCGCGCCCAATCCCCGAAGCGCCCGTGCGTACAGTCTCAAGAATTGCCGCAGGATCAATCGCTTGCAAAAAGCCGTCCAGCTTGGATTTATCGCCGGTGACTTCAATGGTGTAGGACTTTTCGGTGACATCAATAATGCTGCCGCGAAAAATTTCGGCCATGCGTTTCATTTCTTCGCGCTCCACACCGCTGGCGCGCACTTTGACCAGCATTAATTCGCGCTCGATATGCGGGCCATCGGTTAAATCAATCACTTTAACCACTTCGATCAAGCGATTTAAGTGCTTGGTGATTTGCTCAATCACATCCGGGCTGCCGGTGGTCACAATCGTCATGCGTGATAGCGACGGGTCTTCAGTCGGGGCCACGGTCAGCGTTTCGATATTGTAGGCGCGCGCGGAAAACAGCCCGGCCACCCGTGAGAGCGCACCGGATTCGTTTTCTAATAAAATCGAAATAATACGGCGTGGCGCTTTTTCTGAGTTAAACCAGTCAGCCATTTACAAGTCCTCCGAGGACATCAACATATCCGACAAGCCTTTGCCCGCCTTCACCATCGGCCAAACGTTTTCGGTTTGATCGGTTAAAAAATCCATAAATACGAGTCGATCTTTCATCGCAAAGGCTTCACGCAGTGCGCCTTCGACATCGCCCGCCTTCTCAATTTGCATGCCGATATGGCCGTAAGACTCGGCCAACTTCACAAAATCGGGCAGCGCATCCATGTAAGACTCGGAATAACGCGAGCTATATTCAATCTGCTGCCACTGACGCACCATGCCCAAAAAACGGTTGTTGAGATTTATGATTTTGGGCGTCAAACGATACTGCTTGCAGGTGGAAAGCTCTTGAATATTCATCTGAATCGAGCCTTCGCCCGTCACGCAGGCGACGGTGGCTTTTGGGTTCGCCATTTGCACGCCCATCGCCGCTGGCAAGCCAAAACCCATCGTGCCCAAGCCGCCGGAGTTGATCCAGCGCCTAGGCTTATCAAATTTATAGAACTGCGCCGCCCACATTTGATGCTGGCCCACGTCGGATGTGATAAACGCGTCGCCCTTGGTGACTTCGTGCAGTTTTTCAATCACAAACTGCGGCTTAATCAGCTTACTGGTGCGATCAAACTTTAGACAATCGCGCGCGCGCCACAGCTCAATCTGGCTCCACCAAGCTTTCAGTGCGGTTTGATCAAATAGGCCTTCTTCGCCCTGCAGGGCGTTTATTTGCGTGATTAATTCTTTCATCACTTCTTTGACGTCGCCGACAATCGGGTAATCGACCCGCACGCGTTTGGAAATGGAGGACGGGTCAATGTCAATGTGGATAATCTGGTGCGGATTTTTGGCAAAATCTTTCGGGTTGCCAATCACACGGTCATCAAAACGCGCGCCGATGGCAATGAGCACATCGCAGTTTTGCATTGACAAATTCGCTTCATAGGTGCCGTGCATCCCTGGCATACCCAGAAATTTCTGATCGCTAGCTTTGTAGGCACCCAAACCCATCAAAGTATTGGTGCAGGGAAAGCCGGTCATGTTGACCAGCTGATTCAACTCTTTCGAGGCGTTCGCCAGAATTACGCCGCCGCCGCTATAAATCATCGGCCGCTTGGCGCTAGCGATCACCTGCGCGGCTTTCTTGATTTGCCCGGAATGCCCTTTCACCACCGGACGATAGCTGCGCATGCTGATTTTTTTCGGATAAGAATACGCGGTCTTGGCTAAGGTAATGTCTTTAGGTATATCCACCAACACCGGCCCGGGGCGACCGGTGCGCGCGATGTAAAAGGCTTTCGCCAGCGTTTCCGCCAAATCTTCCACGCGTTTGACCAAGAAATTGTGCTTCACGCACGGGCGGGTGATTCCCACCGTGTCGCATTCTTGAAACGCATCTTGACCTATGGCGTGCGTCGGCACTTGGCCGGACAGAATCACCATCGGAATGGAATCCATGTAAGCCGTGGCAATGCCCGTCACGGCATTGGTCAGGCCCGGGCCAGACGTTACCAAACACACGCCAATTTTTTCCGAGCTGCGCGAATAGGCATCGGCCGCGTGTACGGCGGCCTGTTCATGGCGTACCAAAATGTGGCGAAATTTCTCCTGTTTGCCAATCGCGTCATAAATATAGAGCACCGCACCACCCGGATAGCCAAAGATGACTTCGACCCCTTCCTCGCTCAGCGCCTTGCAGATGATCTCAGCGCCCATGATCGGCGTGCTGTCGGATAGTACTTCAGCATTGGATGCGGCGATATTAGTCGGCAAAGTGGGGTTTTTGGGGTTTGGTTTAAACGAACTAGATGCGGGTATTGCTGCCATGTGCGTTGCTCTTAAGTCGAGGTCGTTCGCACGGTAATCGAGCTTATGTGGAGCCGTCAAGCCAGATTTGAAAATTCTCCAATTAAAATACACTCGTATTTTTATTGTATTCGCGATACATTTGCCCCATGCGAAAATCTGAACACACCGAACTTGCCTCATTAAGTCGCTTGGCTGTACTTGCCAGTCGTGAAGGCCTTAGCAACATTAGCTACGGCAGTGCTGCGGCCGCTGCCCACTTATCCAAAGGCGCAATGCAGCGCTTATTCCCGGATAAAGCAGCACTTCAAGTCACCGTTTTGGCGCATGCCGTCAAGCTCATGCGCGCGCATATTTTTGCATACGATCATATTCAATCACTGAGTTTTGAACTTGCGCGAACGCGCTGGGCGGATTGGATCAGCGGTGATGCCGGCTTTCCTGGCGGCTGTGTGCTGCTGGCCGCTGCTGCTAGTCGGGGTTATAGCCCGGAATTACAGCGTGCCATCAGCGCCGCGCTCGAATGCCTTTTGAGTGACTTAAGCACGCTGGCAGTGCAAGAAAAGATCATCGCGCCGCATGCTATTGCCCGCTTCAAAACGCAGCAGCTGGGCTTAGCGCTGGAGCTGCATGTCGCGCAGTTTTTGTCCTCACCC
>JAYUUS010000111.1:0-14365 GCA_043754435.1 Rhodanobacteraceae bacterium
CACGCTAGGCCACACGATTGTGAAAGGCAATGCGAAGAAAATTCGGCGCTTGTGGAAAGGTGAAGTGCTGGCGGGCTTCGCCGGCGCGACCGCCGATGCCTTTACTTTGTTCGAGCTTTTTGAAAGCAAGCTAGAAAAGCACTCCGGACATTTGGTTAGGGCGGCGGTCGAGTTAGCAAAAGACTGGCGCACGGAACGGCGTTTGGCGCGGCTGGAGGCGATGTTGGCGGTAGCTGATCGCGAAGCCAGTTTGATTATCACGGGCAACGGCGATGTATTGGAACCGGAAATGGGGCTGATCGCGATTGGTTCCGGCGGCAATTACGCCTTAGCCGCAGCTAAGGCGCTGTTAGAAAATACCGAAATGCCGCCGCGTGAAATTGTTGGTAAATCGCTGAAGATCGCAGGGGATATCTGCATTTACACCAATCACACCCATATGCTTGAAGAGTTGAGTTAACCCCGCAGGGTTATCGCCGCACCCTGATCGCTTGAGCCCCAGCACGAAAATCCCACGCGCGCAGGGATTTATGCGCGATAGACTGCAGTGCGCTGGGCAAGATGATTAGGGCGTAGGCGGCTAAGGGTATGGCAATCAACCACAGCCATGCCGGGCCAAACAACGTGGGCTCAGAATTTGCAGCAAAAGCTAGATTAGCGGCAAGGCCCAAGGCCAGCCAAGTACGGAAAATTACCGATGTGCGAGTAGTAGCGGACGTTTGCATGTGCGAATGCCAGTTTGGGAGGTGCGCTTAGTTTCAAGCTGCGGTGTCTCAAAAGCTGAGACGGCGACCAAGCAAACGTCCAAATTGACTGCGCATCGCGTTAATCCAAGCTCAAAGACTCGGGCAGCATAGCTTCAACCGCCTGCAACACGGTGCGCTTGCGAATTAATTTTTGCGCCAATTCAATATCCGGGGCCAATAAGCGGTCATGCGCCATAAACCTTAAACCCGCTTCGCGCACCACGCTCAAGGCGCGCAGGGCGACGGGGCTAGGTTTTACGCTGCTTAACTTGCGTAAATCGGCCTGCAGGCGTTTCACGTCTGCAGCCAAGAGTTCGGTGTCATCGGGCCTGACCGGTGAAACGTTGCGGATTTTGCTGCGCAAACCCTGGATACCAATATTCGTCGCCAAACTGGCCGCCGCATCCAACACCTGCATGCGATATTCCAACGCCTGCAGCACCGTCATTAGCTCCAGCGCCAACACCGATTCCAGCTGCTCAATCATCGCTAATGCGTGGCGCGCATCATTGGTGCCCATCGACACATGATCTTCAGCATTGGCACTGGTGGGCACCGAATATACGCACGCTGGGTTGGCGCGGGATGCTAGGTCATTCACAATACCGGCGGCGGTGTATTGCACGATCATTAGGCCTGAATCGGTGCCATCTTCATTGCCAATCAAAAACGGCGGCAGGCCGTCATTGGTAGCTGGGTCGACTAATTTATTGAGCCGCCGCTCGCTGATGGAGGCCAACACCGGCATTGCACACTTGAGCTGCGCCAGCGCCAGCGCCAGCGGCATGCCGTGAAAATTGCCCGCTGATAGTACGCGCACGACATCGGAATCGGGCGCGCCGGGGAAGATCAGCGGGTTATCAGTCACCGCGTTCAGTTCGATATCCATCACCCGGCATACATGCAAATAGCTATCTTTCACCGCGCCATGCACCTGCGGCACGCAGCGCAGGCTGTAAGCGTCTTGCGGCTGAAATTTTTTGCCGCCGCGAAACGGTAGGTGGCTGGCAAAAAAACCTTCGCGGCCTTCGCGCTCGCTTTGCAAGACATAGTCCCAGCGAATATCAAAGGTGTGCTGTCGCGTTTGCCCTTCCGCCCAGGATTTCGGCCCCCAAGGGCTAAAACGCGGCACCCGGTGGTAGGCAATATCGACAAAGCCAGAACCTGCGGTCAGTGCGCGAATATTGGCGGCGGTGGCGACTTGGCCTGGGTGTGGGCGTAAGGCATGTGCGCGCGCATCAAAGGCGTCCGAGCGGCCGCAAAAAGCTTCCAGCGTCAGCGCGGCATTGATATCCGCCTGCTTCAGTGCCGCTTCAAAGCGATCTAAGGTGAGCACCGCCATCGCCAGCATTTGCGTGGTGCCATTATTCAGCGCCAAGCCTTCTTTGCAGCTCAACCGCACTGGCGTCAAATCGAGCTTTTCCAGCACCACGCTGGCCGCTAGACGTTCGCCTTTGAATAGGACTTCGCCTAAACCCAAAAGCGGCAGCGCCAAATGCGAGAGTGGTGCCAAATCACCACTGGCACCGACTGAGCCCAACTCTGGCACGACGGGCGTAATGCCCAAATTGAGCAGTGCCAGCATCAGTTTGAGCACCTTCGTACGGATGCCCGAATGCCCGCCCAAAAGCGTGTTTAGGCGAATCACCAGCATCGCGCGCGCCACTTCAACCGGCAGCGGCGTGCCGACGCAAACGGCGTGGCTAACGATTAAATTATGCTGCAATTCTTCGATCAGGCTGAGTTTTAAGGGCGCGTTTGCGGTGTCAGCGTCCCCTAGCTCTGTGCGTAAGCGATCCACAGCTAGCAGACGATCCGCGTTGGAGCCAAATCCGGTGGTGACGCCGTACAAAGGCACGCCGCGCTTGAGCTCGGCCTCCAGAAATTTGGCTGCCTTAGTCACCCGCCGCAGCGCGTTCGGTGCCAATTCCACCGGGCGCCCGCGATACGCCACATCCAACACCGCGCGCCGCGTCAGGCGCGCGCCGTCCAAAATCAGAGGGCGTTGTTTGCGTACTCTGGGTGCTGCGCTTGCCGAAGTAGCACCCACGGCCTTTTGCTCAGGGCGCTTTTTCGCAGCCTGCGGCGCGCTTTTAATGGGGATTTTAGGCGCGGCTGAGCTTTTGCCAACAGCTGCGCTTTTCCCAGCCACCGGGCTTTTGGCGTCAATTATATCGGTCGCTTTGGGCGCTGTAGGTTTCAAGAGCGTGCCGCCTTGGCAGTATTCACGTATGGATGCGTGAAAATATTCAACATAAGGTGTGTGCCCCGCAAGACTGAGGCTTATTTGAGTAGGGGCGCTAAGTGTAGGCAAGCGCACGCGGCTTGGTAAGCCATGTAAAGCTTTTAGGGCAAAGTAAAACGCAGCTAGCGCCCTTGTCTCTTACCCGCTACCGGGCAAGTCGTGCAAGCACCGCAGTTACTTTTCTGTTTTGCCATCGCATTGCGCCAGTGACTGCGCACATTTTGCGCAAGTTGGATTGCGGCAATAGCAACGATGCACAGAACAATTAACAGCTGTAGGGAAATCATCAGTACCTCACTAAGTCAAGTAAAGCGTGATGCGATAGGTCAAAAACGCTGCCGCATAGGCCATCGCAAACAGATAGCTGGTCATCAATGCGGTCATTTTCCAAGAATTGGTTTCCCGCTGCGTGACCGCCAACGTTGAAAGGCATTGCGGCGCGTAGACATACCAGGCCAGGAAGGCTAAAGACGTCGCTAAGCTCCACTGGCTGGCAATAATGGGAGCTAAGGCATTCGACACTTGGTCATCAGTGCCGGAGAGCGCATACACCGTGCCCAAGGCGCTCACCGCGACTTCGCGCGCCGCCATGCCGGGCACTAACGCGATACAAATCTGCCAGCTAAAGCCGATCGGTGCGAACAGCACTTCTAGGCCACGGCCAATCAGCCCGGCAAAGCTGTAATACACCGCCGATTCCGTTGCACCAATCGGCGCGCTTGGGTAGGACGCCAGAAACCACAGCAAAATCATCAACACTAATATCGTCGTGCCCACACGGCGCAAGAAAATCCGCGCGCGCTCCCACAAACCCAGCAGCAAATTGCGCGGATGCGGCCAGCGATAGCTTGGTAACTCCAGCAGCAGCGGAAATGCGGTGCGCACTTTCACCGCATGTTGGGCGATGGCGGCAACCACAATACTGCTAACAATGCCCAGCACATACAGCGCAAATAAAGTAACACCCTGTAAATTAAAAAAGCCAAACACGCTCTGGCGCGGAATCATGGCGCCGATAATTAAGGTGTACACCGGCAGCCGCGCCGAACAGGTCATTAGCGGCGCAATCATGATCGTGACTAGGCGTTCGCGCGGGTTGGTAATCGTGCGCGTCGCCATAATTCCGGGCACCGCACAGGCGAAACTGGACAGTAACGGGATAAAAGAGCGCCCCGATAAACCCACGCTCAGCATCAAACGGTCCAGCAAAAATGCCGCGCGCGGTAAATAGCCCGAATCTTCCAGCGCCAAAATAAAGGCAAATAAGATCAAAATCTGCGGTAAAAACACCACCACGCTGCCAACGCCCGCGAATAACCCGTCACGCAGCAAGCTTTTAAGCGGGCCTTCCTGCATTGAGCCAGTCACTAAATCGCTCAGCAGCATCACGCCTGCGGTTAGCCCTTCCATCAGTGGTGCAGCCCAGGCGAATACCGCTTGGAACATAAAAAACAGCACCAGCGCCAGCAGCCCCAGCCCCAAAACCGGATGCATGACCAGCGCGTCTAGCCGATCCTGCCACGCGGGCAGCACACATTCTTTGCTTACTGACGCATCCAATAAAGCCTCAACTTGGGTGTAGAGCGTCTGGATGCTGTGCGCGTCGGCTTCTGGCACGGCGATACGGCGCGCTGGGTTTGCCGGTGCGGCATTGACGCGCTTGAGCGCATCGCCTTGCGTTAAAACTTGCGGCGTAAACGCGGCAATTGCCTCCACTAAAGCCTGGGCGCCGCGTTTGCGCACCGCCACGGTTTCCACCACCGGCAAACCCAAACCCAGCTGCAGTTTTAAAACATCAATTTCCAAGCCGCGTTGGCGCGCAAGATCAATCAAATTCAGCGCCACGATCATCGGCCTACCGAGCGCTTTGAGCTCCAAAATCAGGCGCAGACCTAAGCGCAAATTCGTGGCGTCCAGCACCGCGACCAGTAAATCCGGCGGTAATTCGCTGCCAAAACCACCGATCACTACATCACGAGTCACGCGTTCGTCGGCACTGGTGACCTGCAAACTGTAGGTGCCGGGCAAATCGAGTACTGCGCAGCGGCGCTGCTTGGCGTCGGTGAATTCACCTTCGCGCTTTTCTACGGTTACGCCGGGGTAATTCGCGACTTTTTGGCGGCTGCCGGTGAGTAAATTAAACAGCGCACTTTTGCCGCAGTTCGGGTTGCCGACGAGCGCAATACGAAGTGCGTCGCTGCTCATTTATCGACCGTTTTTTGATTAGGCATCGCTAATTTGGCAGTGACCAGAATTTTTTGCGCTTCGGCGCGGCGCAGCGCGAATTTGGTGCCGCCAATTTTCACCGCAACTGGGTCGCGATTGAGCAAGCCAAAGCCGACCACACTGATCAAAGCACCCGGTAAAAAGCCAAGTTCCCAAAGCCGCCGGGTGACAAGTGCGTCCAGAGAGCCAAACGCCAAACTCGGGTTGATCGCCGCAACAATGGCCTGTTCGCCTTTGCCGAGTTGATCTAGGGTGCGCGTATGCGCATAGGCAATGCCAAATTCGGTGCCCGAAGCCGTATCGTTCTCAGGAAAGGCATCATCGGATGCGGTATTCAGGTGCATGATTTGGGTTTGCGGGGTGTCCATAGCGATAAGCATACCGCAAATGCGAATCAGTGCTATTAAGATTCTTTAACAGTCACGTAACGTTCGGATATTTTGAAACGGTTTCCCGAATCTACGCAAATTCTCCATAAAGTCTACGCCGCGTCTGCGCATTTGTGGCGCACCTTGTCTACACACCACTCATATTTGGAGCAAGATGATGACCCGCACAATTTTGGCACTGCTGCTAACGCTCAATATGCTCGTCGCTACGGCTGAACCCGGCCGACCTAGCCCACCGCCTGGCCCGCCGCCCTTTTCTGAAGTGGCGACTGCGCTGGCTTTAACGGAGGCACAAGTTGCGCCCGTAAAAGCTATTTTTGATACGCAGCACGAGCAAATGCGTGCACTTGAGGCACTTAATCGCGAACGGCACGAACAAATCCGCGCCGCGACTCAAGCGACCTTGGCGGCCATTCTTAGCGCTGAACAAATGCAAAAATTGCATGAATTTAATGCCAGTCACCGTCCGCCACCGCCGCCGCCGCCGCCGCCACAATAAACGGCACTAATCCAGCATGCCATCCCGCAACCCAATGGCCACGGCTGCCTTGTTTTGCAGCTCATCAAAACCGAACCAGCGCATATGTTTGCTGCTGACGATGCGCATCAGCGACTCGGCCGCAGCTAAGTGCAGGGCGTCATAAGCCCGCAATTGGTAGCGTTCGCACAGACCGGCGGCGCGTTGGATTTGGGCGTCGTCGATTGCATACTTTGTGGTTGTACGCCAAATTTCCTCAATGCTCTCACGCACCGATTGCGCATATTCCGGGGTCGGCTGGGTGCGTCGTATCCAGCGTGCGGCGGCGCTGCTCAATTCAATAATGCCGATCACGTGGCAAACTTGCTCGTCGAAAGCCAACAATCGACTTTGTAGCTCCAAATGCCCTGGTTGACGCAAGGCTAGCATTGCAAGCCCAGAAGACTCTACGTAGGCAATCAACGCTCACCCCGATCTTCCAAAAGCTGTTCAACGAGCGAAATTCCACTGAGCGCGGCCTCTGCAGGCTTTAACTTTGTCACATCAAATTTCTTGCGCGGCCCGAATACCTTATCCAGCTTGGCTTTCGCTTCCTCCCAGCTTAATTCGTCGACGGGTTTCTCAGTGGGCGGGCACAGATCAACTATGGATTCGCCGTGGTTGGTCAGCGTGATGCGCTCACCTTTTTGCACGCGCTTCAGTACTGCCGACAAATTGGCTTTGAATTCGCGTATGCCCATGGTTGGGTATGCGGCAATAATGCTCATGTGTGGCTCAATTTATGAAATAAGTCTCATTTTAGCAACATGGATGCCGCAAACGCAAACTTCTACGCGAACGCCGCGCATTTGCGCCATCATTGGCGGCCTAAAAATAAGCCCTTTGATCCGATGTCGCAGTTTGTTAAAGCCCCGCCGCATTCTATTGATGCCGAGCAAGCCGTGCTCGGCGCGCTGCTGATTGACCCGAACGCGTGGGATCGCGTGGTGGATCGTTTAATGGAAGAAGATTTTTACCGCAAGGATCACCGCATCCTGTTTCGCGCCATTGCGCAGTTGAAAGAAGCTAATCAAGCCTGCGATGCGGTCACGCTAGGTGATTGGCTACAGCGCAATCAACTTGCGGACGACGCCGGTGGCTTGGTCTATGCGATTGAGCTGGCGAATAACACGCCGGGCGCCGCAAACGTGGTGGCATATGCGGAAATCGTGCGCGAAAAAAGCGTGCTGCGTCAGCTGCTTGATGCCGGCTCCAAGATCGTCAACACAGTCTATGAACCCGACGGCATGGATTCGCGCGCGCAATTAGAAACCGCCGAGCGCGAAGTTTTCAAAATTGCCGAGGCGGGCAGCCGTGGCAAAGGCGGTTTAGCGCCACTGCGGCAAGCGCTGGTGCAAACTTTGGACGAGCTGCAAAAGCGTTCCACTTCACCGGAAGATGTCACCGGTTTGTCCACCGGCTTTTATGATTTGGATAAAGCCACCAGTGGCCTGCAGCCGTCGGATTTGATCATTATTGCGGCGCGTCCGTCGATGGGGAAATGCCTCGCTGCGAACACAGAAATTGTGCTGCAAGACGGCAGCGTACAAACGATTGAAGCCATTTATCAAGCGGGCAAGGCCGAACTTTTCACCCTGTCTGAGCAATTTCGCATTACCGCCAGCGCGCCTTCAGCGTATGTGGATGATGGCGTAAAGCCAACTTTTGAAGTCATCACCCGGCTTGGGCGACGCGTAGAAAGCACGGCGGCACATCCGTTTTTGACGATGGATGGCTGGAAAGCGCTACACGAGCTTGCCGAAGGCGACTGGATTGCAGTCCCGCGCAAGCTGGCGGTATTTGGTAGCCAAGCCATACGCGAATGTGAGGTCAATTTACTCGCTTATCTATTGGGCGATGGCGGGCTGACCGGCAATACGCCCCGCTTTACCGCGTCAAACCCGGTGATTCGCGATGATTTCCTTAGCAGTGTGGGTGACTTTGGTGGCGTGGTGGCAAACGCGGTGGAAAAGCGGGCGGGGTTTGCCCCGACTTGGCAGGTGGCGGCTGAAGATTCGCTGATACTGCACAATCGTCAGGTGTTTTCGGAGCAGCTTAATAGCGCGCTAGCCGGCGCAGGCCGGTCTGCGGTATCGCTGGCGCGCAGTGTCGGTGTGTCAACGGCTAGCATTAGCTACTGGCGTGCTGGCCGACAAATGCCTGATACGGCTATGCGTTCTCGAATTTTCAAAGAGCTTGGGGGCGAGCTAGAGATAAATCCGGCAGCCCCGTTGAGCCGTCGCCATGATCCCAATCCGATGACGCTTTGGTTACGCCAACTGGGCGTGATGGGCTCAGGCGCACACAGCAAAACCATTCCCAAAGAAGTATTTCAGCTTCCTAAAGCCCAGCTCGCGCAATTTATCAACCGATTATTTGCCACCGATGGCTGGGCGAGTGTGCTTAAAAGCGGGCAAGCGCAGCTTGGATTTTCCAGCGTTTCCGAACGCATGGCCCGGCAACTTCAGCATTTATTGCTGCGTTTTGGCGTAATCGCCAAACTGCGCCAGCGCGCGGTTAAGTACAAGGAAACTCGGCGTGTCGCGTGGCAATTGGATATTACCGACGCGAATTCGATTGCTACTTTTGCCGCTGAAATTGGCATTAAGGGTAAAGAGCCAGCTTTGGCTGCGGTCGTGGCAGCAACTGCAAACAAGCCTAGCCAGAGCAATGTCGATCTGATTCCAGTGCAAGTTTGGGACAAAATCGCGCGCGCAAAAGCGGGGCTAAGCTGGGCCGAACTGGCGCGACGCAGTGGCTATAACGACAGCAATTCGCACGTCGGCATGCGTGCGCTTTCCCGTACGCATCTGGCGCGGATCGCGCTGGTGTTGCATAACCACGCGCCCAGCGCATTGACTGCTGAACTCAGCGCGCTGGCGCACAGCGATGTCTATTGGGATCGCATTGAAAGTATTGTTGCAACTGGCGCACAACAGGTTTATGACCTAACGATTCCAGAAACGCATAATTTCATCGCTAACGATATTTGTGTACACAACACCAGCTTCGTGATGAACATCGCCGAGTATGCCAGCCTGAAAAGTGGGCGCTCGGTGGCAGTTTTCAGCATGGAAATGAGCACTCAGCAGCTGGCGCTGCGCACCATTTCCTCGCTTGGGCGCATCCGCCAAGATAACCTGCGCTCGGGGCGTTTGGCGGAAGAAGAATGGCCGCGCATCACCTCCACTTTGTCTTTGCTCAGAGGTGCGAAGCTGTTTATTGACGATGAAGGCTCGCTCAGCCCAGCGGAAGTGCGCGCGCGTGCGCGCAGGTTGAAACGGGAGCATGGTCTGGGGCTGATTGTGGTCGATTACATCCAGCTGATGGTAGTGCCCGGCACCTCGGAAAACCGCACCAACGAAGTGTCAGAAATTTCGCGCTCGTTAAAAGCGATGGCGAAAGAACTGAGCGTGCCGGTGATTGCACTCAGCCAGCTCAACCGCGCCGTCGAGCAGCGCACTGACAAGCGCCCGATGATGTCGGACTTACGGGAATCCGGCTCGATCGAGCAAGACGCCGACATCGTTGCCTTCATCTATCGCGATGATTACTACAACAAAGAATCCACCGAAAAAGGCGTAGCGGAAATCATTATCGCCAAGCATCGCAACGGCCCCACGGGTACAGTCAAGCTAAAATTCACCGGCATGTATACTCGCTTTGATAATTTAGAGCATTCGCGGGGGATTTGAGGGTGCATTCAAACTGATCTGGCTTCCCTTATTCGTCATCCGCGAACGTTTTTATCAGGGATCCAGGAAGTTTTATTACTGGATTCCCGCCAAAATCATGCGGGAATGACGAGGCCAGGATTTAAGGGCCAAGCGACTTTTGCGCGCCCACGTTGGCAGCTTTAGGACTTTTTCTTACCGATTCGACTTGCTTGTGGTTGACTCATGATGTCGTCATTGCCTTGCGCTGCGTGCATCGGAGCATCGGTCGTATCTGTGGGAATAGGATTTGCTGGGATAGGATTTGCTGGGATAGGATTTGCTGGAATAGGATTTGCTGGGACACTCGCTTTTATAGTAGGTGCAGCGACGCTGCCTTTAGCTTTCTGATTTGACGTTTCTGCAGTTGAAGACTTTTTCATCGTAACCTCTAAGTTGGTAATCGCAATCTAAATGTATGGCTAGCGTTTTGGTGCGCTAGCTGAAGCGAAATCTATGCTTAGCAACTCGGGGCTTCGGTGCGCTGACGCGCATTGGCAGCGCTAAAGCCAATACTGCCAAGTCTGGGCGAATATTTCTTTGATGCGCAGACCTAAGCCACGGCGGTGCCACTGCTCGCGCGTAATTTCATCGGACGCGGCTAAATCTTTCGCAAACATTGCTTTTACTTGGCTGCCAAATTCCGGGCCCAGCACTACCGCATTGATTTCTTGATTGTGCAAAAAGCTGCGCCAATCCAGGTTGGTGGAACCCACGGTGGCCCAAACGCCATCAATTAACACGGTTTTAGAATGCAAAATAACGCCACGCCGCTGATAAATTTTTACGCCTGCGCGCAAAAGCCTAGAGTAGTAGCGCCGCCCGGCGTGGAATACCAGCCATGAGTCTGTTTGGCTGGGCAAAATCAACTTCACATCAACGCCACGCTGGGCGGCGGCTTTAAGCGCGCTCAGCAGCTGTGGATCGGGCACAAAATACGCGTTGGTCAGATAAATGCTGGTTTCCGCGTTGTTGATCGCGGAAATAAGCGTCGCGTAAATCAGGCTGAAAGGATCCTCCGGTGCGCTGCCGATTGCGCGAACCACTTGGGTGCCGACAATTTCGAGCTGCGGAAAATAAATCTTTTCAGCGACCGGACGGCCATGCTGCTTTTTCCACGTTGCTAAAAAAAGCTTTTGAAATTCAGCCACGACTGGGCCGCGCAACTGTAAATCGGTGTCGCGCCATTCGATCGTAACTTTCTTTTCGTCGCTGGCACCAATGTCACCGGTGGCTGCTGGTGGGCTGGGTAGCGCGCGCTTCGGAAGCGTTTTGCTAGTAGAGCTAAAGGAACCACTCGAATATACCGAACTAATGTTGATGCCGCCCACAAACGCGATTCGCCCGTCAATAATCAGCAGTTTGCGGTGATCGCGTTGATTCAGCGCCCAGGTTTTGCGCGCCGCCAAAGGATTGACCGGGTTAAATTCCAGTACGTTTACGCCTTGATCTTTTAACGCTTGGAAAAACGCTGATGGCGTACTGAAAGTGCCGGCGCTATCGCGAATCAAATTGACTTGTACGCCCTGTTTTTGTCTGTCGATCAGTGCCGTCGCAAACTTTTGACCGACGGCGTCGTCATCTAAGATGTAAGTTTCCATATTAATATGATCTTTGGCGCCCGCAATCGCCGTCAGCATCGCCGCATAAGTCGCCGGCCCATCTTGTAGCAGCACCACTTCATTGCCCACGGTCAAAGGGCTGCCGATAATGGCTTCTTCTAAAGCCAAATGGCGTTCAAAAATATTGTTGGTTGCATTGTCTAGTGGATCGGCGGGATGTGGCTGCCTTTTTGCAGCGTTTTGCAAACGCTCCAAAATCAGCTTACTTTGCGCCGCACTAAGTGGCCCGCGTGCGCCTTTGAGGCTAACTTGCGGCTGCGTGTGGCGGGATAAATCCGGCACGATTCGCGGTAGGCTAGCGCAGCCACCTAAAAAAACAAGACTGAACCAAAAAGTCAGGCTCAATGAAAAGACAAGAGGCAACGTAATACTGTCAATGAAATGGCGCAAACGCATGACCTACCCGGCTTAGTGATTATTGAGCTAATTAAATTTTTTGGCGCAGGTCAACCACGAAGTACACTTTGACATTCAAAAGAACTCCCCGTTGAATAGCATTAACGATCATGTTGAACCCGAAGGGAGGCTTGATCTGTACGGCATCGAACGCATGCAGCTCAGCAGCTTCGATGACGCCCCTTATTCTTCGCGCCCCAGCTCCTCATCGGTCGGCAGCGATTGCCCGGTAAATGCGTGCAGGAATGCTTCGACTAATAGCTCGCTAATCGTTGCGTGGCGCAGGCTTTTAATTTGGCGCCGGGTACGTTCGTCGATCACCATTTTTAAAACGTGGGTGGGAATAGTGACGGTGACTTTCTTAGTTTCTTCCGCGCGCTTACCGCGCTCGACATAAGGGTTTACGAACTTTTGCTGTGCCATGTTTTTGCTCCGATGGCTGAACGCCAAATTAGTCGTACAAACTAAGCGGATTGGCAGTACCTGTCAAATGACTTGACGGCTAGATGTTTAGACGTCTATTCTAGCGGAAATTAGACGTCTAAACGTTTAAAGCGCCGAAATTTTCACCGTTCAGCCCAACTTTTTCGCACTTAAACCTGCTGCCTGTATTTAACTTTCTTGCTTTTAACTCTAGGAATGCTGCCATGACTGAAACCGCGAACCAAACCCCCACGCAAGCGCCCGCACTGCGCTTTGAAACCCTGCAACTGCACGCCGGGCAAGCACCCGCACCCGGCACCAATGCGCGGGCTGTGCCGATCTATCAAACCACCAGCTATACCTTTAATTCGGCCGAGCACGGCGCTAATTTGTTCGGCCTGAAAGAATTCGGCAATATCTACACCCGCATCATGAACCCAACGACGGATGTGTTCGAGCAGCGCATCGCGGCGTTGGAGGGCGGCGTCGCCGCAGTCGCTACCGCATCCGGGCAAGCCGCACAGCTATTAGCGATCACGACGATTGCGCAAGCCGGGGACAATATCGTTTCAACCAGTCAGCTTTATGGCGGCACCTACAATCAATTTAAGGTGTCCCTGCCGCGCTTGGGCATCCAGGTCAAATTCGCCGACGGTGATGACGTGGAAACCTTCCGGGCGCTGATTGATGAGAACACCAAAGCGCTGTATGTGGAAACCATTGGTAACCCTGGCGCAAACGTGCCGGATTTTCTGAAGCTCAGTGCGCTGGCGCATGAGCACGGCATTATTTTGATTGTCGACAACACTTTCGGTGCCGGCGGTTTTTTATGCAGGCCGATTGAATTTGGCGCAGATATTGTCGTCGCCAGTGCCACCAAATGGATCGGCGGGCACGGCACCGCAATTGGTGGCGTGATTATTGACGCGGGCAAGTTTGACTACGGCCAATTGCACAACGGCAAAGCCAAATATCCGCTGTTTAGCGAGCCATCGCCGTCCTATCATGGCTTGGTTTTCTCGGACACCTTTGGCCCCCAAGGCCCGTTCGGCAATATCCAGTTTGCGATCCGTGCCCGGGTTGAGGGCTTACGGGATTTCGGCGCTAGCCAAAGCCCCTTCAATTCGTTTTTGCTGATTCAAGGCTTAGAAACTTTAAGCTTGCGCGTTGAGCGGCATCAGCAAAACGCGCATCAGTTGGCACATTGGCTGCGTGCGCATCCGCAGGTTGCGAAAGTGAACTATCTGGGCTTTAGCGATCATCCAAACCATTTGCGCGCGAAAAAATATCTGCGTCACGGCTTTGGCTCGGTGTTTACTTTGGAGCTAACCAGTGGCTTTGAAGCGGCTAGCAAATTGATTGATTCGCTCAAACTGGTCAGCCACGTCGCCAACGTTGGTGATGCGAAAACGCTGATTATCCAGCCTTCGGCGACCACGCATCAGCAGCTGAGCGCGGCTGAGCAGCTGCAAAGTGGCGTCACGCCCGGCTTGGTGCGCATCTCGGTCGGCATTGAGCATATCGAAGACATTATTGGTGACTTTGCTCAGGCGCTGGACAAGTTGACGCGCAATATCGTTGCTGCGGAAAAGCTGGCGGCCTAAGCCATTATGTTTCAGCCGGATATCGCGGGCCACACACCCAGCAGCGTGCAGCACTACACGCCGGAAGCGCCTTTTGTGTTGGCTTCCGGCGCTACTTTGCAGCGCGCGACAATAGGCTATCAAAGCTGGGGCAAACTGAATGCAGCGGGCGACAACGCGGTTTGGGTGTGCCACGCGCTGACCGGCAGCAGTGATGTTGAGAGTTGGTGGCCAGCGCTATTTGGTGCTGGTAAAGCGCTAGATCCAAGGCGGGATTTTATTGTGTGCGCCAATGTGCTCGGCGGCTGTTACGGCAGCGCTGGGCCGCATACTCACGGTGGCGCAGACTTTCCGGAAATCAGCGTTGGCGATATTGTGCAGCATCAACATATGTTGGCGACGCACTTAGGTGTTACCAAAATCAAGCTGGCTTTAGGCGGCTCGATGGGTGGCTTTCAGGCGCTGGAATGGGCGCTGCGCTTTCCACATATGGTGCAACGCTTAG
>JAYUUS010000112.1:0-14363 GCA_043754435.1 Rhodanobacteraceae bacterium
GTGGCAGCGTATTTAGCGCTGCCACCCCTCATCCCTTCACACAAACAATCTGCTTAAGCGTAAACATAATTTCGACCAGATCGCTTTGTGCTGCCATCACATCTTCAATCGACTTATAAGCCGCTGGGCTTTCATCAATCACATCGCTATCTTTACGGCATTCCACGCCCGCCGTCGCTTCACGGTGTTCTTTTAGCGTGATGCGCTTTTTTTGCTTCGGTGCGGCTCATCACTCGCCCTGCCCCGTGTGAGCACGAACAAAAACTCTCTTCGTTGCCTAAACCCCGCACAATGAAGCTTTTCGCGCCCCTAGAGCCGGGAATAATGCCGATCAAATTTTGGTTTTGATCGACGGTGAAATCGCCGAATCCGGCACGCATGAGCAGTTGTTAGCAAAAGCCGGGGAATATGCGCGTATGTGGGCTTTGCAGCAACGGGAGGTGTTGGAATTGGGGGTTAGTTCCCTCTCCACGCAAAAATAGTTCAATAGAATCAAAGACTTCGCGCGGGGAGAGGGTTAGGGTGAGGGGCTGGAAATTGGCGCGGCGTTTCGTAAAGGCTTTCTAGGCGCATTGTGCGTGAGATGTGAGATGTACTTGGCGTGCGCAACAATTTTTACCCCTCACCCTAACCCTCTCCCCGCGCGAATCATGCGTTTCAATGATTATTTGCAGGCGTGGAGAGGGAACAAAAACACGACTTTCTCGCATCGTAGGCTAAGCTCCGCCCAAATCCACTAAAAGCACGACAATATGACCACCAATTCCGCCCAATTCGCCCGCGCCCAACTTGTTATTCCCGGCGGCGTCAATTCCCCGGTACGCGCCTTTCGACAGGTTGGCGGCGAGCCCTTTTTCGTCGCGCGTGCTGAAGGGGCGTATCTGTTTGATGTGGAGGGCAAACGCTATATTGACTACATCGGCTCCTGGGGGCCAATGATTGCGGGGCATGCGCATCCGGCTATCGTTGAGGCGGTCTGCAAGGCCGCGCGCGACGGCATGAGCTATGGTGCGCCCTGCCCGTCTGAGGCTGAACTTGCCGAGGAAATCTGCAAATTAGTGCCGAGCGTTGAAATGCTGCGCTTGGTCAGCTCGGGCACCGAGGCGTGCATGAGCGCGATTCGCTTAGCGCGCGGCTATACCGGGCGCGATAAAATCCTCAAGTTTGAAGGCTGCTATCACGGGCATGGGGATTCATTCTTGGTCAAAGCCGGTAGCGGCGTTGCTACCTTGGGGCTGCCGAATTCGCCCGGCGTGCCTAAAGCATTAGCGGATTTAACGCTAACCTGTGAATTTAATGCGCTCGATCAGGTTCAAGCGTGTTTTGCCGCGCACGGTGCCAATATTGCCGCCATCATTGTCGAGCCGGTCGCTGGCAATATGAATATGGTGCTGCCGAATCCAGAGTTCTTACCCGGCTTGCGCGCTATTTGCGACCAATATGGCGCGGTGTTGATTTTTGATGAGGTCATGACCGGCTTTCGCGTAGCACCCGGCGGTGTGCAAGAGGTCTATGGCGTAAAGCCTGACCTGACCACGTTTGGCAAAGTGATTGGCGCTGGCATGCCGGTTGGCGCTTACGGCGGCAAGCGCGAAATCATGTACAAAATTGCGCCACTTGGCCCGGTTTATCAGGCTGGTACGCTCAGTGGTAATCCGGTGGCAATGGCGGCAGGTCTTGCCAATTTGAAGCTGCTGCAAGAGCCTGGATTCTTTGCGAATTTGCTGACACGCACTGAGCAATTAGTTAACGGCATGCAAGCGGCCGCAAACGCGGCGGGCCTGCCGTTTGCGAGCGCAATGTTGACCGGCATGTTTGGTTTTTTCTTTGCCCCTACCTGTGCACAAAACTTTAGCGAAGCCGGGCGCGCCGACATTGAGCGCTTCAAGCGCTTCTTTCACGCCTGCCTCAAACGTGGCGTGTACTTTGCACCCAGCGCTTACGAGGCGGGCTTTATTTCTAACGCGCATGATGCGAACGTGGTTGAGGAGACTTTAGCCGTGGTTCGCGAAGCGATGCGCGAGTGCTAATGTGACCACATGGGCACAGAAAAAACCCCGACTCTAAGAGCCGGGGTGTATCGTAAAACGATATCTTCAATTGTTTAGGCGCCCTGCCTAGAGAACATCGCTTGGAAGAAACCTAGAAGTTGCACCAAGTGGTAAGAAAGATACACCCGCATTGGCAAAAAAACAACATCTTTTTTAAACTATTTGCTTGGCGCTAACAATTCCAATAAATATTGTCGATTAGCCGCGCTTTGCCCAGCCGAGCCGCAATCATCGCTACTTCGTTTGTCGTATTTTCGGTAATTAAATCAAGCGTTTGGGCGTCACGAATAACGGCGTAGTCAGGATTGAACCCGGCTGCCTTTAGCGCCGTTAACGCATCACCTTGCACCTGTTCGGGATCAATGCTGCGTTGGCGCATGTCGCGCATTTGCAACAACGTGGCGTAAATGACACGCGCTTGCGCGCGCTCTTGGTCGCTGAGATATTGATTGCGTGAACTTCGGGCAAGCCCGCCTGCTTCACGGATGGTCGGCGCGCCGATGACCTCAATGGGGAAATTGAACTGGCGCACCAAGTTGCGCAGCACCAATAATTGCTGAAAGTCTTTTTCGCCAAATACCGCGACATCAGCCTGCACAATATTAAAGAGCTTAGCCACAACCGTGGCAACGCCGGAAAAATGCCCCGGCCGCACCGCGCCACACAAAATATTGCCGATCGCACCAACGTCAATCACGAAGTTTAGCGTGCTGGCAACATTCGCCGGGTACATCGTCTCAACCGTCGGCGCAAACAGCGCGTCACAGCCGCCACCGGTTAAAAGCGCCTGATCGGCCGCCAAAGTGCGTGGATAGCTAGCAAAGTCTTCTTTCGGTCCAAACTGGGTTGGGTTGACAAAAATACTGGCAACCACGCGCGTGGCGTGCAGCTTTGCCTGCGTGATCAGTGATAAGTGTCCGTCATGTAAATTGCCCATCGTCGGCACAAAAGCGATGCGCTCGCCAGCGTTGTGCCAAGCCCGAATTTGCTCGCGCAAGGGCGTAATTTCAGTAAACGTTTGCAATTGACTTGATGCATGATGTTGACGCAAAGCTTCAGTAGACATGCTCAGGCCCCGGAAACGTTTTGGCTTTGACCGCTTTGACGTAATTTTGTACGCCCGCTAACACACTGATTGCGCCGCCTGCACTCGCCCAGCCCTTGTCACCCAAGTCTTCAAGAAAATTGCGCACAAAGCGGGGCCGGCGGCCAAAACCGATGCCGAGCGCATCAAAGACGACTAATACCTGCCCATCACACTGCACGCCAGCGCCGATGCCAATGGTCGGAATCGTCAGCGCCGCCGTAATTTCCGCCGCAACATCGCTGGGCACGCATTCCAATACCAGTAAATCTGCGCCCGCGTCTTGCACCGATTTCGCATCGGCGAGCAGCCGGGCGCGTGCCTTTTCATCGCGCCCCTGCACTTTGAAACCGCCGAGTTTGTGTAAGGATTGCGGCGTCAGCCCTAAGTGCGCGCACACCGAAACATCACGCGCGCTTAAACCGGCAATCACCTCAATCATCGGGCCTGCGCCTTCAAGCTTGACCATCTGCGCGCCCACGCGCAGCACCGTTTCACTGGCTACCAGCGCACGCTCTAACGTGGCGTAGCTGAGCAGCGGCAAATCCGCCAACAGCAGCGCCTTTTTAACCCCGCGCGCCACAGTTTGCGTGTGATAGGCAATATCGCTTAAGGTGACGGGCAAAGTCGTGCTGTGGCCTTGCACCACCATGCCGAGCGAGTCACCGACGAGCACGATGTCGATCCCGGCGGCGTCCATAATCTGACCAAAACTATAGTCATAAGCCGTCATCATCGCAATTTTTTCGCCAGTTTGCTTCATGACCAGAAGCTTTGGCACATTGATGCCGGGGCGATCTAGGTCAGGGTTGATATATGCCATCAGGTGTGTCCAGTTTGAAAATATCTGTGATCTTGAGGGCTGCGAGAAAAGTTTCCGCTCTACCTAAGACTGGAATTTGCACGTCCGGCGCAATTTCAAGCAACGGCAGCAGCACAAATGCACGTTCGTGCATGCGCGGGTGTGGGCAGGTCAACTCAATCGTGTTTAAGCGAATACGCCCATAAAGTAATAAATCAAGATCAAGCGTACGTGGCCCGTTCGGCCGCTTAGGGTCGCGCAGACGACCTTGGGCGTTTTCAATCGCTTGCAAAGCGCCTAAAAGCGCGTCCGCCGCAAGGTCGGTCTGAATTTCAGCAACCGCATTCACATAGCGCGGTTGCTCACCGCTCGCGTGATCGTCACCCCATGCGGGCGTTGAATATAAGCTGGATACTCGACGCAATCGTGAAAACGCCAAGCCATCTATTGCGGCCAGTGCCGCGTTAAGCTGTGCTTGCGGTGCTTCCAGCACACCAGCCAAATTACTGCCTAGGGCAATAAAAGCGGTCGTCATTTGGACATCCCTGTCATTTCGACATCCCTGTTATTTGAACAAGCGTGTCATTCGGGCGCAGAAGCTTTGGGTTTTGCGCTGCGGTTACGCACTCTACGCTTGCGCTTTCTTAAGCCTTGCGCCTCGCTTGCAGGCTCAAAGTCCAGCTCCGCCGCACGCGTGCTGCGGTGCGCGCCAAAAATGGCCTCAAAATTCGCATTCGCGTCTTGCGCGTCGGTCCAACGCTGCGCCCAATCATGCAAACGCTCGTCGCTGTAGGCGCGAAGCAATAGAAAATCATAGCCCGCGCGAAAACGCGCATTCGCAACCAATTTGCGCGCGCGCGAGGGCGTGGTGTCGGTCAAACGGCTCTGTAGTTCCCAAATATCGCGCACCTGCAGCGAAAATCGGCGCGGCATCGCCACGCGTTCGGCGGTATCTAAAATCGCCGCGTCAAACATGCTAAGCCGCTCATCGAAACTAATTTTGCTCATATCGGAGCCGCGCTCGGCAAGCCGATGCTGCATCAACGCCCAGCCAAATGCGGCAAACAAAAACGCTGGCGTGACCGATTTACCTAGCTCAATGCGCGCATCGGTGTTGCCCAATGCCGCCAGCAAAAACGTGTTGTTACGCCGAATCACCGCTGGGCGCATCGCCGGAAACAGTGCTTCGATCAAGCCTAGACGCTGCATTTCTGCCCAGCTCGCTAAGGCGTGACCGGACAAAAACAGCTTTAATACTTCATCAAAAAGCCGCGCCGGCGGAATCTCCGCCAACAGTGGATTGAGTTCGGCGATTTCCCGTTCGGTTTCGCTTGCCATCGTAAAGCCAAGCTTGGCTTTTAGGCGCGCCGCACGCAGCATGCGCACCGGGTCTTCGCGATAGCGGGTGGCCACGTCGCCAATCAATTTGAGTTCGCGTTTTTCTAAATCTGCAAGCCCGCCGACAAAGTCCAGCACGCTAAAGTCAGCGATATTGTAATACAGCGCATTGACGGTGAAATCGCGGCGCAGCGCGTCTTCTTCGATTGAGCCGAAAATATTATCGCGCAAAATGCGTCCGCCCTCCTCGACATGGCGATCACCCGCCCCTTCCGCGCCCCGAAAGGTCGTGACTTCAATAATTTCACCGCCAAAACGCACATGCGCGATCACAAACCGGCGCCCGACCAGCCTGCAACTCCGAAATACTCTTTGGATTTCTTCCGGTGTGGCGTTAGTGGCAATATCAAAATCTTTCGGCAATACGCCAATCAATAGATCGCGCACAGCCCCGCCGACCAAAAAGGCATCAAATCCAGCTTCTTTCAAGCCGTATAGGGTGCGTAATGCGGCAGGAGAAATGGCTTTACGGGAAATGTCGTGCTGATCGCGCGTTAAAGTGCGGACGGTCATGTGTGGGCTAAGATCCTTCGGGGGATAAAACGGGTGGATAGAAATTTCAGATGAATAGAGTTTAGCGAATGCGGCGTTGGCATCAAAAAAGCACCTCTTTGCCAAACCGGGGCAAACAGCGCAGCGCGCTTTGCAAGTCTAACTGATGCAGGGAGTGTAGCCACTTGTTAGTATTTGGCGACTGTATAGTTTTTCATCTCGCTGATAGCTGCGTTTTTAATTCGTAATTTTCCAGGAAATACCTAATGCCGTTTGTAGTCACCGATAGCTGCATCAAGTGTAAATACACCGATTGCGTCGAAGTATGTCCCGTGGACTGCTTTAAGGAAGGACCAAACTTTTTGGTGATTGACCCGGACGAATGTATCGACTGCACTTTGTGCGAACCCGAATGCCCGGTCAATGCGATTTACCCGGAAGATGACGTGCCCGCAGGACAAGAAGAATTCGTCAAGCTCAACGCCGAATTAGCGAAAAACTGGCCCACCATCACCCTGCGCAAAGATGCGCCACCAGATGCAAAAGATTGGGACAAGGTCAAAAATAAGCTGCATTTGTTGGAGCGGGGGTAATTGACGCAACCTGTTATTTTGCAGGCCAATGATTGCGGTGGGACAAGCTCAAAATTGTCAACGCTTCATTGGGCCATAATAAAAAATTCTGATTAGCGCTAATTTTCAGCAAAACAATCATTCTTGATGAACCCATGTAATTACGCAAAATCAAAGTGTATTTAAGTTAAATACACCTGAAAATTGCTAAATTTTGAAGCGATTTGATGCGGTTGGACTGGCGAATTAGTCCCTAATCATTTGCCGTCAACACTTCTTTTATGAACCACTTTAACCTATGAAACTTCTTGCCCTATGACCCAAACCTCAAAAATACCGCAAATATTGATTCTTGGGGGTGGTGCCGTAACGCTTGAGCTCTATTTGCCCGCGTTGAACTATCTAGGTTGGCTATCTCAAACGACCATAGCTGATCCTTCCGCAGCTGCACTAGAAAAATTGTTGGCTGTGGCCCCGCAATTGCGCGTGCAGCAGCTGGATTACCTTTCTGCAATTGCCCAGTCGTCATTAGATCAGGCTGTCGTGGTGGCACTGCCAAATTGGCTACATGCACCTGCGTGTATCGCTGCGTTAGAAAAAGGTCACCATGTTTTGTCGGAAAAGCCACTTGCCCTACATGCAGATGAATGCGAGCAGCTTTTCCAACTTTCAAGCCAACTAAATCGGGTGCTGATGATTGGCATGGTGCGCAGGCTAACGCCAGCATTTCACACACTACATTCCCTTCTTCAAAGCGGTATTTACGGTTCCATTACTGAAGTCGTATTTCGTGACGGCAGCCCATTTGCATGGTCAAGCGACACCGGCGTGTTTTTTGATCCGCGCGCTGGCGGAGTATTGGCGGATATGGGCGTGCATTTTCTTGATCAGCTTAGCTGTTTGCTTGGCGAACTTACACCGCTGAGCTATAGCGATGATGCAAATGGCGGGGTAGAAGCGAATTGCAACTATAAACTGCAGGCACAGAATGCGGTGCCGGTTACCCTTCAGCTCTCTCGAACGCAGACGTTACCGTCGAAGTTAGAAGTGCATACCGAGAAAGCAGTTTTGACGATGTACAAGGATAATTTTGACAGCATTGAAATTTGCAGTCGGGATGGCTCTCAGAATTGGAGGGCAGAAGCGAAAAGCCAACCGGCATTTACTGACACCTCACTAAAGTCAGGCTTTTTGTCGTGTTTTGCTGCGCAGTTTCAGCAATTTGAGCGCGCCATCGGCGGTGACACAAACTATGTTCGCGCAGACAGCGCCAAGGCGGTGATTGCCCTTATTGAATGGGCTTATCAACAACGGCAAACCCATCCAAAGATTGCACTTGAACTCCCAGCTATTTTAAACAGAGCTACGGTGGTTACTGGCGCAACTGGTTTTATTGGGCAAGCGTTGATACAGCGTTTCGCCGAGGCTGGGCTTAGCAACATATTAACTTTACCAGTGCGCTCGATGCGGAGTTTGGCACCTATTGCCCGCTTCAAGGTAAACGTTCAACGCACCGATTTGATGGATCCGGCGGCATTGAAGTCGTTGCTGTCAGGTCAAAAGCATCTTGTACACTTGGCAGTTGATCGTGGCAGTTCCGAACAGGCGCACAATACCATTGAAGGTACTCGCCGCTTACTAGAAGCGGCGATTGACGCGGAGTTAGAGTGTGTGGTTTTGTTCAGCACACTGTATACATTTGGCTTTCCAACTGGAGGCACGTTAGACGAGCGTGCGAAGCGTCACCCCTATGGCGGCATCTATGCCGAAAGTAAACAAAAGATGCTGAACTATGCGCTTGAGCGCGCAAAGTCGTCTGGAAAAACGCGAATCGTCGTACTGACACCCAGTTATGTTTATGGCCCGAACGGCGAGGCGTTCACAAAATTGCCTGTGACTTTGGCAAAAGACGGTGCTTTCGCGCTGTTTGATCAAGGGCAGGGCCTTGCCAACTACGTTTACGTGGACAATGTCGTGGATGCGATTCTGGCGGCATTACAAATACCCCAAGCACACGGTGAAGAGTTTATTCTCAATGATGGCGCTTGCACCTGGCGCGAGTTTCTCGAGCCCATTTTTATAGCGCTAGCTTTAGAACTTCGAGAATTACCACTCTCCGCGCTGCCCGCTAGCACGCCGCGCATTAAGATGCGTGACGCATTATTTTCCATGCTTAAAAGCGCAGAACTACGCAGTTGGATAAAACAGAGTCGATTATTTCCGCTATTCGCCCCCTATCTACGCGCCGCCAAAACACGGTTTCAGCCTGCTGTTACGAGCAGATTAGAGAACTTGCGGCTGCAACAGTCGGATAATTCGAACATCCCCAGCTGGCTGCCGGAGTTGTTTAGCCCGGCAAATACCCGTTTTAGTTCTGAGAAAGCTAAAAACCTGTTAAATTGGCAAAGTCGCATTAGTTTGGCGGAGGGACAGCAGCGTTGTATTGCTTGGTTGACGCAGATACTATAGTTTTTGGAGCAAATTATAAAGTGTTTATTTTATTAATATAATAATTAAATTAAATTTAAATTGTCGAGCTTCAACAGCTTGCATCTTTTGAAACTTGGCCAGAAAATTTGATGTGGATGAAAGGTGAGCTCATAATGTTAGAATTAAAAATCAAATGTCCTGATTGCGGTAGTGAGGATACTCGTTCTCTCGGCGCGCTGGAAATAAGAAACACCTTCGCCAACATTAAGGTTGAGCCACTTGAAAGCAGTCTATATGTCTGTGATCATTGTAGTCTAGGGTTTAGAGCGCCAAGATGGTCACCTGATAAAATATTAAATTTATATGCAGAAGCAGAAATAAATGTCTGGAAGCAAAATCTTCCAACTGCGCCTTGGAAAACTATTTATACAGTTATTGAAAAAATTGCACCAAAGTCAGTGTTAGATTTTGGCTGCTTTGCAGGTGATTTCCTTAGATTTTTACCCATTCAGTGTGAGAAATTTGGCGTCGAGCCTTCACTTGAAGCAAGAAATGAAGCAACAAAACATGGGATCCATGTTTTAGGTAAAATGGCGACAGATCTACCTGCGGACATATTTTTTGACGTCATAACAATATTGGATGTAATAGAACATGTTGAACAACCTAGCGCTTTAATGCATTCACTCGCCGCCCATTTAAATCCCGGTGGAAAATTAATAATATTGACAGGTGCTTTTGATAGCGTCTGGTTCAGAATATTCGCTCCCCGATTTTGGTACTGCACTATTTCCGAACACTTGGTATTTATTAGCAAAAAGTGGTGTGCTCGGTTTGCGAGCAAAAATAATTTGCAATTAATTAATTATGATTTAATTGCTTGTGAGCCCAAACCAGTGTTGAAAAAATTTCTTGAAATAACACGTGCATTTGTTTTCAAATTCATCGTCCCGGTGCTTATTAGAGTTCCGCAGGCCGCAAAAATATTAGGTATGCGCAGGCTTTTACTTTGGAAATTCGCTCCTAATACTTCAGCTAATAAAGATCATGTGATAGCAATATTTTCAAAAAATTGATAAGTCGCAAAATTAAAGTAGGCAGTCAGAAAAACGAAGTGCAACACCTACCTTCAGCAAAAAGTATATTTTCTAGTTTTATATATTTTGGAGTTAAACGAGACCGATACTCCGCTTTAACTTTAAGTAAGCACCATGGATTTTAAGAAACTGCATGACATTGACAACATAGCTGCGTATTGACTGGATTGCATACGAAATTGGTAACAAGTTCAGTTTTCGCCTGAGTACAGCCATCAAAACAATACGCTCTGATTCAAGCATAGGAAATTTTTCAACAAGGACACTTTGTATTTTCAGCCGCTTAGATAAGTCAGCAAATTTCCACCCAGTATTTTTATATTTATTCTCAGCACAATACAACAGGCCAGTGGTTTTTTCGTGAATTACCCATAATCGATAAGTAGATAATTCGATCGCAACTGAACCTTGCAGAAGCAAATTAAAAACAATATATACATCCATATTTACTGGGTGATTGTATTCTTCACGCACACTTTGGAAGGCAGAATAAATTGCCGAATGTCTGACCAAGCCATAAATAATATGCGCACTAACTGAAGATGGCTCTTTTATATGTGCTGTCATGCGTGACGTAAGATCGTTTATCTCATAATTTTGAAAGTCACACGGTACTATTTCAGACGTCGCATATGCAACTTCTGAGGACTCTGCAAACGCAATTTTAAGTTCAGAAATTGCAAGCACACATTGTGGATTGCTGACAATCTTAGCAAGCAAAAATTCAATGTAATTTTCGTCCCAAAAATCGTCATCCGCAGCAAACATGAAATAGTCGCCCTTACTTATGCAAAGCAGCGCCCAGCAATTGTTGTAAGCGCCGATATTGCAATCTTGCCGAACATACTTGACGCGCGAGTCAGCGTCGGCAGCATTTAGCGCTACTTTCTTAACTTCTAGGTCAGAAGAGCAATTATCAGAAACTATTATTTCTAAGTTCGCGTAACTCTGCCGCATCATGCATTGTAGCGTGCGCTGCAAGCCCTTGGGTCGGTTATAGGCTAATACGCCAACAGTAACTAACGGCTGAGGATTAGATGGCTGGGAATCATTTGCACTGATCATTATAACAACATTCCATCATTTGCAACGAAATCATGCATTTTTTCTGCGCAACCAGCCATTACGCGCGCACGTAATTTGCAATTTAGCCTCAAGCGCAACATCGTTCTCAAACTCTGGGTGCTTAGACAAGAACTCCAGGCTTGCGGTCATCGGGTTGTTGCCGCGTTTCCACGGCCGGTTCAGCCAAAGGTGATCGGGCAATTCTTCTACGTGGGTATCTTGCACAACCAGATAGTTGCCGGCGGTTACTAACGGTGCATAGGCTTCTAGTTCGGCCAAAACATGGTCATGGGTGTGGAGGGAGTCCAACACCACCATCACCTTTTGGTGCTGAGCGGCAATGGCGCGAACTTGCTCTAATGTCGCTTCTGCAACGCTGGAACCGTCAATGATCTGGATGTGCTTAGCCATCGGGTGCTCATTGATGAGCGCGCGATTGTGTGCGCGTAGATCGATCTCCACGCCCAGCACTTTAGCGCCTTGGATGCCCATCATTTGTTGCAGGCCCGCATACATGACCAAGCTGCCGCCATGCGCGACGCCGGTTTCAATAATTAGATCCGGCTGCGTGCGCCAAAGCACTTCTTGCAACCCCATCATGTCGGATGGATATTGAATGATGGGCCGCCCCATCCATTCAAAGTTATAGGAATAGCCGCGCGTGAAGGCCAGCTCGCTCCAGGCAAGAGTAGCTTGCTTTAGCTCAGCGTCGGTCTTGAATCCCGCAACGCGCGCATCACGCTCGTCTTCAAACTGTTTTACTGCTTCTGCTTTTTCGGCCATATTCCTACTCTTTTATATTGTATTGAATGTATTTTATTGAATGAATTGCGCAAGCAGTCTTGTGCAAAGCGCTTGTGTGGCTGCGTTCTTGCTAGTCTGCTATTCCTCGGCAATCGCCGTCACTACAGAATGGGCATCCGCGTAGTGTGGCTTATAGCCGAGTTCAGTTTGCGCTTTCTTGATCGCAATGCGGCTATGCGTTGGGCGCGCATTCGGGTCGGTGCATAGCACCCGAACGCCTAGTCGATCAGCCACTTCCTGCACACTTAAAGCCGCACCCGAAGCGATATTGTAAATCCCACCCGCCTGCCCGTGTTGCGCCGCTAAAAGAATGCCGGATGCGGCATCGCTGACATGCAGATAATCTTTACTAGAATCCAAATGTTGGCGCGTTGCTACTGGCGCGCTGCTGCCTCTGGCATCCCGCAGGGCATGATGCAGCATCGCGGCCCGACCAGGCCGAATGGTGCCTCCAACAAGATTACTGAGGCGCACAACTACGCCCTCAATGCCCAATTCTGGTGCGCCGTGCAGCATTAAATTCTCAAGCGCTTGTTTGGCACCGTCGTAAGCAAAATCCAAGCTTGTGTGGTCGGTGTGTACGGGCGCGCTTTCATCAAAGGCGACGGGTTCGGCCCGAAAACCGTACACGCGCACTGAGCTTACCGCGACAAACCGGCGCGGACGAATCGCGCGCATTAATGCAATCGTAGCGGTGACAGCTGCGTCAAAAGTGTCGAGTACACGGGTGCGGAAATCGCCGGTTGGGCCAGCGCAATGCAGCAGACAGTCGGCGCTAAACCCCTTTGGAATCTTATCGAGCTGACGTGGCAAAAGAGTGCATTCATAGCCCTGAGCCTGCAGCAGGTTTGCGCAATTCGCGCCTAAATTGCCAGCGCCAAAAATAGCAAATGTGTTGTTCTTCGAATTCATCTGGGAATGCTACCTGCGTTGACTCGTCGGGCGCTTGTGCACACACAAACGCGGGCGTCGTTGTGGGTATTAAGGGCAAGCGTCACGAATCTGCGTTTCCAGATCGCATTCCAATTAAACGCGCAGGTACGCCACCCACTATGCTGTTGGGGGCAACCGAACGATTGACTACAGCACCAGCGGCAACGACGGAGCCCGAACCGATGACGACGCCATCTAAAACAACGCAATTCGCACCCAGCCAGACGTTAGACTCGATCGTTAATCCGCCGCGCGATTGAGCAAAACCTTGTGTTCTGATCGACACTGTCATGTCAGCGGTCGCGTGATTCACCGGAACCAAAGAACAGTTTGGGCCAACAAGCACGTCATCACCAATATCCACACCATTTCCAGAATAAATCACCGTGCCGCTGTTGAGATAGACACCCTTCCCCAAACGCACGTTGCCTGAACCACCCACATGTTTAATCCGTACAAAGGCGTCAATGACACAGCCCTCACCAACTTCCGTCGATGTGCCTCGACTAGATTCGTCAATGAGCGCGTGAGCGCTGACTTTTGCACTTGGATGGATAATCGTGGGCATTAATTGCTCCAATCGACATAGTTCAAACATGCCACCGAGAGCGAGCCGGTGTTGACTCCACACTCGACAAAATCGCCCTTAAGTTTTGCCGCATGTTGCGCCGCCCACAGGGCCACATGAAATCGCCAACGCCCTGGATACATGTCACCGGTTGCGGCTCCAGCCTGATAGGCCTTTAAAAATCTTGGTTCTCGAATGAAGTCGTGATTGTGATCGGTACGCAGACCTTCTTCATCAAAAATATATTCTGCCTTTTTAGGAGCGATGCGTTCAAGCTTTAGACCCATGCGTCCAAGCGCGGACTTGACTAATGATTTGATCATAGATACTCCAGTAAGCCCGGCAAATCCGCCGCTGTCAAATGCGCCGTTGCCAAATCTTTAGGCGATACCTGCGTGATCGGCAAAGGCCAAGCAATGCCAACCCGTGGCTCATCAAAGCGCACGCTGCGCTCGGCCGGTCCGCAATACGCTGTGCTGACTTGGTAAAACAGCTCCGCATCATCGGTTAAGGCTTGATAGCCGTGCGCAAAACCTTTGGGAATGTAGAGTGCTAGCCGGTTTTCGGCGCTCAGTTCAACGCCAAACCAGCGCAAAAATGTCGCTGAATCAGAGCGCAAGTCCACGGCCACATCAAACACAGCACCCTGAATGCAGCGCACCAGCTTGACTTCCGCATGCTGACCGGTTTGATAGTGCAAGCCGCGCACGATACCGCAGCTTCGGTTGTAAGACATATTAGACTGCACGAAATCAGCGCTCAGCCCGGCTGCGGCAAATTCATCCCGGCAAACTGCACGCGCGAAAAACCCGCGTTCGTCTTGCCGAGGTTCTAGGGAAATCAGGGTTAACCCAGCGATAGGCGTTGCTTGAAATCGCATCGCTAGCCGGCCAAATGCTGTTGATACCAAGCAACGGTACGCGCTAGCGCGCTGTCCAAACTAAATTCGGGCTGCCAATTCAGCAGCTTGCGAGCTTTTTCGGCACTCAAGTATTGATGCCGGATTTCATTGCTGGCCTGCCCCAAAATCTGCGGCACCAATGCGGTTCCCAGCACCTGTTGGATGC
>JAYUUS010000113.1:0-4701 GCA_043754435.1 Rhodanobacteraceae bacterium
GTCATTGCCGACAACGTCGATGTGAACCGGACGATGGTGAGCCAGGGTGCGGCGTGGGTCTATCTTCAATACAACAAAGACAAAACACTGGTGGCCGTGCAGTTGAAAGCTCGACAAGCGCGGCGGGGTCTATGGAGCCTTCCGCAGGCTGACCACATTCCACCTTGGGAATGGCGGAGGAAATAGGGGTTGAGGCAGAAACCGAACGAACCAATTTTAAAAATGGAATATCACCCACTTCTGTGCGACACATCTTGGCGCAGCGTTGTTGTAAGTTAGCCACTCTGCCAACACAGCGCATCAACATTACTTTACGATGGATCTGCGAACCCCACAATGAAGATACGATCTCAATGAACACAACAGACGACCCAATGAGCTGCACTATCAATGCTATCAACGCATTTATGACATCCGATGCTGCTTTGCCACTTAAGCCACTTGCTGAAAGAATTGGCGCCAGTTGGCCTCCGATGCTTGCTGAAGCCAGCGACGGTGACAGCTGGGGGCAAGCATGGTCAAGCATAGGTAGCGAAGAAGCATCATCCGGCATCCTAGTGGGATTTGATTTTGCATCGTATTCAGATAAATTTCTTGGTGAGGAGCCCTTGCGAGCCGAAATGTGCGCCTATCTCAGGTTGCGCCCAGGTCAACGTTGGGCTGCGGCTGTTGAACGAGTTTATGAAGCGCTTAATCAAGTCTTTGGAGCCGTAAGAAAAAGCTATCCAAATCGTTCGCCGAACCCTAACGACATTCCAGTCGTATATGACGGTACTACAAAGGACAATTTGGATCACGCGATTTACATTAGTTGGGTGGCTGGGGATCCGCTGAGCATTGGCGAAATGTGCTCACAGGCCAGTAGCGCGCTCAGCCAACTGAATAAAAGTGTTGATCGATTTGTGTCCGTAGTAGATGTAGCCTTGGGCGCGATTTATGGTGAAGTGCCAGCGTTATCTATGGACGCAATAACCGGCTGGTGTGGTGAAGTAGCCGCATTGCACCATATCGGGTCCGCTGAGTTCTCTTCCAGCTGGTATTCGCCCTATGACCTGATGACAGCGAGCGGGCAAACCATTGAGGTCAAGTCAACGCGACAAAAAAGTAGCGGCACCTGTCATTTTTCGCCGCAAGAGACTGCGTTTGCACTTACAGCAGCAGCTGGTTCCCATCGCTTAGTATGCGCTCGAATCCCGCCCGCTGATGTGTCCGGTTTGTATAATGTGCTTAAGCAGCATGCTAAAGCGACCAACCTGGCCTCTGAGTGGGAACCCGATGCACCTACTGCCCGTCTCATCGAATCGACCGGCATCTCTAAAGGCACGGCCTGCGCCGCACAGGTGGTCATTACTGATACCGTGAATACCTTGAAAAAGGGTGCGTCCAAGTTCGTTATCGTAGATATCGATTGCCCAATTCCATCTCTTGTTTGTCATAAAGCAATAGCAGCAGGCGTTGGAGTCACAATTCCCATGGATTATGTTTGCGGCCTAACGACTCCGATTTAATCTGGTTTAGCTGCGATTCGATTGGGCAAAGAAAGGCCTTTTTAAAGTTACACACGACACATCTTGTCGCACCCATAGGCGAAAATGATGACTCTTAACCCAGGGGATCATCATGAGCACTCGTCGCCGCCGTGGCAAAGTTTCCTTTCAAATACCGCCGATTGTGCGTTTGTGGTTGTTACGACTGCTGATTCCGATTGGTGCGCAAAGCCAGTTCATTACGCACATGGGTTTCAGCAATGATGCGACCGCTGAGCAGCTGGGTTTAGACGAATGGGTGGGCACCGACCCGCGTGAATTTGATGCGAAGCTGATCCGTATCGCGCTGCGTAAAGCGCACGAAAGTGCCGAATTAGAATTTAAAAGTGCGGCTGTGCCTGAAATCCTGGGTGTCAATATTTCACGTATCGCCAAGCTCGTAAACCTTTCCGATACCGATTGTCGAATTCTTGAATTCGCGGTGATGTTGCGTTGCGAACCAACGCTGGAACACATGTGCAATGAGTTGGGCGGGCTGTCGAGCTTAAGAAAATTGCATACGCTGGCGCTATTGCTTGACCTGCCCGAAGGCCAGATTCGTGCGTCATTGGAGGCTCAGGGTGTTTTGGCAAAATCTGGCCTGGTCGCGTTAAATCGCGCGCCCAGTACCAGCTTAGGGGATGCGCTGGAGCTTTTGTCAGAACGTTTTGCCGACCATATTTCCACCTCGGCCGCCGACCCGATCAGTTTGCTGCGCGATACTGTGGTGCTCAGCACGCCTGCGGAACTAAAAATCACGGATTACCCGCACATTGCCGCTACACTCGACATCCTGCGCCCGTACCTGAAGCACGCGGTCGCAACAGGGCGCAAGGGCGTCAATATTTTCCTGTACGGCGATCCAGGCACCGGCAAAACCCAGCTGGCAAAAGTGCTGGCGCAAGAGCTTAGCTGCGAGCTGTTTGAAGTGGCGAGTGAAGACAATGATGGCGATACCGTTGATGGTTCGCGCCGCTTGCGTGCTTTTCGGATGGCGCAAAGTTTCTTTGCACAGCGCAAAGTGCTGTTTCTATTTGACGAAGTCGAAGACGTATTTGATGATGCCGATCATATTTTTGGCGGCAAAAGCACAGCGCAAAAGTGCAAAGCCTGGATCAACCGCACGCTAGAAGAAAATCCGGTGCCGACACTTTGGCTGTCGAACTCGATCTCAGGTTTAGACGCCGCTTTTATTCGCCGCTTCGATATGGTGTTTGAGCTGCCAGTACCACCGAAAAAGCAGCGCGTGCGCATCCTCAATGATATTTGTTCCGACTTGCTCGATGCACCCAGCATCGCGCGTGTTGCTGAGGCACCGAATTTAGCACCGGCGGTGGTGGCAAAAGCCGCTTCCCTGGTGCGCTCGATTAAAGCGGAGATTGGCACAGTGGCCGCAGCTTCTGCCTTTGAGCTATTGATTGGCAACACGCTAGAAGCGCAAGGGCATGCCGCGATTCGCAAACACGACCCGAACCGTTTGCCGGAGTTTTATGACCCACACTTTATTCACGCTGATGCCGATTTAGCTGGGGTTGCGGCCGGGCTGCTAACCGCAAAGTCTGGACGCCTGTGTTTATACGGCCCGCCTGGCACCGGCAAAACCGCCTACGGCCGATGGTTGGCAGAGCAGCTGGATATGCCGCTGCTGGTAAAGCGCGCGTCTGATTTGATGGGAAAGTACGTCGGTGAAAATGAGAAAAATATCGCCAGGGCTTTCAACGAAGCCGTGAATGACGGCGCACTGCTTTTAATCGATGAAATAGATGGCTTTTTACAAGATCGCAAGGGTGCGCAGCGGGGTTGGGAAGTGAGCTTAGTGAACGAAATGCTGGCGCAAATGGAGTCATTTCCCGGCGTGTTCATTGCCTCGACCAATTTGATGGAAGGGCTGGATACGGCGGCGCTGCGCCGCTTTGATCTGAAGGTGAAGTTTGATTTTCTCAAGCCCGAACAAGCGTGCGAACTATTGCACCGGCACTGCGAAAAGCTCAGCCTGCCTGCACCACAACTGGAGCAACTGGCGCGCGTGCGGCGCTTAGCGAAACTGACGCTGGGGGATTTTGCCGTGGTGTTACGCCAGCACCGTTTTCGCGCGATTGGCAGTAGCGGTGATTTTGTCACTGCGCTCGGTGCGGAATGCGCAGTTAAGCAACCCAGCCGGGCGCCGATTGGTTTTCTGCATAACTTTGTAGCCCATTAATTTTCCCACTGCCAGAGGAATAGATCATGCACAGCCTTTCCAAATCGAAATTAATGGCCTTCCGACAATGCCCAAAGCGCCTCTGGCTTGAAATAAATCGCAAAGACTTGCGTATCGACAGCGCCAGCGCCGAGGCTAATTTTGCGGTTGGCAATCAGGTGGATGCCGTGGCGCGCCAGCTTTACGACACGAATAACGATGCACGATTGATTGATCGCACCGCTGGAACTGTGCAGGCGTTGAGCAGCAGCAAGGCAGCGCTCAAATCGGCGAAACCAGTTTTTGAAGCGGGTTTTAGCGCCGAGGGTGCGCTGGCTTTCGCCGATATTATGCTGCCCCAGGGAAACAGCAGAAAACTAAGCTGGCGTATGGTTGAAGTAAAAGCGGCGAGCAGCGTCAAGGACTACCATCACGATGACGTGGCGATTCAAGCCCACATCGCATTAGCCGCAGGCGTGCCGTTAAAAGCGGTCGCAGTCGCGCATATTGATAGCAGCTGGGTTTATCCAGGTGGAAATGATTACCGTGGCCTGCTGATCGAGCAAGACCTCAGCGACAAAGCGTTTGCGCGCAGCGATGAAATCAAAAGCTGGATCAACGACGCACGGCGTGTTGCGAAAAAACGCAAAGAACCCGCAATTAAAACGGGCAATCAGTGCAACACGCCGTTCCCATGCGCGTTTTTCACGTATTGCCAAGCGCAAGAGCCTATCCCTGAGAATCCGGTAAGTTTTCTGCCGAATGTGCGAACCGCCAGGCTAAAGGCGCTGCTTAGAGAAACCACTGAGCTGGCGGATGTGCCAGACGACGCCCTGAACCGGCTGCAACTGCGTGTAAAAACCCAAACGCTGTTGAATAAAATTTATTTTGCTGCAAAAAATGCGCGGGCAGAGCTATCCCAACACCAAGGGCCGTACTACTTTTTAGACTTTGAAACGATTAATTTCGCCGTGCCGATTTGGCGTGGCACAAAGC
>JAYUUS010000114.1:0-4697 GCA_043754435.1 Rhodanobacteraceae bacterium
CATCACGGGTTTATTCAGTAAGGCGGCAAACTCAGCTTGGGTTTGCGCCTCTTTATCCGCCAGCATTTTCGCGAAGTTCGCGGTGCTGCTGTACGCCTCTACATCCGCCACTGCTTTTGCAAATTGCGCACCGCTGCTTGCTAATTCACTCACCTGCTGGAGTGCGCGAGCCTTTCGCGCCAAGTCCAGCTTACGAAATTCCGCAATCAACAGCTGCTCTAGCGGGTCAGGCGGCGCGCCCTCTTTGCGTGCTGGCGCGGGTTCGTCTGTAGCCATGTAGTACTGCGGCCAGAGTATGTGTAGAGGAACACTAAGTCGACTGCTCAAAACCTGCTCTATGGCTGCCGATCTTGATCGACCATTAATGACGTTGCCGACGGCCGTCCTAGTTACTCCAGCCAATTCTGCCAACGTAGAAATAGAGAACCCAGACTTTCTCAAGAGCGCAGTGATGTCAGCAGGGTGCATAGAAAAAACCCTTGACAGGATGATTCGACATCGTTAGTGTCGCTAACAAGTTCCATATGGAACTCACAAGAGGAACTCCCGACGTCGTGAAAACATCACTCATTCAATATCTCCTAGAAGACAAGGGCACCACGCATGAGCGAATCGCCAATGCGATTGGCGTGACACGCAATGCCGTTTCAATGGTAATTCGCGGTGAAACGAAGTCCGAAAAAATCGAACGCGCAGTTGCAAAAGCAATCTGCCTTCCGGTTCAAGACGTCTTCCCCAGCCGCTACAACGCGGTAGGCGAAATGCTGCCGCGCACGCGTCGGCAGCTAAACCAGCACTACAGCCCGAGCGCATCGTTAGCTGCCTTGCAAGCGGAGCTTTCGAAGGTGGCGGCATGAGCAATTTCATTCGCGGTGCGCTCATACAGTGCCTTTTACAAATAAAAGGCACTTCGCAGTCCCACATTGCGGCATCAATGCTTTTGGGAAAATCGGGAGTAGGCGAAGTGATTTTCGGCCAGTGCCGCTCTGGGCGCATTGAACACGCCGTTGCAGCGGCGCTAGAGCTGCCGGTTTGGCAGGTGTTTTCCAACTACTACAGCCCGACTGGCGAACGCTTGAAAACCGACCCGCGTAACACGGTGGTTGATGTGCGCGCGCTGCTAGCCGCCATTGCAGCAGAGGTGGGGGCATGAATAAGTCAAACCGATTTGACTGCTTGGATTTTGCACTTCGGAATAACCGAACCTTTAAAGGATCACAGGCCGAGACGGCACCGGGGTTCATTGCAGCCTTTGCCGAAGAGATTGACTTGCAAGTGTCCGAGATGTGGGAGGTCATGGTTTTTCTTCGGCTGATTCAAATGCGTCGAGAAAATCCCCAAGCGTTACCGCTAGATCGTTGCGACCAACCATCCCGATAAAAGCCAACTGCGCCGCCTCGTCAAAAACGTCTTTAGTCTTTTTCATATTACCCACCCCTCAACTTAAGGAAAAACCAATGAAAACCTCTGAATGGAACACGTTACTTAAAGAGCAGCACGAACGGGCCTTTGCTGTGGCACAAGCCTTCACACCAGCGCAAGCTGAGGAAATCGTTCGTAACGGCCAAAACGCCGCTGAGGAATTCCGGCGTAAGTCACAGTTCTGGGCCGATTCCCAGCCACCAGCAGGCTGTGCCTGTAAACCAAGCCCAGAAGAATTTGGTACGCAAAGCATACCAGCGCGTAAGGACACTTACGCCATACAAAAGCCAGTTGATTTTGGAAAGGCCGAAACCACCGAGCAACAATTCCAGCTGAAGGTGCGCGTGGTGGAACGTCGCGTCGGCGCTGATCTGCACTTTGAATACGCCGCCCCTGGCCACAAGAGCGCGCGCTATTCGGTGCAACACGTCCCCGGCGTGCGTGTGGGGGATCGCGTGTGTGTTTGTGTAAATGACACGTTGGGGCAAACGGTATTTATTAAGACCGCGCCCGGCGTGTTTGCAAAGTGCGTGCCGACCGTCGTCAATCAATACGGCTTTTTTGTGGATGCGCCAATCAGGCGGAATGACCCGATGGCCGAGCCAATTAAGGAGGGCGAGCAGATCATCCTTAAAGAAGTCATGGACGTACTGCGGCGCTACGGCATTACGGTTGGCACGTTTTCCGCTGTGTCGGGCACCTGAGCTTATGGAATTGACTTGCCCCTGCTGCAAAACGCGCTTCCCACTTCAGGCTGGCTTCTTAGAAGCCGATGGCCTGGAGTTGGCGGCGCTGTATGGCGCGCTAGACCCAGACACCGCGCGCGCAATGGATGTGTATTTGATGCTGTTTAAGCCCAAGAAAACCTGCTTGAGCAATAAGCGCGCGTTGACCCTGGCGTCTGAGCTGGCGCCCTTTATTTTGAATGGCCGGTTCAAGCGCAGCGGCGAAAGCTATGCCGCTGCGGCGGCGGATTGGGCGGCAGCGATGGATAAGCTGGTGGCGCATCCGCCATCCAAACTACCGCTCAAAACGCACGGCTATCTGGTTGAAGTGGTGATCGGCACCTTGGCGGATCGCATCAATAAAGAACGTGCAGAACGCGACGACTTGGCCCGCGAATTGAGCAAAAACGAAGGCAACCGATTTACTGAAAAGCGCGCGAAAGACGAACGCGTGGCAATGCCTGCGGAAATCTCGGCGGCGCTGGCGAGCCTATCGGAATCAATGAAAGCGCCCACTGCTGCGCCCGCTTGGGGCAGAAAATGAAACAGCCAACGTGCCTAAGCGATGCCTTCAAAATGTGCGTTGATTACGCCCTGCAAAAACACCGCATGAATACGGATCGCATAGCCGATGCGATGGGGCTTTCACAGCCCTGGAGCCTTTATAAATACATCTCCCACGGCAGCATGCCGTGCAATTTGATTCGGCCTTTTGAGCTGGCGTGCAAGTGCAATTTCGTCACGGCTTACTTGGCTGCGTCCACCGGCGAGCACGTCTTAATCAAGGTGCCCAATGGCCGCCGCGCCGGTGCCTCGGACATCGCAGCGCTGCAAGAAACCTGCAATTTGGCGGTGAACGCCGTCATTCAATTTTATCGCGGCAAAGGTGGCAACGATGCCGCTGGCGCAATTGCCGCGATCAATACCGCGCTTGGCTCACTCAGCCATGAGCGCGGCCATATTCAAAACCACCAACAACCGGAGTTTAATTTTCATGAAGCTTAATGACGCGCAGCAGCGCATCTGCAATTTGTTCTTTGCCCTTGCCGGCAAAGAGTTAACCGGCCTCTCTAACGCTGAGTTAGCACGGCTATTGAAAACCAGTGAATCGCGCATGGTGTCCGACACCCGCAATTTGGAACACGCGGGCATCGTCGAGCGCTTGTACGACGGCAAATGGCGGCTTTCACCCCGCGTGGTTCACATCTCACAAGCGCATAAAGATGGCCTTGAGCATATTCGATTGAAGTTGATTGAACTCGAACAACGCTTTGGCCGATTACCCGCGCGATCCGCGCAAAACTGAAGTACCCACCGTCAGTTGCGGACAATTTGACCGCAACTGAGTCCCAACACTAGGAGCAACACCATGAGTTTATTTAGCCGCATTTGCAACATCATCGCACCGCCCACACCGGTGTTTGTCATGACCGACCCGGAAGCAATCAAGCGCGAACAGCGCGCGATGGCGCTGCGCGCGCACGTCGAAAAAGAAGCCGCTTGTCTAACCGAACCCAGCTATATCGAATGCCATAAATACGGCGAGCATGTGATTGGTCAAGTCAACTCTGGGCAAGTCACGCTGCAAGCGGCATACGCCTTGGTGCACGGCTTTATCAGCCGCAAGCTGCACCGCTTGGCACCGCTGCCCGCATTGAAGAAGGTGGCTTAGTCATGAATCACTCAATGAAAGACTCAGGTACCGTCAAATTGACGGTACCTGACAACAAACAAACTCCAGCACAAGATGGGGTGTCTGGTCATGAATAAAAAAACCCAAGAATTGGCACCGTTGCAAGCCGCAATCCCAGAAGCCGCCATTGCGGGCGAATTAGTGCAGCAGCAAGCGATGCTTGAGCGCGAGCTGCAAGCGATAATGCTGCCGGGTGAGCAGTACGATTTAGATTTGTTTGCAAGCCGCATTCATGCGTGCGAAAACCAAGCGCAGTTTGCGCTGCTTGAAACTGGGCGGCTGTTTCGCATTATGCAACTAAAAGAGGGTTCCACCTTTCGCGCGGCGTGTGAACGCATAGGCCGCACGGCCAGCTATGGCTATCGCATGAGCGCACTGTTCAAAAAGATGGGCTCGGGCGAGCGGGCGAAATTATTGCAGCTTGGCTCGTCCAGGGCGATGGAGTTTTTGGCCTTTGATGCAGATGATTTGGACGCTATTGCGGGTAACGAAGTGGACGGCTTGACGCTCGATGATGTCAGCAAAATGACCGTTTGCAAGCTGCGTGCAGAGTTGCGCAAAACGCGGCAGAAATTGACGGATCAAGAGAGCACGCAAGATGAGCTGATCACGAAACGCGATGAGCGCATCAAGCAGCTGCAACGCGCGCAAAAGCTGGGGCCAAAGTACCCTGGCTTGATTACTGAGCTTATGGAAGATCTGGCGAGCGCTACTGCTGCGATCACCAGCAACGTGCTGATGCTGCAAGAGCGTTTTGCGCAATTCGGGGAGCTGGAGGAAGTCAGCAAGGAACACTCGGCTATTGTGCTGGACATGGTGAAACGCGCGGAAAGCGTGGCGTCTGGCTTAATCGGCAT
>JAYUUS010000115.1:0-4693 GCA_043754435.1 Rhodanobacteraceae bacterium
GGCACTTATCACGCGATAAAATTCAAAAAATACGCGCAAAGGTATTTGAATGAGGCGGCATGGCGATTTAACAGGAGAACCGATTTGGCTGGGCTTGCAAGTAGGCTTATCTCGCATGCGGCCCAGTGTGCGCCAAACTCGGAAAAGTCGCTCCGTTTGACAAAAAATTGTGCTTACTGAGGATTAGAGTGGCGTTCTACCAAATACCAGTTATTCCGAAAGCAGAAATCACACTTGCACGCTATTGTTTTGTCTCTTTCAATCTGCTGAGAGGGGCATGCAATTTGCCTTTGCTAGCGGCACATTCTAAGCTTTTGAGACTGGGCGGTTCTGAATTCAAATCCATTCAACCACTCAAAATAGGCAATTTTATGCACGCACAATTCATCCCCATCGTACAAAAGTCATGGCAGTCAGTGGCTGCTATCGCACCCACTGCGGCAAAGCTGTTTTACAGCAACCTATTCAGCTTAGATCCTAGCTTGCAGTGGTTGTTCAAAGGCGATATGACGGTCCAAGGTGAAAGGCTTATGCACATGATTGGCATGGCAGTGGCCAAGTTAGACGATTTACAGAGCTTAATTCCAACCTTACAAAACCTGGGCAAGCGCCATAGCGGCTATGGTGTGCTCGATGCGCACTATGCCACCGTTGGCGAGGCGTTGTTAACAACCTTGCAAACCGGACTAGGCGAGGCGTTTACGCCAACTGTTGAACACGCTTGGTCTAGCGTGTATGGACTAATTGCCAGCGTAATGATTTCAGCGAGCACCGCCGCTGAAGTGGAAGCAGTAGATCGCTACGAATCACCTTCAATGGCCTAAGCGCTAGGTGCCTGATCGCTATCGGCACGGCCGGTGGATACCATCGGGTCAGGATACCAGCGGGTCATACAACTTAAGATTGAAAAAATAGGGTCGCAATAAGCGATCTGAAATTTTAGAATCGGTTAGCCTTATCGCTCAATTATTTAAGCGAAAGCACGCGCCTTGAGCACGACTGATTCCCACACCACCGCACAATTGTTAAATGACATTCGTGATGGCGACTTTGGTGCGCGTGATCGACTCATTGCGCGCATTGAGCCGCTGCTGCGCAACTTCGCGCATGGGCGCGTGCCGAAGTTGCTAAGACATCAACAAGACACCGCTGATGTGATGCAAGTCACGTGGTTAAAGGTTCTAGAAAAATTGCCGAATATCCAGGTGCAAGAACGCGGCGCATTTTTCGCCTACCTAAGACAAGTATTGGTTAATGCCCTACGTGACGCCTTGCGCGCGCAGGCACGTGCGCCAAATATTGCACCTGAGGTGGGCACATGACCGATCCAGAACCCACGGATCAGAAACCCACTGATCAGAAACCCACGGATCCAAAACCCACCGATCCGGAGTTCATGGATCCAGCAGCAGCGCGACTTGCGATTTCCAAGCGCATCGCGGCCGGTGTAGCGATCGACGTTGCTGAATTGCCAGCAGAAGTTCTGGCGCAGCCAGCGATACAGCGCTTGCTGCAGTTAGGCCGGGTGATGCAGCAGTTGGGTAAAAATCAGGAGGCTGATGTTTCAGCTACGCAAATTCAAGCTAACTTTGTTGACGACAATCATGCTGAGGGTAATTTTGGCGCCTATCGACTACTGCGCTTGCTGGGCACGGGCGGAATGGGGAAGGTTTGGCTGGCGCAGCGCATCGATGGCCTAGTTGAGCACCAAGTTGCCATTAAACGCGTGCATGGGCAGACCATGCGCCTGATGGATCGTTTGCTGAGCGAACGAAAACTACTTGCGCGCCTTTCGCACCCAGGCATTGCACGTTTTATTGATGCGGGCGTGGATGCCGAGAACGCGCCGTGGCTGGCGATGGAATATGTTGACGGCGTGCCCATCACGCAATGGTGTAGCGAGCAAAAGCTCGGCTTGCGTGAACGCTTGGAGCTGTTTCGCAAAGTCTGTGCCGCCGTCGAGCACGCGCACCGTCATCTGATCGTGCACCGCGATATCAAACCAAATAACGTGCTGGTTGATCGTGAAGGTCAACCTAAATTACTGGATTTCGGCATTGCCAAGCTGCTGGATGGCGAAAGCGGCGAATTCACGGTCAACGCGATGACGCCCGCATATGCAGCGCCCGAACAGCTGCGCGCGGAAGCGGTTTCAACGGCAACCGATGTTTACGCGCTAGGTTTGCTGCTTTTTCGATTATTAACGGGCGCATTGCCCACAACGCGCAGCGTTGAAAACATCCCCGCGATTTTGCAACGCTTGCATCTAGAGGAAAGTGAGCGTCCTAGCGCGCGCGTCAAGGAAACCGCTGAGCGACGCCCTGTTGGAACTCAGCTTGTGCACGGTGCAGATGGCGCGAGGGTAGAGATCCAAAGCGAAACGAATTTGTTGCCAAGTACAACTTTGCCCTTCCCTTCGACGGCATTAAAAGGTGATTTGGACGCCATCGTCGCACAGGCCTTGCGCCTGGAGCCAGAAGATCGCTATGGCTCAGTGGTGGAATTTTCCGCTGATATTGAGCGCTATTTGTCCGCCAAAGCGGTGCGCGCGCGGGCACCTACACGGTGGTATTTGTATTCGCGTTTTGTGCAGCGCAACTGGCTCGCGTTCGCACTTTCCAGTGGCATCGTGTGTGCGTTGATTGTGGGTGCTGGCGCGGCACTGTGGCAATGGGAGCAGGCGCGCGATCAAGCCGCGCGTGCTGAGCGCGAGGTCGTGCGCGTCGCGCGCGCACAAGAGTTCCTGGTGTCAATTTTCGCCAGCGCCGATCCAGGGCAGGCGCGCGGCGAACGCCTTACCGCGAAAGAGATACTTGATACGGGCGCGGCGCGATTAGCAACTGAGTTTAATGCAGACCCAGCGCAACAGGCTGAGTTGGCGCTAAAATTGGCGAATATCTATCTCAATTTGCAGGCACCGGCGCAGGCCGAAAAGTTAACGCTGATGGCGAGCGCGGCTTTGGCGCGAATGCCCAGCGCGGAAAATGCGTTGTTGGGTGAAACAGAAATAATGTTTGGCAAAGCGCATTTACTACAGTCGCAATTCAGCCAAGCGCGGATCCGTTTGCAGGCCGGCATCGCGCGGTTGCGGATTGTGCCCAGCCGTCAGTTGCTGGTTGCCGATGCGCTGATGGACTTGGGGGCTAGTACGGCGCAGTTGGGCGATGCGAATACGGCCATTGAGCAGCAACGTGAGGGACTCGCTTTGTTCGCGCGCTACGCCGATATCAAAAGCCCGCAATACGCGCTTGCCCAAGTCAAACACGGTCTATTGCTGGAAGGCACAGGGCATTTCGCTCCCGCGCGCGCGGCCTATGAAGCAGGGTTAGACGTGCTGAGCAATACTTATGGCGAACTGCATCCAAGCACGGCGAATGCCCGCTATGCGCTGGCGGGGGTTTTGGATCGCCTGGGCGAGCGCAAACTGGCTGAGCAGGCCTTTGCCCTCAGCATTCCGGCGCTGCGCAAGCTTTACGATAATCGCGGCAGCGATCTGGCAAACGCGCTGTTCTCGTACGGAATCTTCTTAAACGCGGGCGCGCGTTATGGCGACGCGGAAGCGCTCTATCGCGAAGCCCTCACGATGGTTCAGCCAGACCGCATTTTGTACGCACACTTGCACCGTTATCTCGGTAAAACGCTGTTGCTGCGTCAGCAGTTCCCGGCGGCAATCGCCGCATTTGAGATTGCGATCAAGGCTTATCTAGGCGGTGACGGCAACACCGCAAGCCAGCTTTGGCGCACCAAGGCGGATCTCGGCACGGCTTTAGCCCAAACCGGCCATGTGCAAGCGGCGCTGAGCATGCAGACCGAGGCAGTGGCGCAGCTTAGCGTCATACTCGGCCCAGACGCCTATGAACTGATTCAGCCGCTGCGTGGTCTGGCGCAGACGCAAACGATCATGGCGAATACGGCGGGCGCAGCACAGAGCCTCGAACACGCACTGCGGATCGCTATTGCTCAACTTGGCGCAACGCACCTCACGACCTGTGGCATTTACCAAAGTTTGGCATCCGTATTAGCACCCGAAAAAGCGGACACTAAAGCGCGTTTTACCGGACCGCTTATCGCTTGTGTACAAAGTATCGCCCTTGCCGACCCACAACATCCGCTGCTGGACGAAATTCGCGTTCTGTTAACGACGCTGGAGCGTTAGCAAGCGCTTAGGCTCGTTAACCATTGTCGGCGGCAGCTACCAGCTGGACGCTTCAATCGTAAATTTAAGCCTAAACGCGCAGCGCGGCGACCCGCACCCAGTTGCCTAAGCATCGTATTTCGTCACGATTAATCCTTGAGCACCTTCATCGGGTCCGTGCGGCTGGCGCGCCACGCTGGGATCATCGCGGTCAACACACATATCAATTGGATTAATAGCGCGGCTACCAGAGCGCTGCGCCAGTCAAACCAGCGCACGGCGTAGAGTTTGCTGGCAACCAGTTCACTCAACAATGCGCCCAATACCAGGCCGGCTGCGACACATGCACCGGTGAAGCGCAAGTTCTCAAACAACACCTCGCGCAGCAGGCGCATGGGTGCTGCACCGACAGCGAGACGCAAACCAAACTCACGCACGCGCTTGGTTACCGTATAGGCGCTCAGGCTAAATAGCCCTAGCGCCGTGGTTAAAATCGCGAGCACGGCAAACAGCGTCAGCACACGGCTTAGCAGGCTGTTGAAATTCACGCACCCATTT
>JAYUUS010000116.1:0-4677 GCA_043754435.1 Rhodanobacteraceae bacterium
CAGCGCCAGCAATCTTGCGCTAGATCAGCTCAATGCCGAGCTAGACGCACACCAGCAAACGCTAAAACTGCGCAGCGACGCCTATCAGCACATCGCAAACACTATTTGGAACGCATCATGAGCGCTGCAAAACCCATCTGCCTGCTCGCCTTTTCCGGCGGCCTGGATACCTCCTACTGCGTGCTGCACTTGATCGAGCGCGGCTTTAGCGTGATTACCGCAAGCGTCAACACCGGCGGCTTTGATGCGTCGGAATTGGCGCGCATCGCGGCACTTTCCAAGCAACTAGGTGCCGTGTCACATCACGTCATTGAAGCGCAGCCAGAGCTTTGGCAAAACTATCTGCGATTTCTATTATTCGGCAACGTGCTGCGCGGCCAGATGTATCCTTTAAGCGTATCGGCCGAGCGCGTATGCCAGGCCAAGTCCATCGCCGAGCTAGCGCTGGAAGTCGGTGCCAGCGCGATCTGTCATGGCTCCACCGGCGCTGGCAATGACCAAGTGCGCTTCGATGTTGCCTTTCGCACGCTGGCGCCCGGAGTACAAATCATCACGCCGGTGCGCGAGTTGGCGCTCAGCCGCGAGTTTGAACTCGCCGAACTGGCAAAAGCCGGAGTTTCCCTGCCTGCGCGTGTGGGCTCGTATTCGGTGAATGTTGGGCTGTGGGGCACCAGCGTCGGCGGCAAAGAAACCCATGATTCCTGGGCGCATTTGCCGGAGGCGGCTTATCCCGCCGGTGAAATTGCCGCCGACAAAGCGCCCGTCTTGATTGAAATTGGTTTTGCGCGCGGGGAACCCTGCACGTTCAAATACGGCCCGCTCAATGCCGTAGCGCTCGATCCCGTGCAGTTAACGCACAAGCTCAATCAGCTCGGTGCCAGCTTTGGCATTGGTCGCGGCATTCACTTGGGCGATACCATTCTGGGCATCAAAGGCCGCGTCGGCTTTGAAGCGCCCGGTGCGGCGATTTTAATTGCCGCGCACCGCGAGCTGGAAAAACTGGTGCTTTCCGGCAAGCAGCTGCAATTCAAAGAAGGCTTAAGCAACAGCTACGGCAATCTGCTGCACGAGGGCCACTATTTCGATCCGCTCGGGCGCGATTTAGAAAGTTTTCTCATGTCATCGCAAACCAATGTCAGCGGTGAAGTGCGGCTAAAACTGCGCCCGTATCATGTGGAAGTTCAAGGCGTGCGCTCGCCGCATTCGCTGATGAATAGCAAAGTTGCCAGCTACGGCGAAGGTGCCAGCGCCTGGAGCGGTGCCGAGGCTGCGGGCTTCGCCAAGATTTATGGTATTGCCCAGCAAATTAGCTATTCGCGCAGTTAGGTAATCCACGTTTACTTCGTCAAGCGTAGCGAAGCAATCTCCCGAGTCAAACGCAAGATTGCTTCGCTACGCTCGCAATGACGATGCAGACAGTACGCACTCAAGTTACTCGCACCGTCCCTGGATCTCCGCTTTCGCGGAAATGATGAATCAGGCGATGCAATTTCATCCAACCAATTACGTCGTACCAAACAAGGAAACCCTCATGACCATCCAACGCATTACCGTCGACAAAATTGCCTCCAGTGTGCGCAACTTAAAGCTGGCGCGTACTTTGAGTATCAGCGATAAAATCGACTGCCGCGAAGGCAGCGCGATTGCGGTGCGGGTGATTGGAGAGAAATCCACCTACAACCAACTGGAAGACCTGCATGGCCGCTGGATGACCCTGCACGATGGCGATTTGGTGGTGGGCGTACTCGGCAAACGCCGCGCGCTGCATGGTTACGAGGGCGAAATGCCGGAAAGTTTGGCGGTGGGCGACCAGATCAATATGCTCAATATAGGCGGCGTCATGGGCCGATGCATTTCTTTTAATCCCGACGTCGGCCCGCCGTTTAAGCTCGAAGTGTTAGGTCAGGTGCAGGTGTTCCCAGACTTTGGCTCGCGTGTCGGCGTGCCCGGCCATATCAGCCGGGGTGCCATTATCGGCAGTAAGGAAGCGATCAAAATCCCGATTGTGTATATCGTCGGCACCTGCATGAATTCCGGAAAAACCTTCGCCGCCTGCGCGATGGTGCGGGCACTACATCAAGCCGGCCTGCGCGTCGGTGGCGCGAAACTCACCGGTATTTCCCTGATGCGCGATACCCTGAGCATGTACGACCACGGTGCCGAGCTGATTGCAGATTTTACTGACGCGGGCATTGTGTGCTCCGACCCCAGCCACGCCGCCAAAACCGCGCGCGTGGTGTTGAGTGAATTAGCCAGCCGTGGCGTGGACGTGATCGTGGCCGAAACCGGGGACGGCATTATGGGCGAATACGGCGTGCAGGCAATCATGAGCGACCCCGAATTGCGCAGCTTAGGCAAAGTATTCGTGCTGTGCGCGAATGACCCGGTTGGCGTTGCCGGGGGTGTGGCGCATATGCAAAACAGCTTCGGCATCCCGGTCGATATGGTCGCCGGCCCCGCTACCGATAACGCCGTCGGGCAACGCTTCGTGCAAAGCCTTGGCATTCCCGCCCGCAATTCCCGCGTCGACCCGCGCGCAATGGGGGATTTGGTGTTGGAATTGATCCAGAAGGCGCGGCTCGATAACGATTCAGCCCTTTAGATTTTAGTTAAAGATGCTGATTTAGCTAAGAATGCGGGCTGCGATAAAGCCCGACCTGCCAAGAACCAAGCCCAAAAGGATTGCCCAGCATCGCGGCCATTTCCGGCAGTACCCGGCGCCGGTTACGCACGAATTCTCGCATTCCCATACGGTTCAATAGCCCGTCATAATCCCAGGGATAATAGGCGCTGTTCCCACGGCTGACACAAAAAGCGGACAGTTCAACAAAACCAGCGTTTTTTGCCAAGGTCGCAAGCGCTTTTGGGGTAAGCCCAAGGCAGTGCATGACCGGGTACACCGACAGCGCCAAATTTGGTCGATCACTGCGTTTGGCACGCCACGCGTTGACAAATCCATTGAGCAGCGGCTCGTTATTCGGCACCACAATCTGCACCACACCGCCTGGTTTGACCAAGCGCCGCAGTTCACTTAAAAAGCTCGTGGGTTCCGGCACATGTTCTAAAACATGCGAGGCTCGCACCACGTCAAAGCTGTGCGCAGGCAAACTTCGGCAGTCGCTTACGTAGTCTAAGCCGTACGCCAGCTTGGCAAACTTTGCGGCGTTTGCGCTTGCGTCAGTGCCCTGCACGTACCAGCCCAGTTTTTTGGCGCTGGCTAAAAATACGCCGACGCCACAGCCAACGTCTAAAATTCGACGGCCATCGGTCAGTTTTGCCAGCGATTGAAGCTGTGCACGATAGCTTTTTTCCATCGCTTGCAGAAAACCAGCACCCTGCGTGACGACATCGTGATTCATATCCGCATACCAACTGTTGTCCAAATCGCTTAACGGCCGCACGCTGGCGTTCAAAAAGTGCAGCGTGCAATTCGGACAACGTAAAACTTTTGCGCCTTTAGACGTCCCGCGAATAAAGCTTAGCGTGCCACAAGATGGGCAAGGCTCTTGCTCGGTACCGGCTTCAATTTGTGCTTGCAAAGCAGGCGGGAATTCGCTGTGTTGCATGTGCACTCATTCGACTAGATAATTTTTAATGCTAGAACATAATGAATTCTTAGACAACATTAAGTCCGAGGCATTTAGGAAACTTGCATTTAGGAATTAGGCGAACTTAGCCAAGTAACGGGTGCAATTTCGACCCTTGTTGTGGCATCCATAAGCTGTATTTCCTGCTCTTGGATGATGCACTGAAGGCTCATCGTGCGCGCCGCCATCGTGGCTAAATTTTGGCAAGCAGGCCCCGGTAAATTGATTACTTCCAAATTTTTGTTGCGCGTTAATGCCGCACGGTTTTTGTCCCACCAAATCTGAGCGCCGTGACCGCTGTAGGTGTAAATCACCACTTTTCGCGCGCGCCCGCAGGCGCGGCGAATGCGCGATTCATCTGGCTGCCCGACATCAATCCATAGCTCGATTGCACCCGTCAAGTCGCGCCGCCATAAGTCCGGTTCATCCTCGCTACTGAGGCCGCGCCCAAAACTTAATGCTTCATCAGCATGTAGCGCAAACGCCACGGCACGCACCATCATGCGCTGTTCGGTTTCGGAGGGATGTTGTGCGAGCGTGAGTTTATGAGTCTGGTAATACTGCTGATCCAGATTAGAGATCTGCAGCTCAAGCTTATAAACTGTAGCTTTGATTGACATCACAAACTCGCGTTGGGTAAGCCAGGAAATCTATCTGATCGCCGACCGCTCGCCAGTGTCGGCTTTAGGCTAAAAATAGTGCGAGACTTGCTTGCTTAATTCGGCTTGCTAAATTCGGTTGGTGGGCACAACAGGGATCGAACCTGTGACCCCTACCATGTCAAGGTAGTGCTCTCCCGCTGAGCTATACACCCATCTCCGACACGCCGGACTTTGACCGCCGCGGCGCGGATAGACCATAAAACCCTGAGCAGGGTCAAGGGTCAAGGCTGGGGAAAGACGCGCGAGCGGTTGACGGCTCTTCCGGACCACGAAACAAACCACTCCATGAGCGATCGCAGCTATCTCCCGCAGATCGATGGATTGAGGGCCGTCGCCGTCGCTGCGGTGATCCTCTATCATATCAACAATGTGTGGCTTCCGGGCGGATTCGTCGGGGTCGACGTTTTCTTCGTCATCAGCGGCTTTCT
>JAYUUS010000117.1:0-4670 GCA_043754435.1 Rhodanobacteraceae bacterium
AGTGGAGCATCCGCTCTATTGCTCTGTGTGAGTTTTAGCGTTCAGAATTTTTCAATTTGGGGTGGTTGATGGCGCACAAGTTTTTGCTTGCGGACACGACAAATGTGAACGGGCTTTATGACGCGAGTTTTGAGCACGACAGCTGTGGCTTTGGCCTGATTGCGTGCTTGGAAAACATTGCGAGCACCTGGTTGGTGCAAACCAGTCTGAGTGCTTTGGCGCGCATGAGCCATCGTGGCGCGGTTGGGGCTGATGGCAAAACCGGCGATGGTTGCGGCGTATTGATTCATCAGCCTACCGAGTTTTTGCGTGCGGCGGCGATTGAGGCAGGCATTGACGTTCCCGCCGGGCTATTTGCGGTGGGCATGGTGTTTTTACCGCAAGATTTAGACGCAGCAGCGCAGACGCGCGCGGCGCTGCAGGCGGCTTTGAAGCGGACTGGGCTAGTTCCCCTAGGTTGGCGCGTGGTGCCGGTCAATGTGGCGGTGTGTGGCGTGCAGGCGCTTGCCGCGATGCCGCAAATTGAGCAAATTTTTGTGGTGCCCAAGCAGGAGAGCGCCCACTCAGCAATAACGACCACTGAGTTCGAGCGCGCGCTTTTTGTCGCGCGCAGGCTTGCTGAGCAAGAACTGCCAGCGGGCGCTTATGTGGTCAGCCTTTCCAGCGTCACCATCGGCTACAAAGCGATGGTGCTGCCCGAAAATATGCCCATGTTTTACCCAGATTTGGCGCGCAGCGATTTGGCTTCGCGCGTGGTGTTGTTTCACCAGCGCTTTTCCACCAATACCGCACCCGCCTGGGAGCGCGCACAGCCGTTTCGTTTTTTAGCGCACAACGGTGAGATCAACACCATTGAAGGCAACCGCCGCTGGTCGCTGGCGCGCGGCGCGAAATGGCATTCGCCGCTGGTTGATTTTAGCGAACTGCAGCCGCTGATTAGCCTGCACGGGTCGGACTCGCAAAGTTTGGACAATATGCTGGAAGCCTTGCTGGCTGGCGGTATGGACATGCTGCAGGCGATGCGAATCTTAGTGCCACCTGCGACCTCATCGCTAGAGCATCGTGACCCGGATTTATCGGCGTTTTATGAGTACCACAGCCTGTCAATTGATCCGTGGGACGGCCCGGCGGGTATTGTTTTGTGTGATCAAAATTACGCTGCGTGTACGCTTGACCGTAACGGCTTGCGCCCGGCGCGCTGGTCGCTAACGGACGACAAAATACTCACCATTGCCTCCGAAACCGGCGTGTGGGATTGCGATGAGGCGCGCATTGTTGCCAAGGGTAAGCTAGGGCCGGGGCAGATGATGGCGGTGGATTTAGCCACCGGCGTGCTGCTGGACAGTGCCGCAATTGATCGCGTCAATGCGGGCCGCCAACCCTACAAACAATGGTTGAAAGCGGGTGTGCGCTATTTGGACGCGGCGCTGATTGACCCTTCGCTGGCGCTGGTGTCCTTTGATGCTGCGACTTTGCTGCGCTTTCAAAAGCTGTTCCATCTAAGCCGCGAGGAAATTGAAAGCGTGCTGCGCGTGCTGGCTGAAACCGAGTCTGAAACCACCGGTTCTATGGGCGATGACACGCCGTTTGCAGTGCTGTCGCATCAGCTGCGTTCTTTATACGACTATTTCCGCCAAGCCTTTGCCCAGGTAACGAACCCACCGATAGACCCGCTGCGCGAACGCGTGGTGATGAGTTTGAGCACGCAAATCGGGCGCGAAGGCAATGTTTTTGAACAAACGCCTGAGCAAGCGAAGCAGCTTTCTTTGAATTCGCCGGTGCTGTCACAGCGCAAATTAAATCAAATTTTGCAGCTGCCGGAGTTTAAGTCGGCAAATGCACTCCTGCATTTGTATTGCACGCCTGCAGAGGGCTTTGAAGCGGCACTTGCCAGATTATGTTCAGAAGCTGAGGCCGCCGTGCGCGGTGGCGCGATCCTTTTGATGCTGTCGGATCGCTATCCGACTCAGGACAAGCTGGCGATTCATGCGCTATTGGCGACCGGTGCGGTGCATCAGCACTTGATTCGGGTGGGTTTGCGCTGCGACTGCAATTTGATTATCGAAACCGCAACCGCGCGTGACCCGCATCATTTCGCCTGTTTGATTGGCTTTGGCGCGACCGCGATCTATCCATATTTGGCGTATCAGACGCTGAAAAGCATGAACGAGGCGGGCATTATCAAACTGCCGCGCGGTAAGGATCAAATTGAGCTGGGCCGCAGCTATCGGCGCGGGATTAAGAAAGGGCTGCTGAAAATTATCTCGAAAATGGGGATCAGCACCATTGGCAGCTATCGCGGCGCGCAGCTGTTTGAAATCGTCGGTTTAAGCTCCGAAGTGGTGCAGCGCTGCTTTGAAGGCACGCCGTGTCGCATTGAAGGCGCTGGCTTTAAAGATTTGGAAAGCGACGCCGCGTTGCTCAATGAACGCGCTTGGGACCCGAGCATTGGGCTGTCGCAGGGCGGTTTGCTGCGCTATGTGCACGACGGCGAATACCATATGTATAACCCGGACGTGATCGCGAGCTTACAGCGCTCGGTGCGCAGCGGGGATTATGCCGACTATCAAGTGTATGCCCAGCACGTCAATTCCAGGCCGGCTTCGACCTTTCGCGACTTAATGCGCCTGCGTCCAGCGCAGGAAATTCCGCTGGATGCGGTCGAATCGGAAGCGGCGATTTTGGCGCGCTTTGATTCGGCGGGCATGTCGCTCGGCGCGCTATCGCCGGAAGCGCACGAAGCCTTGGCAATTGCGATGAATCGCTTGGGCGCGCGCTCGAATTCGGGTGAAGGCGGCGAAGACCCAGCGCGCTATCGCACCGAAAAATCGTCCAAAATCAAGCAGGTTGCTTCCGGCCGCTTTGGCGTAACGCCGGAATATTTGATTAACGCGGAAGTGCTGCAAATTAAGGTTTCACAAGGTGCCAAGCCGGGCGAAGGCGGGCAGCTGCCGGGGCACAAGGTCAATGCGCTGATTGCCAAGCTGCGCTACGCCAAACCCGGCATAGGCTTGATCTCGCCGCCGCCGCACCACGATATTTATTCGATTGAAGATTTGGCTGAACTGATTTTCGATTTAAAGCAAATCAACCCGACGGCGCTGGTGTCGGTGAAGCTGGTATCGCACGCCGGTATAGGCACGGTCGCGGCTGGCGTGGTGAAAGCCTACGCCGATTTGATTACCGTTTCCGGCTATGACGGCGGCACCGGTGCCAGCCCGATTTCCTCGATTCGCTATGCGGGCACACCGTGGGAGTTGGGCCTGTCGGAAGTGCAAGAAACGCTGCGTATGAATGGCTTGCGTCACCGCGTGCGGGTGCAGGTCGATGGCGGCTTAAAAACTGGCTTGGATGTGATCAAGGGCGCGATTTTGGGCGCTGAAAGTTTCGGTTTTGGCACCGCACCGATGGTGGCGCTGGGCTGTAAATACCTGCGCATTTGCCATCTGAATAATTGTGCGACCGGGGTTGCGACTCAGGATACGCGGCTGCGAGAGCTGCATTTTACCGGCTTGCCGGAAATGGCGATGAATTTTTTCAAGTTTGTTGCACTGGATGTGCGTGAACATCTTGCGGCACTCGGCGTGGCGCGGCTACAGGATTTGATTGGGCGCGTGGACTTGCTGGAGCTGCTTGACGGCCAAACTGATAAGCAACGCGGCCTTGATCTAAGTCCGATTTTGCGTGCGGCTGGGCTGCAATCAATTGAGTCGCAATATTGCACCGCTGTTACCAACCCGCCACGCGATCAAGCAGCACTGAGCAGCCGCATGCTGGGCGATTTGCAGCATGCGATTGCGCACAAAACCGGCGGCATTTTTCACTATGAAATTTGCAATCGGGACCGCGCGATTGGTGCGCGAATATCCGGCGAAATTGCCAAGCATCACGGTAATTTGGGCATGTCCGATGCGCCAATTACGCTGAAATTAACCGGTGTTGCCGGGCAAAGTTTGGGCGCTTGGAATGCGGGTGGCTTACAAATTTATCTGTCTGGCGACGCCAACGACTACGTCGGCAAAGGCATGTGCGGCGGCAAAATCGTCGTGGCACCCGGCAAAAAATCCGGCTATGTCGCGCACGAGTCAGCGATCATTGGCAATACCTGTTTATACGGTGCCACCGGCGGCAAGCTTTACGCCGCAGGCCGGGCAGGCGAGCGGTTCGCGGTGCGCAATTCCGGGGCCACAGCGGTCATCGAAGGCGCTGGCGATCACTGCGGCGAATATATGACCGGCGGCATGTTGGCCGTGCTTGGTCGCACGGGCCAAAATTTTGGCGCGGGCATGACCGGCGGCTTTGCTTACGTGTTGGATTTAGAGCGCGATTTTGTCGACCACTGCAATCTGGAGCTGATTGACTTGCTGCGGATGTCGCCGGAAGGCGTGGAAAGCCATTTGCAGCATTTGCGCACCTTACTGCGCGCCCAAGTGCAGGAAACCGGCAGCGTTTGGGCCGCGCAGTTGCTGGACGAGTTCCGCGACGTGCTGGGCAAGTTTTGGCTAGTCAAACCCAAAGCCGCGAGCTTGGAATCATTGATTGATGTATTAAGGCAGGCGGCATGAGCGCACACGATTTTCAATTTCTAGAACTGCCGCGAAAAATGCCGAAAGAGCTGCCTGTTGCGGTGCGCATACACGGCTGGAGCGAAATTTACGGCAGCTTCGAGG
>JAYUUS010000118.1:0-4661 GCA_043754435.1 Rhodanobacteraceae bacterium
ATTTCCGGCGGTAGTGCCGCGAAAGCGGCATTAAAACTAAAACAGGCAATCAGGCTAAAACTGAAAATTCGCGCTCGCATTGAATAGGTTCCACGAAAAAATAAGCTGAGCCGACTTAGCGCAGGTTTTTGCGAAAAAGTTTCCGGCAAAAAAATAGCCGTTTATCCAATTTTGCGCGGAAAACCCCGTCTTCAGGGCGGGAGGATGTCAACGCGCTACTTACTGTGTTGGGATCATTCCTTACGTCCACCGCGATACGCTTTTTCACCCGCCATCACTTTCGCAGCGATGCGATTGCCAGCCGGTGGCATCGGGCAAGTGGCATATTCGGTGAAGGCGCAGGGCGGGTTGTAGGCGGTGTTAAAGTCCAGTGTGACGGTTTTATTTTTCGTATCCACCGACCCCGCCAAAAACCGCGCCATGCCATAGGTTTCTCGGCCGTTGGTTTGATCGCCAAAGACGGTGAAATAGTGGGCAGCGTCTGAGCCTTCCAATAGCTCGAAGCTATAGTTTTTGCCTGCGACTGAAAACTTTGCGCGCCCTGGGTTCGGCGTTGGCTCGACGGTACCAATAATGGTGGCGACTTCCAACATGCGTGGTTTCGGGTAAGCCTCGTAGCGGGCGACGATTTTGAGCGCAGGTTGGTAGGCAAAGTAGTCCAGCCCCATAAATGCGGTGCGGGTTTTCGCTTCGCTGTCTTTCACGCGCAGGCCAATTTTGCCGCTGCGATCAATCGCTAAGAAGCTTAGTGTGCCGATACTGACTTCGGTCGGCGTGGCACCGTCTTTGTCGGTGCTCAAAACCACCTCAGGCTTGGCTGCCGCCCCGTTAATAAGAACCGGTGCATTCGCCATAAAAATCAGCTCGCCCGAGGCTTTGCGCTCAATGGTGCCCAGCTTTGCCGGGCCGGCGCTCAAGCGAATTTGCTGATCGGCGCCACTGCCCAGCGTGAACTTACCCACCTCCAACCAATGCAGCCCAATCAAAGTCAGCCAGCCTTTTTCGGCTGTTAAGTTTTCTATGCGCTGTTTTTGCCATGCAACATAATCGGCTGGCGGTAACGTGGTTTGTGGCATCGTGGCTGGCGTTAGGGCGGCGGTGATTAGAACGGAAGCGAGCAGGGGGTTCATTAGATAGCCAATCGAGTTGAAGACTGCTTGCCAATTTGGGTATGGACTGCGGGAATTGCAAGAGCGGGCGCGCACAGGCTAATCGGGGAGTTGGAGTTGAATCCCCGGTGGCGCCACACCCCAGCGCTCTACCCAATCAGTAAATACGCCATCAAAGCCTAGATTTCCGGCGAGTGGACTAACGCGGCTCATCGTGTAGTTTGTCCTCAATGCATGCCAATACGCGCTGCCAAGCGGCGACAAAAGCGGCGCAACCCTCAGCCTGTAATTGGGCTGCCAAGGCATCGACATCCACGCCTGCATGGATAAACTTCAATAACAACGACGCTGCGCTGGCATTGTCAAGCGCGTTCGTTGCGCGCTCAAGCTTTGCGGATTTCAAATAGGCTTGCAGCGTTGTTTCCGGCATTGTGTTGATGGTATCTGGCACCGCCAGCGCGTCCACATACAGTGTTACTGAGGCATTTGGGTCTTTAGTCCCCGTGCTCGCCCAAAGTAAACGCTGCACTCGGGCCCCTTGTGCGGCTAACGCCAGCCAACGTTTTGACGCCAGCATTTGGCGATGCGCTTGGTAAATTTCACCCGCGATTGCGATACCAAGATGGTTTTGCAGCTCAGGCCGATCAGTAAAAATACTACTAACCGCTTTATCCCAACGGCTGACAAATATTGACGCTACCGAGGCAACGATTGGACTCAAGCCCGCAGCAATACGCCGCTCAATGCCGCGCACATAGGCATCGCTCGCGGCAAGATACTGAGCAGGCGAAAACAGCAGGGTCACGTTGATGGGAATGCCAGCAAAGATCAATGCTTCAATTGCATGGATTCCTGCGGGCGTACCGGGAATTTTGACAAATAAATTGGCTCGATCTGCCTGCGCATAAATCTGCGAAGCCGCTGCAATACTGGCGCTCACATCGTGCGCCAACAGCGGTGAAATCTCCATGGAAACCCAACCGTCTAGCTGCTGTGTGGCCTGAAACTGCGGCTGAAATAAATCTGCTGCGGCAGACAAATCCGCCAACGCCAGTTCAATAAAAAGCGCCTCGCTAGATTTCGCGTTACGTGCTTTTACATGGATAGCGGCGTCATAAGATTTGCTTTGGCTAATCGCGGCCTCAAAGATACTGGGGTTCGAAGTCAGCCCAGAAATAGCCCCCGATTGGATCAATCGCCTCAAGCTGTTGTCTTCCAGCATGCTGCGACTGATATTGTCCAGCCACAGGCTTTGTGGCCGCGCTTGACCCTGCTCAGCGCGCATAGATTTTGTTTGACGTGTGAAGTTTAGGCATCAGCTGATCCATCATTTAAGTCGTCACGCCTGCTCGGCTGCGGCTCTACCCAAGGCAGTGGCTCTCTGGGTGGCGTATCTTTGATTTCAAACGGCGGGGTGTCGCGCACTGGTGAACCCACTGGCGGAGCATCACTTTGAACGTCGTTACCCAAATAGATAACCTCGTCGCGTACTGGAATGGCGTGGTTCATGTTGTTACTCCATGGCTGCGTTAGACCCAACCTGACATCGTCGTCAGAATATCAAATCAGCCTACGCATTGCGGCTTGACCGCTCAGTTCGTTAGCGCACCGAGCGCGCGGCGGCATTCTCCAAAGACTTCGGTCAAATCATCGAGCTTCATTCCTCCGTCACCACAAAATTCAACGCTAAATCCAAGGTTCGCAAAAATTCTGCAACCTTGATGGGTTTGGTTAAATAGCAAAAGAAGCCGACTTCTAAGCCTTTTTCAATGTCGCGTGGAATTGCGTTGGCGCTAAGGGCAATCACTGGAATATGCGCGGTTTTGCTATCCGCCAGCAAGATGGCCAGCGCTTCAATGCCGCTCATTCCGGGCAAGTTGATGTCCATTAAAATTAAGCTCGGTAAGCGGCTGCGGGCAAGCTCAATGCCGCTGATCGCATCGCGCGCGCAAATCAATTCCACGTGGGCTCGACTTGCGACAATTTGCTTAACAAGCAGCATATTTGCCGGATTATCTTCCACATAGAGCAAGGTTTGCCGCCTAAGCGGCGGGGTGATTACCGCACAAGCCGCGCTCACTGACTTACTTTCTGGGTTTGCATCCAAGGGTATTTCTGGGTTTGCACCCAAGGGTATTTCTGGGTTTGCACCCAAGGGTATAAGATTCGGTGCGTGAGCGGTTTCTAAGGTAATCCAAAACGCACAGCCACAGCCCGGCGTGCTATTCACGCCGATACTGCCATGCATTAACTCGACCAATCGTTTGCTGACCACCAAACCAATACCTGTGCCTTCCTCCACGTTTGCTTCTTGACCCAGACGATTGAACGGTTGAAATAACTGCGCGATTTTTTCCGGCCCCAGCCCAGCGCCGGTGTCGGTCACGCAAATACGAATACGCCCGGTGCCCTGATGCTCCTCTAGCATCTGCAGCGTGACCTCTACTGCGCCCTCGGGGCAGTTATATTTGACCGCATTCGACAGCAAATTGATCAGCACTTGCTTTAGTCGTGTGCGATCAGCTTTGACAAAAATGGCAGTTTCTGGTGCGTTTGATTCGTGCTCAGGGAATGTGACGCGGATGCCGCGTTTGCGTGCCTGCGGCTCAATCATGGCTTGGCATTCTTGCAGCACTTCAGCCAAAGCTACGGGCTCGGTACACAGCGAAAGCTTGCCCGATTCGATCAGCGCCAAATCAAGAATCTCGTTGATAAGCTCCAACAAATACCAGCCCGCCTGCAAAATATGTTCAATGCTGCGCCTTTGCCCTACGGTGGGTGCCGGTGTTGAGACTTCCAGAAGTTGTGCGAAACCCAAAATTGCATTCAATGGTGTACGCAGCTCGTGGCTCATGCTGGAAAGGAAATCTGACTTTGCCAAATTGGCTTTTTCAGCCACTAGTTTTGCCAAAACTAGTTCTACGTTATTTTCCTGCAGCACCAAGTCCAAACGCTTGCGCTCAGTAATATCGCGCGCTGCGGCAAACACGCCCTGCAGTTTGCGATTGCGGTCATAGAAAGTGCTGGCGTTGTAAGAAACTACTGTTTCGGTAGGTGTGTTTTCCGGGCCGTCATTAAGCCTTTTTGCATCACTGCTACCCGGCCAAATCCTGGCACGCGCGGTTAGCTCATAGTTAATAACCTTATTTTCTGCCAAGACCCGCTTGATGCCTGCCTCAGCGCGCTCGGGGTCGGTGAAATAGTTCTTAAAAGGCGCGCCGATTAACTCATCGCGGGTGCAACCGGTTAGCGCCTCCATTTGCTTATTGACGTCAGTAATAATCCCAGCCGGGTCGGTGGTCATCAGCGCGTCAATACTCGATTCGATCAAGGAGCGCGTGTAGAACTGCTGATCCCGCAGGCGCTGATCCAGCTTGCTCTGCTCCGCTTCAATTTGCTTACGCGCCGTGTTGTCGGTGCCAATCAGCAAGTAGCCAATAATCGCGTTTTGCGCATCGCGCAACGCCGTCACTGATACCACCGCCGGAAAGCGGCTGCCGTCTTTGCGGATGTAGCTGAGCTCATAAATATCTTCAATGCCACGCGAGGCTT
>JAYUUS010000119.1:0-4645 GCA_043754435.1 Rhodanobacteraceae bacterium
AATGGACTTGATTAGCGGCATAGCGCTGAAAGAAACCCGTTCGTGCTGAGATTCGAAGCATGTAGACGCAAGCTTGGTGATGCAAAGCGTTTCAGCTTCGGTAGTATGTGCGCGGCTCTGCCCTTCGACAACCTCAGGGCGAACGGTTCTTTTAGGTTTGGTTTGGCTCAAAAAACTAATGTCAAAGTCAGGTAAATTGATAAAAAAATGGAGTTTTGATTTGAGTATTTTGCCAAGGCAAAAAAAATGAGCGAGCAAATTATTCGCTTTTATGAACTTTCGAGCGCTAAATTTCAAGCGGACCCGCTTTTGCTAGTCGCAAAAATTGCCCAAAAAGCTTTTGAAACTCAGGCTTCTTGTGTCATTTTAGCGTCAGATGAAGCGCAAGCGATGGCGCTTGATGAGAAGCTTTGGAGCTATAGTGATGATGCGTTTTTACCGCACCAAATTGCCGGCCAAGACGATGATGATGAATGCCCGGTTTTGATTGTAGCGCCTGAATTTACGTGCCCCATTCGCGATGTCACGATCAATTTACGCAGCGTCAGCCCGACGCAATTTGGCACACGCCTTTTAGAAATAATTCCGCTGGATGAAGCCGAAAAAAACATTGCGCGCGCGCGTTTCAAGGCATTCATCAACGCAGGTCTAAAGCCCACTTTTGAAAAAGCATAGCGGTGAAAAAGCAAGTGGTGCGCCGCTATTGCACCGCTGAAGTGCCAGCGACTACTGCTGCGGGTTGAAAAAGCGTCTCGATGTCAACTCGATCAAACTGGTAGTTGGCGTTACAAAATTCACACTGAATTTCGGCGAAGCCGGATTCGTTAGCTGCGGCAATCGCCTCGTCGTGGCCTATGCATTGCAACATTGCTGCAACTCGCTCGCGCGAGCACGGACAATGGTGCGTCAAAGTTTGCGCTTTGGTCTGCACGTAAGTTTCATCATGAAACAAGCGATACATTAAAATAGCCTCGTCGCATTCAGTCAATTCTTCGGGCTTAAGCGTTAATAGCAGCTGCTCGATGCGATTCCAACCATCGGAATCAAGTGCAGTTTGGTCGCCACCTACTTGCGCTACCCGCTGAACCAAAAGTCCGGTGGTGTTATGGATGCCATTTGCCAGCACAATGCGGGTGGGCAGTTGTTCAGAGCTATTAAAATATTCCTCAAAGGTGGCGGCTAGGCCATCCGCCGCTAGCGCTACGATGCCTTGATAGCGTTCGCCTTGTTCGTGCTCAATAGTGATCGCTGCAGAACCACCCGCGCAGGCAATAGAAAATTCCGTAGGGAAGGTGCTTGTTGCTTGGCTATTTGCGCGTGCAATACCGCGCAAGTAGCCCAAATCACTACATTCGGCAAAGATTTGGCGCAGCGCACCTTGGGATTGGAGCTGGATGCTCAATTTGCCATTGAGCTTAATGCCAGTTGTGAGCAGTGCCGCCGCACACACACATTGCGTCAACCAGTCTTGTGCCGGTTTTGGCGCATGGCTGAGCGCATGCAGGCGGGCATCGGCAAGCTCTAAGCGAGCCCAAGCGGCGCGTACACCAAGTTCTGGGAAATAGTATGAAATTAGGCGATCAGAGTGCATAGAGGGGCGGTAGGCCAAAAATGGGAGAGTCGGCGCGTTTTGCGGCCGACTCTCTTTTTAGGAAATCTGCTAAGTCTGAACCGTTAACCGATGACAACAGCAGCGATTGGCTCCCCGCCTGTTGGGCCGACCGGTGGTCCGACATTGGATGTGTTGGCGATATCTTCACCGGTTATCCAATCCGCTGGAGGCCCTGGCTCGCGACCATCCATAATTGCATCAATGACACTCACATCAATCGTTTCATATTTCATCAGCGCCGCTGCCATCGCGTGCAATTTGTCCATATTTTCGGTCAAAAGCAGACGTGAGCGGGCGTAGCAGCGGTCAATCAGGCTGCGTACTTCGGCATCGAGTAGTTTCGCTGTTTCTGGGGAAACTTGTCGGGTTTGCGTCATAGAGCGGCCGATAAACACTTCTTGCTCATCTTCAGCGTAGGTCATCGGCCCCATTGCTTCAGAAAAGCCCCATTTGCTGACCATGCTGCGCGCCAAATTAGTGGCGCGTTCGATGTCATTACTGGCACCGGTCGTCACGTTTTCGGTGCCAAAAATAAGCTCTTCCGCCAAGCGCCCACCGTACAAGCTGCAGAGCATGCTCTCTAACATAATTTTACTTTGAGAATAGCGATCACCCTCCGGCAAATACATCGTCACACCCAATGCCCGACCGCGCGGAATAATGGTGACTTTGTAAACCGGATCGTGTTTGGGCACCAATCGGCCGACGATAGCGTGACCTGACTCGTGATACGCGGTCATACGTTTTTCGTCTTCACTCATCACTAAAGACCGGCGTTCCGCCCCCATCATGATCTTATCTTTGGCTTTCTCAAAGTGCTTCATCGAAACATCTTTTGAACTATCGCGGGCGGCAAATAGGGCGGCTTCATTGACTAAATTGGCTAAATCAGCACCCGAAAATCCAGGCGTACCGCGTGCGATAAAGCTAGGCTTGACGTCCAAATTAAGCGGCACTTTGCGCATGTGTACTTTTAAAATTTGCTCGCGCCCGCGCACATCGGGAAGCCCAACGACCACTTGCCGATCAAAACGACCTGGACGCAACAATGCCGGGTCCAATACGTCTGGGCGGTTGGTGGCGGCGATCAAAATCACGCCCTCAGTGCCTTCAAAGCCATCCATTTCGACCAAGAGCTGATTGAGCGTTTGCTCGCGTTCGTCATGACCACCGCCCATACCGGCACCGCGATGGCGACCAACGGCGTCAATTTCGTCAATGAAAATAATGCAGGGCGCGTGCTTTTTAGCCTGCTCAAACATATCGCGTACGCGGCTAGCACCGACGCCAACGAACATTTCAACGAAATCAGAGCCTGAGATCGTAAAGAATGGCACCTTCGCTTCGCCAGCAATCGCTTTAGCGAGCAGCGTTTTGCCGGTGCCGGGCGAACCCACCATCAGCACGCCGCGTGGGATTTTGCCGCCCAAGCGTTGAAATTTTGCCGGGTCACGTAAGAAGTCGACCAATTCTTTCACTTCTTCTTTGGCTTCATCCACGCCTGCAACGTCAGCGAAAGTGACTTTTACTTGATCTTCACCCTGTAAACGCGCACGGCTTTTGCCAAAGCTCATCGCCCCGCGACCGCCTCCACCGCCGTTTTGCATTTGCCGCATGATAAAAATCCAAACGCCAATTAAGAGGGCTACCGGCAATAAATTCAGCAAAATTGAACCAAAACTAATGCCGCTTTCCGGGGCAGTGGCTTCAAAGCTAACGCCCTTTTTAATCAAAATGTCGGGCAGCGTGAGGTGCAGCGGTGGCGCAAAGGTGTATTTTTTGGCGCCTTGGGTATTAGTGAACTCTATTTTTCGGCCATCATCTTCAATGGTTGCTTTCGCTACTTGGCCGTCGTCGACCGCTTTCATGAATTCTGAATAGGTGACTTCGCTGGTGGGCGTGCTGCCCATGACATCCGGGCCAAAGCTGCGCACTGCGAGCAGGAGGACGATTGCAATAACGCCCCACAAAAATAAATTTTTACCTAGGTCGTTCAATTCTATTCTCCAAAAAAGATGTGCTGCCAAAAAATAGTGCGATGAAGCTATTACTACTAATACTACTTACTGCTAATACTACTTACTGCGCTAGAGCCGATAAAACGAGTGCCATTTACCCTATTAAACACGTTTGCCTGTCGCCATAGCGTAAATTTCGCGCGAACGCGATCTAGACGCGGCTGGCTTGCGTAAGTTCACTTTCGTGTAACGTCCGCGCAGTAGCTTTAAGTGTTCGTCCGTTCCGGTGCCCTGAAACAGTTTTACTAAATAAGTACCGCCGGGCTTTAGCCAAGCCTGGGCAAAGTCGGCCGAAAGTTCTGCTAAATACAGCGATTTTGGAATGTCTACACCATGCATTCCACTCATGTTTGGGGCCATATCGGAAAGTACAAGATCCACCTTTTGCCCATCTAGCATGGCTTCAAGTTTTGCTAAGACTAATTCGTCGGTAAAATCCCCCTGTAAAAACTCTACACCTTCAAGTTGCTCCATCGGCAAAATATCGGTCGCAATTACGCGGCCTTTGCCTTTGAGCCAACGCACCGCCATTTGCGACCAACTGCCGGGTGCGGCACCTAAATCAACTACCGTCATACCGGGGCGAATTTTCAAATCATCTTCAAGAAGTTCTTCCAGCTTGAATGCCGCGCGCGAGCGCAAACCCTGCGCTTGCGCCTGCTTAACATACACATCACTGAAGTGTTCTTTTAGCCATCTGCTACTGCTCTTACTGCGTGCTGCCACTTAAGGTAACCTTGGTTGAGTTAATTTTTAATCAAACGAAGCCTAATTATGCCATTGACAAACCCTCAACGCAGTTATTTACGCGGTCTGACACATTCTTTGCACCCAATTGTTATGGTTGCTGAAAATGGTGTATCGGAAGCGATTCAAAAAGAGCTAGATATCGCGCTAAACGCCCACGAATTAGTCAAAGTTCGCATTAGCGCACCGGATCGGGAAACTAAAACGCTCTGGTTGGGGGAATTAATCGGCGCGTCGAGGTCTGAACTCATTCAGCAAATTGGTCATA
>JAYUUS010000120.1:0-4627 GCA_043754435.1 Rhodanobacteraceae bacterium
AAGACTTTCCTGGTGCCCATAACGGCCGAAATTTCCCCCGCTCGACCTCCTTGCTCTGGCGCCAGGTATAATCGCCAATCAGATTAATGTGCTCCCAGCGGCGACAGGTGGACCAGTAGCTTGTCGTCTACCTTCTTCCCTGAATCTCTAAGCGTTACGACGGCACCTGGGTTTGGCGTGAGGGCGCGAAATTTAAGCCTGAGTACCTTAGCCAGTAGTTCAAACGGAGATTTCCTGATTCCACGCCCGGCGCGCCAAATGCTCTATGAACTTGTGTTGCGTTGGCCCTTCACGAGTATGGAGGACTACAAACACATGATTGCATACGAGGCCATTCTCATAAGCCGCCTGTCGCGACGTCTCGCGCGAGTGGGCGGCCACGACACGGGGTCAGGCACGATGAATATTTTCGTGCTCACTGATCGGCCGACGAAGGCATTCGCGGAGTGCTGCGCCCTCATTCGTTCCAAGCATATAGAAACGGGGCTATCGGCCGCGTATTTTGCGATCAATACTGAGTCTAAGAATTACGTTCGGCTATGGCCACTTGAATCAGTTGAGCCATTCCTCGTCATGTAAAACATCGCCAGCAACAGTACCTGTCGCCACTGGGCTGGGAACACATCAATCTGACCGGCGATTACGTCTGACGCAGCAGCGCCAAGGTCGGCGCGGGGAAATTCAGGCCGTTGCGACCTGTCAACCGCTTAACGTGCATTAAATTCCGTTTTCTGAGGCGACCCAACAAGGCCGCCGCCGGTCAAAGTGTCAGGAATAACTCTATTACCCTGCGCGGCAAGTGTCAGTCAATACAAAATAGCACTCTATTCTGACTCTTTTATATGGGCGTCCCTGACGCCAAGTTAGGTATAGCTCAGAAGGACATAATCTACCCCTGCTAGTTCAATTGATCGCGGGCGGCTGTAAACCCTGCGACGCTAAGCACTTGCGAATATCGTCCGCTAGTTGACCAGTCGTTGGCGCATCATCCATCAGAATTGAAAACGTATATTCACCTAGCTTGCCCTGGAGTTCTTCGCGCCCGGCTACTACCACTGCCACCGATCGAGAAGCAGGGTACTCCCCATTGCGAGCTGCAAGTTCGTCGGTATCAGTGATGGCGATACCCTGACTTGCCTGACCTCTTCAGCCCCAACTCGCCAACCGGGTCTGGATCCGTCGACAAAAACCGCCCAATCATCGGATCATAATACCGCTGCTGCATATAAATCAGCCCGCTGGCCGCATCGGACAAGGCGCGGCGCGGACACCCACCCTCAGACAAATCTGACCCAAGACTGCGCCCAATCCGATTTTCCCGCAACGCCCGAGCGCCCAAACTGCGCCCATGACCCCGCCCCGCCGCCAACTTGTTGACCCAACCCAGGCGGGCACTTTTCACTGCGTCAACCGCTGTGTGCGCCGATCTTGGTTGTGCGGCTTCGATAAATACCTCGGCAAAAGCTTCGAGCACAGAAAATTTTGGGTCGAAGCGCGCATTTTGGCGCTCGGCAACATTTTTGCATGTGGAATTCACGCTTGGGCGGTTATGAGCAACCATTTGCACATTGTCGTGCATATGAGTCCTTCGACCGCGAATACTTGGTCACCTGATGAAGTTGCCGCGCGCTGGACTCGGCTTTATCCAGCCAAGACTGCCGAACTTTGCGCGCAAAAGATCGCGGCAATTCTGGAAAACTCAGGCGTCGTCTCGGAATATCGATCCCGATTGACTGATTTGTCGTGGTTGATGAAGTCCTTAAGCGAGCCGATTGCGCGCCGCGCGAACGAGGAAGACAAGGTAACCGGGCGATTTTGGGAAGGCCGATTCCATTGCCAAGCGCTGCTGAGCGAAAAATCAATCCTCGGGGCAATCGCCTATGTCGATCTAAACCCCGTGCGCGCTAAGATCGCTAGCAATATTGCGACGTCGCGCTACACCGGCTTCAAAATGCGCAATCAGCAGCTGCGCAAAAAATTCCGAGAGCGCAATGGAGCCCCTAATGCCGCTGGTTGGCGTGCGATCTTTTAATTTGCCAGACATTTCGGCAGCGGACTATATTGAGCTGGTCGACTTTACCGGCCGCGAACTTCACCCCGGCAAGCGCGGCAAAATTGAGGCGAGCGAACCGAAAGCTTTGACTAAACTGGATTAGATAAAAATCACTGGACGACAAGGGTGAAAGGCATTGGCTCGGGCTACTGGCGAGTGGTGGGCGAATTGGAGGAATTGATCGACAAAGCCAAGGAAATCAGCCAATGCACGCTGTTTGGCATTGGTTTGGCATTGGTTTTGCTCGGATTTTGAACAGTATTTAAGACGACATTGGGTTGTTTTTAACGCCGCATTTGCGGCTGGGTGTGTTGGGTTTTGAATTGTTTTGGCTTGGATTTTGGGTGAATTTGGGCAAGAAATATGGAAATGCCAGCGGATTTTGGGCCGCCGGCATTTTTTAATCTGAGGCCTGGGTGTCTAATCCGTCGTTTGATCTTCGGTGTGCATCAGCACGCACGCATTGCTGTAGAGCTGATAGCGCTTTAGTCCATCGCTGCTGCGCGTGGTTAGAACTCGCCTTCCGTGCGCATCGTACTGATAGCTTTCGACGCCGGTAATGCTGGTAAGACGATGTGGCCGAGGTTTAACTTAATTTACGCCAAGTTTGCAGGAGCTGGAAGACGAAATCACCTTCGTAGCGACCTTCCGCAAAATCCATTTCCAACAGAAATTGCTCGCTCCAACCATCAACGAATTGAACTTTTGACGCCAGTGCCTCAAGTTGATTTTGGCAACACGAACCTACTTGCACTGAGTTTGGATCGAAAGTCTCTAGTAAGATCTTGTGACGATTTCGAAAACAACCCGTAACAACTATGCCGCCGAGAGAAACAAATTCCCATTCCATGTACGGCCAAAGTATTAGGTCAAACCTGCGCGTCTCACAAAGCGCTGTCGGCGTTGATTTCGAGGAAGTTACTCGAATTTCAATTCCGCTTAATGTTTGCTCATAGTCTTTGACCGTGCTTTCAAATAAATCAAGGTACTGCAACCTGCATCGACTGCGAATCTGATTCGCTTCTTTTTTAGAAAGATTGGCCTTTTCAAGAATTTGATCTTGATATTGATCATTCATTCGGCCTAACAAGACCAACTCGAACGCTAACAATGCTCTATTTACGCTCATTTCGCCTTATTCGCGACAAAGTCAACAATTGATTGCACGATTTTCCCACCTTTTAATTCTGTCGAAACTGCGGCGTTGCCCAGAGTTGCAGCACCGTTACTTTCAATTAATACGGCGGATGCAGTTCCAGCAGGTACCCCGTTCACCGTCCCGATTGCGACCTTTGCACCGTTGGCGCCGGGTAGTACTTGCATGTTTCTTCCAGATTCTTTGACAACAGTTTGAACCACAGAAACCGCCTCACCTTGCGCAAGCCCGGCTTTGTTACTGTTTGCGACGGCGGCCTGAATACTCTTGCCACTTTTTTCAACCACGCTTGCAACTCTGGCCGCTGATTGTGCAGCGGCTCTGGCCACCAACACTGCACCAATCCGCCCTACAGCAGCACTGATAACCATTCCAGCTCCTTCACCCGCTAAAATCGTTGCTTGAGCTACCGCCATTTTACCGGCTACTTCTGATTGACAACCAAGGCTTCCTCCACACGCTTCTTGAAGCGCAGGGCCGACGTTTGCGGTGCCAGTGATTTGCCGCCCATCCGGATCCACATACTTATACGGATTATTCCCCGCATAAGCATACCGATTAAAATTCAGCCCTAACTCACCAACTGGATCCGGATCCGTACTCAAAAACCTTCCAATCATCGGATCATAATACCGCTGCTGCATATAAATCAGCCCGCTGGCCGCATCCGCCACGTGCCCGGTGTAGCTCGGCCCTTGTGCAATATTGGCTTCTAAGCTTTGCCCAAACGGTTCATAGCGAAAGCGTGTGGTCACGTTACCACTAACGTCCGTTTCTGCAACCGGCGAACCCAGCTGATCGGTGTGGACATACGTGGTTGTGGTGACACTTCGATCTAGCAGCGGACTACACATGGCCCCCACGCAGTTCACTACCACCGACACAGACGTGCTGGGTGCGCTACACGGGCCGGTCTGCGGGCAGGCAAATACCTGATAGGTGTAGGTCATCGGTTCCCCTACGCGGGATGGGCGAGCGAAGACCTGACTAGTGCCAAAGATCGGATTGGTCGTGACCACATTGGTATTGAAATCATTGCTTTCATCAATGCGATAATGATGGCTGGCGCTCACCGCGTCCCAGCTCAACGTGAAAGCTGTGTTGCTATTGACCATGCCACTGGCAGGATACACCCTGAAGTTTTGCGGCGCGCTCAGGCCATTGGGTATCGCTACCGTGACGCTCAGCGGCGCACTAAACGCCGAACACACCGTGCTGCCCTTGGTCGGTGCAGCACAGGCCTGTATGCGGTATTGGTAGCTGGCGTTGCCTAAGCCAGTTTGCGCTAACGTCAGCGGCTGGCTGGCAAGTACGGTGTAAACCTGATCCTGCACGCCGTTCAAATCACGCGTCAGAATATAGCGCTCGGTATTGCAGCTTTGCTGCCAGCTTAAGCTAAACGTTCCGGTTGTACTGAT
>JAYUUS010000121.1:0-14126 GCA_043754435.1 Rhodanobacteraceae bacterium
GATGATCTGACGCGCGGGCAGTCGACGTTTATGGTCGAAATGACGGAGACAGCGGCCATTTTGCACTCGGCCACCGAGTTTTCCCTGGTATTGATGGACGAAATTGGACGTGGCACCTCGACCTATGATGGTTTGGCGATTGCGCATGCGGTCGCGGTTGAGTTAGCGAGCCGCAATCAATCGTTTGCGCTTTTCGCGACCCACTATTTCGAGCTGACTGAGCTGGCGCAAAGCTTGGATAACGTTGCAAACGTCCATGTCCAAGCGCTACAGCGTGGCGATAAGCTATTGTTTTTACACGCGATTAAAGCGGGGCCGGCTTCGCAGAGTTTTGGTGTTAATGTTGCGGCGTTGGCGGGTATGCCGGTCAGCGTGCTGCGGCGAGCGCGTAAAGTTTTGCAAGAGCTGGAAGAAAAAGCGCGCGCGCATACCCGCACGCCGCAGCTTGGGCTTTTCGATGCGCCCGCAAGCACTCCCGTACCTGTTCAAACAGACAAGCTGGCAGAAATGCTGCGTGAGATTGATCCGGACACGCTATCGCCGAAAGCGGCGCTGGAGTGGCTGTATCGCCTAAAGGGCGTGGATGCTTAAGCGCTGGGCGGCGGTTGCGATCTGTCTGCTGGCGATTTGGGCGATTAGCCTAGAGCGCACCTACGCTTGGTTGGGACTGAAGTCCGCCTACGTTGAGCGTTGGCAAAGCTTGGGTGTGCATCCATTGGGCTTTGACTTCACCTCAAGCGCGCCCGGCGATGTGCGTTGGCAGCTGATCGGGCAGGGCGGGTATGGCGCAACCGTAAAAGCTGAATCGGATGGTTTGCACGTGCAGCCAGTACAAAGTGGTTTTGAGCTACGGCTAAATTTGGCGGGCGCGCGCCTTGTTCCTGCGCAGGTCAATGCTTTGCTGTTGGACGTGCGTGCGCAATCACCGAGTGGTGCGTTGCCGAAGTTTTCGCTTGCGGTTCACGCGGCCTTGGATGACCCGGGGTGGATCGCGGAGTTGCCAAAGCTATATTTGGCAGGTAATCCGTCCATGTCTAATCACACAATCAATTTAGGTGATTTGGAGTTTAAACGAGAGCCTGGGCGCTTAACCACCGCCCGTTGGACGGAACTGCCAGCCTTGACGCACGTGCGGCTGTATGGAAATTCGCCCGAGAAAGGCGCATTTACTTTGGCAACCGTTGCCTTCAAGGCTAGCCAAAAAATCACTACTGCCAAGCTAACAGGATTGCGCCCAGAGGCGCTACTGCAGGCGTTTGAGGCCGCGCGCCCGGGCGTGTCGAGCGCATTGACGGCCGTGGCGAGCACGGCCTATCGCGGGCCGTGGCTAGCCGCCATTGTGCAAATGTGGATTAGCGTTCTCTGCCTTTCGTTTGGCTTTGTGCTGCTGGGTTTTGAATTTGCCAGCGAAATACCAAAGCATCGAGCGCGCGCGCGGGCATTGCTGGTGCCCGCACTTTTTTTGCCGATCGTAACAATGCTTTGGGGCAACGTGAATTGGCCGGTTAATGTCAGCGCCGTGCTTGCGCCGCAGTGGTTTGTGCTCGTGCTGGGCTTAGCTTTGGCGATTGGGTATCGCTGCATCCGCACGCCGCCGCGTATGACTCGCTTGAATTTTGACGCCGCAACCCAAGCGGCGTGGGTTAGTTGCGCAGTTCCAACCGGGGCTGCGGCACTGGTGCTGATACTTGCTTTCACTGCGGTGCCTTTGCGCCTAGAATCCGCGCTGCAGCACTTTGAGCTGTCATTAGCGTTTAAGTATTTAGCGTTTGCCGCGTTCCAGCAATGGTTATTACAAACACTGGTATGGACAAACTTGCGGCGCGCGGCCTTGGCGCGCTGGAGTGCACTGTTGCTGTCGGCCTTTTTCTTTGCGCTGTTGCACACGCCCAATTTCATGTTGATGCTGCTGTGTTTCGCGGGCGCACTTTTTTGGTGCGGGCATTACGCCAAATACCGGCGTTTGCTGCCGCTGATTTTGAGCCATGCGTTTTTGGGTTTTCTGTGCGTCAACGTTATTCCGATGAGCGTGCTGCGTTCGGCAGATATTGGGGTCAGCTACTTTCTGAAGTGATTTTTGAATGTGTGCAGGCAGACGCACGTCGCCCAGCAAAGCCGGTTTATACTCGCGCAAAATTAATCTTAAAAATTACTTGGATATACTCTTGAACGAAAAATCTATTAAAGCGAAAGCGCCTGCAGTTAAAAAGCCCACGGCTGCCAAAAGTGTTGTTGAGGCGAGTGTCGTAAGCGAGAAATCCACGGCTGTTAAGAGAACCAAAATGGCGACCGGCAGCAAAGCACTGACAGCTAAAGCGGCATCACCAGTGCTGGTAGCGCGGTCTACTCCGGCGGTAAAGAAAGTATCAGCAAAAACTCCAGTGGTAAAAAAGGCAGCTTCAAAAGTGGTCGTACCGATCACGGCTAAGGAGCCTGCAAAGAAAGCGGTCGCGAAAACCGCTGTCGCGAAGAAAATTGTTGCCAAAAAGTCAGTGGCTAAAAAAGCAGTGGCTAAAAAAGCAGTCGCCAAGAAGGCAGGCACTAAGAAAGTCACATCAAAAGCCTTAATTACCGGCAAAAAGCCGTCTACGACTGGCCTGCCGGTGCGGGTAAAACCGGTCGTCAATAAATTGCTTGACGTGGTTTTAAAAGCACTTGAGGACATGAAAGCCAAAGACGTGGTAGTGCTTGATGTGCGCAATCGCACCTCGATTACCGATGATATGGTGTTCGCGAGCGGCACCTCGACCCGGCACGTTAAATCGCTTGCAGACTCGGTGGCGAAAGCGGCGCGCGACATTAAAATGCCGCCCATTGGCGTGGAAGGTGAACAAGAAGCCGAATGGGTGCTGGTGGATTTATCAGATGTCGTGGTGCATGTGATGTTGCCGAAAACCCGCGAATTCTATGCACTTGAGCGCCTGTGGAGCAGTGCGGGCGACGGCACAGGCGAATAGCAGCTAGTCTGCAGTCCGTGGGGTTAGACCGATGCGCGCCAGCATTATCACTATCTGCGAAAAACTGCCCGCGTGGGTGGACGCTGGTTTTGAGGACTATGCGGCGCGTCTAAAGCACATCTTGCCGCTCAAGTGCGTCGATTTAACGCTCGGCGCGCGCGGTAAAAATGCTGATCTTAAGCGTGCGTTAGCCGATGAAGGCGCGCGCATGTTGGCGGCAATTCCAAAGTCCGCGTTTGTTATTGCGCTGGACGGGGATGGCCGTACGTTTAGCAGTGAAGCGCTAGCCAAGCAGCTGGCGCAATGGCGCGAGTTAGGCGCTGACTTAGCATTTTTAATCGGCGGTCCAGAAGGGCTGGCCCAGGCATGTTTGGCCGCAGCCCCGCTTAAAATGAGTTTGGGACCAATGACTTTGCCGCACGCTTTGGTGCGTATTGTTTTAGCCGAACAGCTGTTCCGCGCGCATAGTATTTTGACGAATCACCCGTATCACCGGGCTGGGAAGATTTAGCGGCTGTCAGTCGCAGGTTATTAATTCCGCCTTTGGCGCCTCGCGGAAACGGCCAGGGCTTGCCATGCTAGGCATGTCGTTTTGCCCGTCCAGTTTCGCCTTAGCCAGCATTGCTTCGCTCACGCTAGGCTGAAAAATTGGCTGCGGTGCGACACAGTTGCCTAAGTTTGAGCTGGCCTTGCAATTGACAAAAGCCTGCAGCGCCAAAAAATCCGACTTTTGCGATCCATAAAGGTATTTTGGATTCACTTTTTTAAGCAGACTAGGCAGTTGGACGAAATTTATTTCCCGGAAAGCTGCATCAGCGCACTGGGAAATTACCAAAGCGCTGTTGAGCGCAAAGTCGTTGTCGGAATAGTCCTCGGCATGAAGCTTTAGCAATTCCAGTGCACCGGCGCAGTCCACAGGCGTGGCCGCAAATCCGGTCGCTTTAAACTGCGCAAACATTGTAGCCGCCTCAGAATTCCCGGCTTCAGCGGCTAATTTGTAGAGCTGCTGTGCTTTAGCTATATCAATAGGATGCGTGCCGCTGCCTTTCAAATTCACTTCCGCCAGCCACGGGATCAGCGGCAAAAAGCGCGTTAAATCAGCGCCCCGTGCCTGCGCTTGCTCAAAAAATTGCTGCGCGCGCGTGACTCTGGATAACCACTGTGGCGAGTTAAGTTTCGGCGCTGAATCAAATTCTAAACTTCGAATCAGCACCTCCGCGAACAGTAATTGCGCCACGGCGGAGGGTGCAACTTGTTTGCCTTCGGCATGTCGCCGGACGGCGGCGCGCTGCAGTGCGCCCAGCGCATTTTTGGCATCAAACTCAGCATCACCGTTCACTTCAGCGTTGATATCGCGCTGATATTCCTTTAATAAGTCAAAATTCAGCTGCGGTTGCGGCGCTTTTGGCATCGGGCAGCTTGCGACAAATGCTGCTGGGTCCTCGATATCCATATCTATATCACTAGATAAATCTTGCTGAAGTGCTTTGCTATCCGCGGTATTGCCAAATGTCGAGAGTTCAATTTGCAGGTAGCGCCACTGGCCATTTTCCCGCACAAACACTAATCCAGGACCGAGATATTCTTGTCCATTAGTGACGAGCGGAATCCAGGCAAAATCGGCTACAACAATTGCATCGGCTGGCCGCAACTGTGCGATTGCGCGAAGCTGCACTCTGTTTGCACTCAATTTGCAATTAATCGCATAAACATCCGACAAATCAAATTTGCCGTGAACCCGCAGGCGACGGGCATTTAGATAGTCGCTTAGCCCAACATCACTACTTGCGCTGAGTTTGGTTAGTTCTAGCGCATCGGAGTGCAGCGCTTTGCGCTGTAAATCTGCTAGATATGCCAGCGGCAATTCCGCCAATAAACCGGCCGGGTCCGCCAATTCACAGCGTGATTCTGCTTTAAACGCGTCTTGAATTTGATTTAACGTGGGTTCGCTGGCATCAGCGGCAGCACGTGCGCTAGCAAATAAACCGACGGCGAGGATTAGAGCAATTTTTGTACTCACTTTTTGGCTCCATTTTCTGAGTCATGCGCATCAATATCATCCAGGGATGGATCCAATTCGCTTTTTAAAAACATCGGCTCAAGGTAAACGCCACCACCGCCCACAATCGTGATTAACGTTTCATTATCCGGCACCGGAACGACCTCAGCACTATTTGCCGCCGATGAAAGTGCCATTGCCAATGCAGCGGCGGGCAAAATTTTTCGATAGCGCACACATGGATTTTCAGTGCGCGTCAACAGTTGTGCCTGCGCTGGCGCGGTCATGGCGGACAGGTTGTAAACAGTTTTCTGGCAGCCACTACAGAATGCACTTACCTGACCACGCGCGAATTCGGGCGGCGTGCTGCACGGGCTATCAACAAGCGGGCACAGCCTGGTTTCAATGGTTTTCATTGGTCTCACCTTTATTTGCCTCATCTAACGCCGGGTCAGCGGCTAGCTCGCTTTGCAAAAACATCGGCTCTAAGATCGGGCGGCTTGCTATGACGCCACCCCTGATTTGAACGGGCTCAAGCGCTACGTCTTCCTCAGAATCTTGTGCCATTGATATGCCAGAAGTACCCAGCAGCATCACGACCGCAGGAATCAGCCGTGCATAGCGAATGCAGGGGCGGGCTTGGGTATTGGACAACTGCTGTTGCTCAAGAACCGTCATCGCAGACAAATTGTGGACGTTTTTGCCGCATAGATCGCAAAAAGCGCGCTTTTGGCCCCATTCAAAGTGCGGCAGTTGCTGACACGGCGTATCAATCCGTGGGCACAGGGTGGCTTTGAGCTGGCGCATTTTGACGCTCCGATTGCACTTTGTTGCACAAGAGTAGCGCAAATGGCCGCACGTGACGGGTTACGCAAAAAAATTTGTTGCACGATTGAGTAGGCAGCGGGCGTTCACACCCCTGCGAGCCATGTAGCGAACGAAAAATGTAAAGTGCACTTGACATTTTGCGGATCTAATGTAAAGTTTAAATTACATTATGTCCTGTATGGAGTACGTATGAATATGTGGTCGCCGCGTAACCGTTTGATCATTAGCTTGTTATTGGCCGGAGTGGGGCTGACATTATTTTTCTCAGATACCTTTCACATCAGCGGCTTACCACCGGGTTTTCTGGGCGTCTGGCTATTTGTGCCTGCGGTGTGGTTTTTTGTGGACGCCGTGCATCGTATTCCACGCAGTGAGGGTGAGCTTGGCATAGCACCCGGTGAATGGCAGGCTTGGGTAGACAGCGCATTTGCGAGTGCGTTGCTGGTGACACTAGCACTTAAGGCACCAGCCTTCATCGCCGCAGTACCGATTAACGAAAACCCGGCGGCGGGCGCTGCAGGGCGCGGCATTGGCAGTATGCTGATTGCCTGGCTAGTTCTAGCGTACGCCCTGAAACAGCGTTGGCATGGTTTGATTGAGAGCGACGAGCGGGACCGCCAAATTGCGCAGATCGCATCGCTTTGGGGCCGCAACGCCACGACGTTTGCTGTAATTGTACTGGCGGTATTGCTGGGCTTTAGCCCGACCGCACGTTTGCAGGTTTACGGTTTTTCGTACTTTGCGCACGTGCTGACGATGGTGCTGGTGCTTGGGGCGTGGTTTGACTATGTCGTGGCCGCCTGTCTTTACTACTTTGACCGTCGCAAGGCGCAGGTATGAGTGGCACCGCAATTACCAACCAGATCCGACGCTGGCGCTTCGAGCGGGGTGAAATGACACAGCAAGCGCTGGCAGATGCGTGTGCCGTCACCCGCCAAACCATCATCGCGCTGGAAGCTGGGCGCTATGCACCCTCGCTGGAGCTGGGTTTTCGGATTGCGCATGCGCTGGGCGTGCGCATTGAGGAGGTATTTCAGTGGTTGCCCGGCGCCTGAGCTTGGAGCAGCGGTCTGCTGAAGCTGTCTAGAATATTTTTAATTTCACTAGCTCAAAGCCCGCACTTTCACTAACCTTGCACCCCCGCCGTCAGCCGTCTTCAAGCCTACTTCCATGAGCCAAATTAGTCAGGTACACGCCCGCGAAATTCTTGATTCACGCGGAAATCCAACGCTAGAAGCGGAGGTTACGCTCGCTTCAGGGCACTTTGGCCGTGCCGCCGTGCCGAGCGGTGCTTCCACTGGCTCTCGAGAAGCCGTGGAACTACGCGATGGCGATAAGACGCGGTATCAGGGCAAGGGCGTGCGTAAGGCCGTCGCGAATGTCAACGGGCTGATTCGCGATGCCTTAATTGGTGCCGATGCTGGCGCGCAGCGGGCGCTGGACGAAAAATTAATCGCGCTGGATGGCACGCCCAATAAAGCCAAGCTGGGCGCGAACGCGCTGTTAGCGGTTTCTTTGGCGAATGCGCATGCCTTTGCGGCAAGTCAAAATAAGCCGCTTTGGCGGCATTTGGCGGGTGATCGAACGCCGGTGCTGCCGTTGCCGATGATGAACATCATTAACGGCGGCGCGCATGCCGATAATAATGTCGATATGCAGGAATTTATGGTGCTGCCCGTGGGCTGCGCCAGTTTTTCTGAGGCACTGCGCTGCGGCGTGGAAATTTTTCATGCGCTCAAAAGTGTGCTGCGTGGTCGTGGTTTAGGCACGGCCGTAGGCGATGAAGGTGGTTTTGCGCCGGATTTGCGCAGCAATGTCGAGGCCATTGAGGTTATTTTAGAAGCCATCAATAAAGCTGGCTACAAAGCCGGGGACGATGTGATGTTGGGGCTTGATGTCGCGTCGTCTGAGTTTTTCAAAGATGGCCGCTACCATTTGGCGAGCGAGAACCGCTATTTGAGCTCGGAGCAGTTTTGCGAATACCAAGAGGCTTGGGTTGCGCAATATCCGATTATCACGATTGAAGATGGCATGGCCGAGAATGATTGGGCCGGCTGGAAATATATGTCCGAACGCTTAGGCTCGAAAATTCAGCTGGTGGGCGACGATTTGTTCGTCACCAACACCGCGATTTTGCAAGAAGGCATTGACAAAGGTATTGCCAACTCGATTTTGATTAAAGTCAATCAGATTGGCACTTTGACCGAAACGCTGGATGCGATTGCGATGGCGGATCGCGCCGGCTATAGCTCGGTGGTTTCGCACCGCAGCGGTGAAACTGAAGACACGACTATTGCCGATTTATCCGTTTCCACCACCGCAACCCAGATCAAAACCGGCTCACTGTGCCGCACGGATCGCGTGGCTAAATACAATCAGCTCTTACGCATTGAAGAAGCGCTCGGTGCAGCGGCTGGCTATCGTGGACGTTCGGCGATTCGGGTTCGGCGCTAACACTATGAAAAATATACTTATTTTGCTCGTTTGCGTGCTACTGCTCCCTGTATCGGCGTTGGCGGCCGTACTGAGTGATCGTGACGTTGCCCAGCTGCACTCGGAAATCGATTCCATGTACGTCGCATTCGAACGCGGCGATGCGAAGGAACTCATCAATCGGACACATGAATCCATTTACAACCTTGTTGGGAGCAAAGAGGCATTCGAAGACCTAACGTTGCAGGCTATGGAACTACTACAAAATTCCGGAATTAAATTCCTTCAATCAGAGCTGGGTGCACCAACCCAAACCTATTCGGCTGGAAAAGAGGAAATTTGCTTTGTACCCCGAATTTCGGTGATGGAAATCCAAGGAAAGCAGGCCAAAAGCACAGGGTTCATGATAGCCATTCGTAGGCTTGGAACGCACAAATGGATGTATCTTGATGGCGCAGGGTTGCAGAAGAATCCCGATACCTTATATCAACTGTTTCCAACGCTGGAGCGCGGGGTTGAGCTACCTCCCAGCAAAGTGGAGTCGCTTTGAAAGCACTTGAATTACATTGGCTTGCGGGCCGCGTATTAGCTGAATTTAACTTTAGATTCATATGAACATTTTGCGCCTCGTGTTTCTAGTCTTGCTGCTCGCCATTTCGGCGTTATCGCTGGCGCAAGTCACAATGGTTTCTATATCGCCGCAGAATCCGACGTCGTCCGATATCGTAAGGGTTTCGGCCCAGTATGCTTTCGGTCCCTTTGTGAATACGAAGTCGCATACGGTATCTGGTTCGGCCGTCTTTGTGCGTTTTGTGCAAGACGGCGGCGATTTTTCGCCCAATCCGCCGCATGGTGCTACCGAGGTCATTGGTCGCTTATCTCCCGGGCAGTACACGTTTACGGTCAGCCTTGAGTCTCCTGGTTTTCCTACAACCACCCGTGTCTTTACAGTTTCCGTGAATGCTATCGATATTCCAGTTCCAGCTCTTGGCCAACTAGGTGTGATGCTACTAGCGGCACTACTGTTGCTATCGGTCTTAGCGGGTGGGCACCTAGCGATGGGTTCAAGGCGATTGCTGTGACATATTGCGCTTTGATTGAGCTGCCATGCGGTAGCGCTCTAACACAACGGTAGCTTCTTCTCAGTTTTCTGCTTTTGGGAGCATTACTACTATGAACAATTGGTCCATCTGCAACTCAGTAGAGCGTGATCCACTTAAGGTAAGTGGTGCTTGGCTATTTCGCGGCACTCGAGTGCCAGTTTCAGCGCTCTTTGAAAACCTTGAAGATGGCGCGCAATTGAATGATTTTGTGGCGTGGTTTCCCTGCGTAACTTTGGCTCAAGCACGCGATGTTTTGGAGCATGCGGCAAAGAGTTTGAAGGCAGCCTAATGCGAGTGATTTTTGATCAAGGCACACCACGTTCGCCGAAAAAGGAACCCCACTGATGCGACCAGAAGACTCGCCGTTCTCCCCTGGTTGGTGGGGTACAAGTCTGGACAATGTCGGGTTGGAGAAAGTCCGGCCAAATGTCGGTACTTATGGGCGCTACGATTTTGCGCAGCTGCCGCCGCTTCCTTTTCCGATGGTCGGCGATCTCTGCTGGCTTGAACGCGCGCCGTCTCACGACGCAGCGATTGGCAATGCAAAGGAGCGTGAGAATGCCAAAGCGATCGTGAATCTAAGGAAAGCGTGCGAGAGCATCGGGCTAGCGCTGCCACCCGTTTTCACAAAATTCATGGAGACACCATCCCTTCATGACCGAATTCGCTCGAACACAGATTGTTTCCTCGACCTGTGCCCGGCTCTTATCCGCTCACCAGTGGGCAATGGCTATCTCATTCGAGTCCTCGCAGATTCACAATACTGTGTGTTTTGGTATCTCTATTTGACCGAAGACGGGACGGATCACGCCGTTGTGTCCACGCCTGGCTTTTATGGGACCGAGGAAGAAGAGTGGCAGGATGAGAAACCTGACCCAGGTGAAATCGTCTACAGCGCCGAATCATTCGAGGCTTTTCTTTGTCGGTTTTGGTTGGAGAATGAGATCTGGTTCGCAGAATACGAGAACACGCCAATGCCCAATGTGGGTGCTGAGTACATCGAGAAATACCGTGCCTACAATTAGTCTGCGGTGAACTAGGATGAAGTTGACCGGGCCGCCATTTTGCAAGCAAAGCCGTAACACTCGAGCTTTCGCGTGCTAACCGCTGATTTCGTTCAATCCCTATCGCCCGATTCGGCGTCAACCACTGCGGGCCGCAAGCTTTCCGGGCCGCGCGATTGGACGGGTTTAAGTAGATCCGCGCGGGCGCTTTGGGGCGAGTGTCGAGGCAGTGCGCTGTATCAAACGCGTATTGATTTGAGCGATTTTGCGTCAAAATGTAGCTGCCCGTCGCGTAAATTCCCGTGTAAACATGCGCTGGGCCTGTTGTTTATGGCGGCGAATGCGCCGACAAATCTAGTCGAAGCGGATGAACCCGGCTGGGTCAGTGATTGGTTGGCGCAACGGGGTGCGAAAGCGGATGCAAAAGCTGAGCCAGCTGAAAAGAAACCAGTCGATGAAAAAGCGCAGGCGAAACGCACGGACGCGCGTCTTGCCGCGATCACTGCAGGCATTAACTTGACCGAACGCTGGCTGCATGACTTGGTCGCGCAGGGCATTGCGGCGGTCAATCTAGATCGTCAGTTAGAAACGGCGGCGACGCGTTTGACGGATGCCAAAGCGGGCGCATTGGCCGAGCGATTGCGACAAATTGCAGCGTTCAGTGAGGTGGATCAGCCTCGGCGTATTGACGAGCTGGGCTATGTGCAGTTGCTGATTGATTTGTGGAAAAAGCGCGACACGCTTACACCCGCTTGGCGCAGTGAACTTGACGGCTGGATCGGGCTAGCTGAGCGCGAGGAAGACGTGATTGCAGCAGGCGAGCGTATCGAAGGCCAGTTTTTCGTGCTCGGTGCGACTGAAATCGAGAATGATCGGCTGCGCGAACGCCGCACTTGGCTGCTGGATCAGAGTTCATCACGCAGCTATTTGCTATTAGAGTTTCTGTTTGGCACCACGCGCGGTGCGCTTTTGCCATGCGGCACGCAGCTTAACGGTGCGCTGGCACTGTATTCCGGGCGCGCGCAGCAGCGTGTGGTGTTGGGTGAAACCACCCTGCAACATGGGCTTGCGCCGCGCGCGTTGTTGAACTTTGGCGAATGTTTGCTGGCCCACGCTGCGCAAATCGCGCGCTCACCGTTTGTACGTCGCTCGGCCAGCTGCGTGGCAAATGTAACCGTGTGCAAGTTTGAAAAGCAGTTTTATTTGCGCGATTGCAATGGTGCAGCGCTGCCGATTTTGTCCGCGAAGGACAATAAGAATCATGCTGCGCTACTGCTTTATTTGCGAACGGGCGGTGCGCTGCACACGATTGCGTTTAGTTTTGACGGCTATGCGGTTGAATTGTTGGGGTTTAGCGATGCCTCACGATGGGTGGCGCTGTGACGTTAGGGCTAATTCCAAAGTGTGCTTTCAAACTGACCGTGCGCACAAGGAAACCCGTTCGTGCTGAGCTTGTCGAAGCATGTATCTGCAAGCTTCGTAATGCTAAAGTCCATCAGACTTCGTTAGGAAATATACGGCTCTGCCCTTCGACAGGCTCAGGGCGAACGGATCTTTTTACGTATTTGGATATTGCCAAGAAATATTCAAACTCAGGGCGAACGAATCTTTTACTGATGGGCGCATCAGAATGAGCGATTCAGTCCGCCTCGCCGTCACCCTAGGCTTAAACCGCGCCGCTGGTTTTGAGCCAGCACAAGAGTTGGCCCCGCACCTGGTAAACCGTGGCCCAGCTGACGCCCTGCGCGCGCTGGCGGCGAACCGCATTTTGTTGGAGGCGGCGAGCCAGCCGATCCAGCTTCCGCTGGGTTTGGTCGCACCTGCCGAAACCCGCCCGGTTGCGCGGGATTCGGCGGCAACGCTGCTACAGATTATTTTTGCGACCGAATCCTGGCTGACGCTTGAGGCGCTTGAGGTTTTGGATGCGCGTGGCCTGCGTCTGCCGCATGCGGCGCTGGCGGCGGTATTGCACACGATGGACACCGGCCTGCGCACCCGCATCGCCAAAGTCGCTGGTGAGCGTGGCCGTTGGTTGGCGCAAACCTTAAAAGAATATCAGTGGCTGCTGCAAATCGCAGCGTCGTCGGACTTAGCGACGCTAAAAACCAGTTTTGAGGAAGGGCTGCTGCCCGAACGCGAAGCGGCGCTGCGCGAATGGCGCGCGCTTGACAGCGAGTCCGCGCGCCACGCCTTGCAAGCGGCATTCGCGCAAGAAAAAGCGGATGTACGCGCGCGTTTGCTCGGCGCGTTGGAAGTCAATTTGAGCAGCACAGATGCGCCGTGGTTGGAAAGCCTGTGTGCAGATCGCGCCGCGAGCGTGCAGCAGGCGGCGCGTTTGCTGCTGCTTAGTCTGCCGGAGAGCGCGCTGCGAGGGCGCAATCGTCAGGTGTTAGCAAATTCGTTGCGGATCGACACGAATGGCATCAGCCTAGAAGTCCCAGAAAGCTGGCCGAGCGCGCTGGCAGCAGATGGTTTGATCGCGCCTGCGAAGGGGCAAACCGCTTCGCGCGCCTTTGCCATTCGGGTGTTGGCATCTGTGACGGAACCGTCGGATTGGCTCGCCCTAAGCGGCCTGGATGCGCGCAGCTTTGTCGCAGCGCTGCTGCGCTACGAATATTTTAAGGAAGTATTTGACGGTTGGATGGAGCGCAGGGTTGAGTTGGGCGAACTGGTTGAGCCTTTACTTACTGCTTTTATGATGCAGACACGAAGTCTGACTTTTGCCAATCTGGACTATCCACGCAAAAATCAACACCGAGTTTTGCGAATGCAACTGTTGAAAATACTTGCACGTGACGCTTGGCTGCGCCTATGGCCTGTGCTCTTGCGCGATGCGGAGCTGCACTATTTCGTTTTTCATTTGCTGCCAAAACCCTGGCCTGCCGAGATTGCGGTGCCGTGGCTACAGCAATTGTCTGAGCGCTTAGTTGATACCCCCGACAGCCATATCGGCAATTATTCCCAGCGCGCTGAGCTTGAATCCGAGTTACACGAAGCGCGGGCTGGGCTTGAGCTTGAGCATTTCGCCGCCGCACTGGCGCTGAAGGTTTCGGATGAACACTACTGTTCTAAACTTATTCAACAATTTCAACGCGAGCTTGAGCTACGTGCCCGCATTTATTCGGAGTTTTATCCATGAGCATCAATAGTTCTAGTTTAAACACTGGCCTAGACAGCGTATTACGTGCGCCTGCGGAGCAAAAATTTGCGCACGAGCTCAGCGCACTGGCGAAATTCGACGAGCAAGCGCGTCCAGAGAAGTGGCGGTTAAGCCCGAAAGCGGTGCGCAGCTATTTGCTCGGCGCAACCTTAGAAGACGGCACAATCATCAGCGCGAAATACATCGGTGCGCCGCGCATTATTGAAATTGCCATTGCGACCCTGCTAACCGACCGCGCGCTATTGCTGTTAGGCGTGCCGGGCACTGCGAAAAGCTGGGTCAGTGAACATTTGGCCGCCGCGATTTCGGGCGATTCGACGCTGATGATTCAGGGCACCGCCGGCACCGATGAGTCGGCGCTGCGCTATGGATGGAATTACGCGGAGCTGATCGCCAAAGGCCCTTCCGCAAAGGCGCTGGTGGAAAGCCCGATGCTGCGCGGCATGCGCCAGGGCGCGTTGGTGCGGGTAGAAGAGCTGACGCGCATTAGTGCCGAAGTGCAAGATACCTTGATTACGCTATTGAGCGAAAAGACGCTGCCGGTGCCGGAGCTTTCCAGCATGATTCCGGCCGTGCGCGGCTTTAATGTGATCGCCACCGCGAACAACCGGGATCGCGGCGTTAACGAGCTATCCAGCGCAC
>JAYUUS010000122.1:0-4616 GCA_043754435.1 Rhodanobacteraceae bacterium
CGTGGCCGAAGGAGAGGCAATGCCGTCCGTTCGACAGATTTCCCTGGATATGAAAATTAACCCGATCACCGTGATTAAAGCGGTACAGGAATTAGAAGGTGAGGGCGCGGTGGAAAAACGCCGCGGCTTGGGCATGTTTGTACGCGATGGTGCGCGGGAAAGCCTACGCGCTCAGGCGCGGGAGGATTTTTTAACGCGGGAATGGCCGCTGATTGCGGCGCGTTTATCCCGCCTTGAAATTAATGTGAGCGATCTGTTGCAAACACCCGCAGCGCAGTCAGCGGGGTTACGCTCATGAGAGATCCAAATGAAATGGCACCGCCCAGCGACGTTGCGCGCCCGATGGTTAGTGCCCGTGATCTGCGCAAATCCTACCGAGGTAAAGCTGCGCTTGACGGTGCTAGTTTTAGCATTCGCGCTGGCCGTATTGTGGGTTTGATCGGGCCGAACGGCGCGGGTAAAACGACCGCGATCAAAGCGATGTTGGGGCTGACCCGGGTTGAGGGTGAACTCCGCGTTATGGGTTTAGACCCATTTGCGCAGCGCGAACAGCTGATGGAAGAAGTGTGTTTTATCGCTGACGTCGCCATTTTGCCACGCTGGGCGCGGGCAAAGGATTTGATTGACTACACCGCTGGAGTCCACAAAAAGTTTGATCGTAAAAAGTGTGAAGCATTTTTAGCTGGCACTGACGTCAAGCTGAGTGCGCGCGTGGGTGAGCTTTCTAAAGGCATGATCGTGCAGCTGCACTTGGCCTTGATTATGGCGATTGATGCCAAGCTTTTAGTTTTGGACGAGCCGACATTGGGCTTGGATATTTTGTATCGCAAGCGTTTTTATGAGCAGTTATTAGGCGATTACTTTGATGAAAGCCGCACGATCTTAATTACCACGCACCAAGTCGAAGAAATTGAGCCCATTTTGACCGATGTGTTGTTTATCAATCACGGCAAAATCGTGCTGAATGCGCCGATGGAAGAACTCGCAGATCGCTATGTGCAGCTCAACGTGGAGTCCGCCCAGATCGAAGCTGCGCGTGCCCTAGGCCCGGTATCTGAGCGCAAACTTTTGGGCAAATCGCAGATGCTGTTTGATGGCGTGGATCGCGAGCGGCTGAAAGCTTATGGCGAGCTTTCACCGCCCAGTTTGAGCGAGCTATTTGTCGCCACCATGAGCCGTTAATTGCACTAAACACTAAAAAATTGAGAGGTAGTTATGTCAATGATTAAAAGATACAAAGCGTTGCTGATGCGTGAAGTCGTGGAGCACCGCCGCAGTGTGGTTTATGCCGCGCCCATAATGGCTGTGGTGATGTTTGTGCTTATGTTGGCAGGCGGCGTTTGGAATGGGATATTCCAAGTCAATTCGCAGAATTTCAGCGCGCAGGCGTTAGCTGCGGTGATTGCCAAAGGCGGCCCATCAGCACTAACGCTATTTCATCAGGCATGGATGTTTCTAATTTTTATGCTGTTTCACGCAGTCGCGGGTGTGGTGATGTTTGCTTACGCGCTGAGTTGCTTGTTTGATGAACGCAAAGATCGTTCGACTTTGTTTTGGCGCTCACTGCCGGTGCGCGATTGGGAAACGGTTGCCGCGAAAGCGCTTATGCTGCTGATTGTGATTCCACTTATTTATTTGGCGACGCTGATGCTGCTGCAGATCATGCTGGTGCTGCTGCTAACTGTATTGTGTTGGGCGCGCGGTTTAAATGCGACCGAGCTCATTTTTAGCGTGATTCCTTTTGCGAAAGTGCAACTGTGGCAGCTTGCCAGTCAAATGCTCACCTCGCTTTGGGTACTGCCGGTGTTTGCCTGGTGCTTGTTTTGCTCCAGCTATGCCAAGCAACGGCCATTCTTATTTGCAACCTTGATACCTGGGGCATTGATGGTCATGCTGGCGGTGCTTAATGTTAATAATTTGATCGGCACCTTTAACGGCACTGGCCCTGCAGGAATGCTGCGCAGTCAAATTTTTGACCGCGCACTCACTGCAATTGCGCCGAGCGTGGGCGTCAATGCAAAATTTGATGCTGCCTTAAAAAGCGGCCTGGAATTTGGCCCCTTATTTGACCGGCTGCTGAGTGTGCCGATGCTGCTTGGACTAATCGTAGGTTTAGCTTTATTGGCGGCAGCCGCCTATGTCAGGCGCTATCGGGAGGATGCGGCGGCGTAGCCATTCCTGGGCGCATGAGTTCCGCTAGAATCCGGGGCCGATTTGCCGCTGTGTGCGGTTGCTGAGTTGTGCGATGACTGCATCAGTTGACCCTGAATTCGATCCCATAATCGCGCTAGATATTGATCCAGCGGACGCAGAGCCTGCGCGCACACTGGGTTCTGAGGTTAAAAAAACCGCGCATTTGGCTTGGCCGGTGATTTTAGGCCAGCTAGCGATTGTCGGTATGAATTTGGTGGACACGATCTTAGCCGGGCGCATTTCCTCGCAAATTTTAGCGGAGGTGGCGATTGGCTCGGCGGTTTGGGGTATGGCGTGGCTGTGGATTATTGGCACGATGATGGCGGTGTCGCCTGCGGTATCGAGCTTGCGCGGCAAAATGCGCGATGATCCAAGTGCTGCCTTGGTAGCACGCCCGGCATCAACAAGTGCTGCCTTGGTAGCACGCTCGGCATCAACAAGTGCTGCCTTGGCAGCACGCCCGGCATCAACAAGTGCCCAAGCCCAGCTGGCCGATACCGTCACGCAAGCGCTTTATTTGGGGCTGTTTGTGGTGCTGATAGTCATAATCATAGCCCTGTTAGGGCCGCATCTAATGCACGCGATGAAGGTAGAGCCCAGCCTTATTCCTGGAGCAACCGCGTTTTTGCACGGCATTTTGTGGGGCGCGCCGGCACTGACTTGGTATATCTGCTTGCAAAAATTTTGCGAGGGCATGGGGCGCACCAAGCCAGGACTGTATTTTAGCGTCGTGGGCTTAATTCTATTGATTCCGCTTTGCTATGCCTTGCTCAACGGGCACTTTGGTATGCCGCGTTTATTGGCACAGGGTGCGGGGCTGGCGACTGCGATTGTGATGTGGGTGAACGCTATCGTGATAACCATTTATGTGCGCTATCAATTTAAAGCTCAGGGCGTGCTGCGGCGCTTTTCGCGGCCGGATTTTAAGCATATCCGCGCCTTGGCCTCGGTTGGCGTGCCGATTGCGATCACGATTTTGATGGAAGCAGGCTTGTTTTATGCGGTGCTGCTGTTGATGAGCCGCTTTGGCAAAGACTGGGTGGCGGCGCATTCGGTGGCAATCAATGTCGCCTCAATCGCTTTTATGATGCCACTGGGCTTGGCGAACGCGGTCACCGTGCGCGCCGGTTTTGCGCATGGGCGGGATGATGTCGCGGGCATGCGCCTTGCGGGCGTTGCGGGTATTTGCCTGTGTTTGGCAACACAGGCGATTTCGGCCTCGATTATGTTTTTGTTTGCCTTGCCGATTGCCAATCTATATCTGCCGCACGAGCCAGCGGTGGCGATTGTTGCGGCAAAGCTGCTGTTTTTGGCCGCGATTTTTCAATTTCCTGACGGCGTGCAAGCCATTAGCAACGGCGCGCTGCGCGGCCTGCACGACACTCGCTGGCCGATGATATTAACCAGTATTGCCTACTGGGGCTTAGGTTTTCCGCTGGCGCATCAGCTTGCATTTGGCACCCAATTTGGCCCAACCGGGCTTTGGTACGGCTTTATCATGGGCTTGAGTGCTGCCTCGGTGCTGTTAACGGTGCGGTTTTTTCGCCTGACGCGGGTTCGGGCTTGTTGACACGCAGGCTTATTCAAATTCTATTTCAAAAGCGCAATAATTATGATGCGATTGATTTCCAGTGCTTTGTTAGCTCCAACGGGGCTTAATGTGATAGCCCAAGGCAACGCCCTGGGTCTATAATGCACAAAATTGGCAAGCCCTGAAAGGGCGAAATATTCGGCAAGCCATTAATTTTCATGGATTTTAGTAATACATTTCGCCCTTTCAGGGCTCTAACTCTCGATTAACTCAAACCCAGGGCGTTGCCCTGGGCTATCACATTGTGCCCCTTTGGGGCACGGCCAAAGAGTGCTTAGCTTCGATCAAATGTCAAAGGCTTGACCACAAAAAATAGTCTGTTTGAAATGGAATTAGAATTAGTCCGCCGCAGCAATGACCGCCCCCATTTGCGGCTTCGGACGCCGGGCGAACCAAACCAGCGGAATCAGGCAGAGCAGGGCAATGCTGCTCAGGTAGAAAAAATCCAATATCGATAAAAAATACGCCTGCTGGTTGACATTGCGCATCACTAAGGCCGCTTGCTGCATTTGCTCAAGGCCACTTTGGCTTAAAGGGCTGAGCGCTTGCGCAATAATGGGGTTGTTCGGATCAATGCCGCCTACCAGATCGGTTTGATGCAGCGCCGCCCGGCGGTCCCAGAATGTGGTCGCTAACGAGGCAAAAAAGCTGCCTGTGGTGGCGCGCAGAAAGTTCGCCACGCCCGAGGCAGACGCGTAGCGCACTTGCGGCACGTCGGTGTAAATCAGGGAAATCAGCGGCACAAAAAAGGTTGCCATCGCTACACCCTGGATTAATTGCGGCAACGCATACGTGAACGGGCTGGCCTGCAGGGTGTAGCTTGCGCGCATCC
>JAYUUS010000123.1:0-45156 GCA_043754435.1 Rhodanobacteraceae bacterium
GTGATTCGATATCAATCTTTATATCAAAAGCATTTTCAAAAACCATTGTTACGGGAGCGACCCAAAATTTAAAATATGTTTCATTTTCTTTCGGGTGAACCCATTTGAAAATGTAATCAAGGTCTAATAAGTATTCGAATTTCTCTGAATTGGGAGCCAATGACCATATTGAGGCGTCATGCCAACCCATAACACTGAAATCAGCTTCAGACCAAATGTCTTTTTCTAATTCGTATGTACTCACTGGTTTGATTCCTTATAACGTTGAATTCAGCCGACACGCGGCCCGAAAACCAATGATAGCGCGATATCGCCGAACGCCGCGTGGTCGGCCTGCAATGACTAGTTGTAGCCTTGCCCAAACCGAACTATTGCGACACAGATTTTGGGCTGCAGAGCTTTTGATTTGCGGGCGACGAAAGCTTTGCTATTGCGAACCTGCGAGAGATTTTGAACTGCGCAGCCGCAACCGAACTATTGCAACTTTCCAAAACTATTGCACTGCAGAGCTTTCAGAATTCCGGGCCAAAAGAGCTGCACTATTGCCAGCCCGAGACAGATTTTGGATTGCGCGACCACAACCAAACTATTGCAAACCTGCGAAAGATTTTGATCCGCATGCTTTACCGAACCAACAAACCGCCGCAATTTCGTTATTGCGCGGCCAACGATTTGTTTGCTATGAAACGCTGATTTCGCCTACAAGAATTTAGCTGGCTACAACGATTAAATAAGCCGCAATGCGGCACAAAACGACAGTGTAAGCCAAAATCGCCGAGTGCCGCATTGTCGGCTTGATTGACTAGTTGGAACAAGCTTGCCGCTACTGACCTTTTGCAACCTGCCAAAACTAGCACGCTGCGAGCGCCCGGAAACTATTTTGATGCAGAACTGCGACAACTTATGGGCTGGCCACCAAAACACCGCGCGTTTGCTACAGCGCGGCCCGCGATTCGTTCGCTATGAAACGCAGCTTTTGCTGGAGAAAATAGCTGGTGCCAACGTTGAATTCAGCCGACATGCGGCCCGGAAACCGATGATAGCGCGATACCGCCAAATGCCGCATGGTCGGCTGCAATTTGTAGTTGGCCGTTTGCCTGATTGTTTTTATGCATATACAATTAAGCCATGAGCTTTGACCCCGCCAAACGCGCCATAAACTTGCAACGGCACCAAATTGACTTGGCCGATTGCGAAAGCGTTTTTGACGAGCCCATGTTGACGCGCGAAGATGCCAGCGAAAATTATGGTGAACAACGATTGGTGAGTTTGGCACTGCTAACCGGCAAAGTTGTGGTTTTAGTTTGGACTGACCGCGACGATGGCCCACGATTGATTTCCTGCAGAGAGGCAGAAAAATATGAAAAGCAAGCTTACTTCCGCGCCTTCCCACCAAACTGACGTGCCGTATGACGCCAACGACAAAACCACCGTGGCTGCATTTTGGGCGGATGCGACGGCGCACCGTGGACTAGATGAATTGCGAGCAAAACGCGGACGCCCAGCGAAAGCCGAGCTTGACCGTAAAGAGCAAATTGCGTTGCGTTTAGATGCCGACGTGCTTGCTTGGTACCGCAGCCTTGGCGCTGGCTGGCAAACGCGAATGAATGCGGTTTTAAAAGCTTACCGCGATGCGACAGTTTGACTGACGACCAACGATTAAATAAGCCGCAATGCGGCACAGAAGCGATAGGATAAACCAGAATCGCCAAGTGCCGCGTTGTCGGCTTGATTGACTAGTTGGAACTAGCTTTGCCGCCACTGACCTTTTGCAACCTACCAAAACTAGCGGGCTGCGGCATTCGCACCGCACAAACTAACGTACTGCGAGCGCCCGGAAACTATTTTGATGCAGGATTCCGACAACTTATGGGCTGCGTGCGCCACCAAACCGCCGCGAATTTGCTACCGCGCGCCCCGCGATTTGTTTGCTATGAAACGATGTTTTCGCGAGATGAACTAGCTGGGCCCAACGATAAATTCAGCCGACACGCGGCCCGAAAGCCAATGATAGCGCGATATCGCCCAATGCCGCGTGGTCGGCTGGAATGCCTAGTTAGCCTGCAACACGAACACGCACTGTGGGCTCTACTTGCGACACGACGTCGACTACGTGATTGAGGCACACGATAGACCAGTGACGAAATGGTCCCGGGTAGTCGAATGTTGCAAATGTTGCAGAAGCTACATAGTCGAGAAAGTGAGACTTGGAACAGAGACGGAATAGGTGGCCTTCGAATACGTCGCTCCCGTTCTGCGCATAGCTCTCATTCGTCACCGAGTATGAGATGTAGGACTCCCAAGTGATCTCGAATACGCGACAGCCCTGAGTGTGTTCGATTGGGCTGATATTCGTGACTGGCACGTGAGCTGGGCTGGCAACCGCGCCAGACTTGGCCTCAAGCACGACGGCCTTCAATGCATTGTCTTCGGGCTCCGACAATGCTCCAAGGTATAGGTACTTGCAATCATCAATTTCGCGAAAGACATTCATTGCAGGCTAACTACAATTCGACCCCAAAATGGGGTGTATGAAAGTCATACTTTCATCAATCTGAGCGCTTTTCAAGCGTTTTCTGAGTCAAAAATCAGATTAGTCTGACTTCAAACTGGGGTAAATCCTGTCAAATTTGGCTTTATGAAGCCAAATCACCCAAATAAAGCGTTACAAACCAGCGGTTCGCGCCCTTTGCGAAATACCCCAAATTTGCCGCCGACAGCGAGCACTGCGGCAACACCCAAATTGTTGGATCTAGTGCGTGATCGTCTACGCGTCAAGCATTACAGCCTGCGCACGGAAGGGGCGTATTTGGGCTGGATTCGCCGCTTTATTTTGTTCCACAACAAGCGCCACCCGCGAGAAATGGGAAAACTGGAAGTGGAGGTCTTTTTATCGGCCTTGGCTGTTGACGGTAAAGTGGCCGCAAGCACGCAAAACCAAGCGTTGGCAGCTTGCTTGTTTTTGTATCGAGAGGTGCTGGGTATTGATTTGCCTTGGTTGGACAACGTGACGCGTGCCAAGGTTTCGCAGCGTGTGCCGTGCGTGCTGTCGGTGACTGAAGTGCAGGCATTGTTTGCGCAGATGCGCGGGCGCACGCGGCTGCTCGCAGAACTACTCTATGGCAGCGGTATGCGCCTGATGGAGTGTTTGAGGTTGAGAGTCAAGGATTTGGACTTTCAGCGATTGGAAATCACGGTACGTGACGGTAAGGGCGGCAAAGATCGACGCACCATACTTCCTGGGAAGTTGATCGACGCCTTACGCATTGAGCTAGAGTCGGTGCGACTGTTGCATCAACAAGACTTGGCAAGCGACGGATTTACTGGCGTTTACTTGCCGTTTGCGCTGGCGCGGAAGTATCCGGCAGCAGCGCGAGAGTTGTGTTGGGCTTACGTGTTTCCGGCGCAACGACTCAGTGTTGATCCGCTGGATAGCCAAGTCAAACGCCACCACTTAGACGAAAAAGTGCTGCAACGGGCGGTCCATTCGGCGCTGAAGTGCGCACAGATCGCTAAATCCGCCAGCTGCCACACGTTACGCCATTCCTTTGCGACGCATTTGCTGGAGGCCGGTTACGATATCCGCACGGTGCAGGAATTGCTGGGGCATTCGGATGTTTCGACGACGATGATTTACACGCATGTTTTAAATAAAGGTGGGAAGGGGGTGCGCAGCCCGCTGGATGCTTTGTAATCGCTTATTCGCCGCGCGAACTTGAGGTGCTAGGATTATCGACCTATACGTCCTTTGTCTGAAGTATTAGGAGTGAAGCTCAATCACGGCCCACGTAATCGAAACCGCGACTGATACTCTGCTGGCGTTAGCCCAGCGATACGTTTGAATAATTTGCGAAAGCTGGCGGCATCTTGGTAGCCACAGGACTCGCATACTTCGGCAAAGCTCAGTTTTGTGGTTTCAAGTAAGGCTTTGGCGCGGTCCACGCGCAGCTGCTGGACGTAGCTATGTGGGCTTTGCTGATAAATTACCTGGAATTTTCGTAGCAAGGTTCTCGGGCTGATATTGAGCTTATCAGCCAGATTTTCGATGCTGACATCGGTATGCAAATGGCCGTGTAAATGCTGCTCAATGGCTTCGGAAAAGGCGCTGCGCGGGTGTTGGATCAACGCTTCGCTGACAAACGGCGCTTGGCTTTGGCGCGTGGGGTCAATTAGTAGAATGCGCGCGGTGTTTTGCGCAAGTGCGGTGCCCATACGTTGCTCAATCACTTTTAGCACTACCGAAAACATCGCGGTCACCGCACCTGCGGTGATGACTGAGCCGGTTTCCACCAGCAGCTGGCTGGGGTCAAGTTTCACTTTCGGGAATTCACTGCGAAAGCGTGCTGAGAGCCACCAGCTAGTGGTTGCCTCCAGGTGATCTAAAATGCCGCTAGCCGCCAGCAGAAACGTGCCGCTACAGCTTGCGGCTAGCTGGCGATTTTCCTCATGCATTTTACGAATCAGATTCAAAGCGCTGTGATGGCTGTAGGCTGTGGCAACTAGACCAGCATGCGTTTGGTATTCCAAGGCGGGCACGATCAGCACATCAATTGGGCAGCTTTGCGCGGGCACGACGCCGGCTAAGGTCAAGCCGCCCGCAGTGCGAACCTCAGCAACGTTGTCGGCGCTGACTATTTTCAAATCAAACGGTACGTAATTCAGCTGCGCCGGATGGGTACGTGCATACAGGGCATTGGCGACGCGAAACGCATCTAGGGGTGCAGTCAAGCTGGATGCAAGCGCGCCATCAATGGCTAACATGGCAATTGTGGTGCGCGCAGGTTGGCTCTGGCGCAGCAAAGGCGCGCTCTGGATTAGCGGATGCGACTGATCGGCGGGTAAAGCTTCGAATTTGGCGCTGTTGGACATGCTGAATTATCTACTCAACATCTGCCGATGACCATAGATCGACATTAAAATTCCAAAGCTCGCTAAGAGCGACACGGCCGAGGTGCCACCGTAGCTAATCAGCGGCAGCGGCACGCCAACAACCGGAAGCACGCCGGCAATCATGCCGCCATTGACGATCACGTACACAAAAAAACTCATAGCGAAGGAACCGGCTAGTAAGCGGCCAAAAGTATCCCCGGCATTTGCCGCCATCCACAAACATCGGCCAATTACAATTAGATAGAGCGTCAGCAGCAGCGCAACCCGCACCCAGCCAAATTCTTCAGAAAATACCGCAAAGATAAAGTCGGTATGTTTTTCTGGCAAAAAAGCGAGCTGCGTTTGGGTGCCGTGGCCTAAGCCTTTGCCCCACATGCCGCCCGAACCCACGGCAATCTTGCTCTGGATAATGTGCCAGCCATTGCCGAGCGGGTCTGATTCCGGGTCGAGCAGTACGCGCACCCGGTTTTTTTGATATTCATGTAAAAACTGCCACGCCACCGGAACGCCTGCAGCACAAACGGACAAAATTCCGGCGATGCGCCACCAGCTTAAGCCCGCTAAGAAAATCACGAACGCGCCCGCCGTAGCAATCAAGAGCGCGGTGCCCAAATCTGGCTGTTTTGCCACTAACAAAACGGGGATCCCCACCAGCACGGCACAATTCGCCAAATCGCGCCAAGTGGGCGGCAGCGTGCGCCGGTGGAAATACCACGCCAGCATCATAGGTAGCGCCAGTTTCATGATTTCAGAAGGCTGAAAGCGCACAAATTTAAGATCTAACCAGCGGTGCGCACCCCGGCCTTCGCCAAAAAGTGCCACCAAAATCAATAAGAAAAGGCAGCTGGAATAAAGCCAGGGCGTCCAACGCCGCAGGGTAGTGGGTGAAGTGGAGGCTAATAAAAGCATCGCGGTTAGGCCCAGCCCGAAGCGGATGGACTGCGCGAATACATATTGAAAACTAGAGCCGCCGGCGGAATACAGCGTAACCAAGCCGGTGGCGCATACCAAACTAATCAACAGCAGCAGCGTCCAGTCGATGCGTGGCACAGGTAAAAGGTTCGCTAAGCGATAGCGCCAAATTTCAAAGGGGTTCATTGCGGCGGAATTTCGGTCGGGACAGTCGGGTTTATGTTTTCTGGAGGCGCGTTTTCTGGTATGACGACTTCTAGTTCGTTGCTCGGTAATTCGTCGACGGCTAAATCGTCGTCTGCGATAGGTGCCACGGAGGGTGACACGGTTGGTGTGTGGGTAACCGACGGTGGCGCAGCTACATTGTGTTGTTCGGGCTGAACTCCGGTTAATTTCGGCAAAAACGCTTCAAAAATTGCCCTTCCAACCGGAGCAGCGGCATGCGCACCACTGCCACCTTGTTCAACAATTAGGCCGATCGCAATTTTTGGTGCCATTGCGGGTGCAAAGCCAACGAATAGCGCTTGATTTTTAAAGCGCGGGTCAACCTGACCATGGGCATTGCGCGGTGCAGTGGCGCTAATTTGCTGGGCAGTGCCGGTTTTACCCGCCATAATAAAGGGCGCACCATTTCCGACTGCACGCGCGGTGCCGGTAGGGCCATGCAAAACCGCGATCATCGCATCACGAACGGCGGCAAAATTTGCCGGGTGCGTGATGAAACTGCTGACATCAATAGGCTGCACTTGGGCCGCAATAATCGGGCCAAAATTATTCGCCTGAGTTGCCAGTAGCAAGTGCGGCCGCCGTCGAATGCCGCCATCCGCCAAGGTTGCGCCAGCAACCGCAAGCTGTAACGGGGTCACGCTCACTTGCCCCTGACCAATGCCTGCGACGACCGTTTCCCCAGGAAACCACGGCATTTTCGAAACCGTTTTTTTCCAAGCTTTAGAAGGTATTAGGCCAGCCGATTCACCGTTTAGATCAATGCCGGTGGGCGCGCCAAAACCAAAGCGCACGGCATAATCATGCAAGCGGTCAATACCAAGATCGAGCGCAAGTTTATAAAAATAGGTGTTGACGCTTTGCGCCATCGCTTCACGCAAATTAATCACGCCATGACCACCCGGTTTCCAATCCCGGTAGCCGCGTTTAGCGCCGGGTAAATAAAAAATGCCGGTCGAAAAGACCGTGTCACTAGGCGTGCGTAAGCCTAGCTCTAAACCTGCCATTGCGACAAAAGGTTTAAAGGTCGAACCCGGCGGATAGCTGCCGGACAGCGCGCGGTGGAAGGTTGGCCGTGTCGGGTCAAGCATCAAGGCTTGATAAGCGGCTTTGCTGATACCGTTCACATAAAGATTGGGATCAAAACTCGGCAAACTGACCATCGCCAAGACCTCGCCATTGGCCGGGTCAATCGCGACGGCAGCACCAGTTTGCGTGCCAAAGGCGGCGGCGGCGGCGATTTGCAGCCGAATATCAATGCTGAGATAGATATTTTTCCCAGGAATAGGCGCTTTGCGGCCGCGCTCCAGATCGCGCACGGTGCGCCCGGCAGCATTGACTTCAACGCGCTCGTAGCCGACTACACCATGCAATAAATCTTCAAAGCGCGATTCAATGCCTATTTTACCAATGTGGGTGGTGGCGGCATAGTTGATCGGGTCAACTCGGGCCAAGTCTTTCTCATCCAGGCGCCCCACATAGCCCACAATGTGCGCCGTGGCCGCACCGAGTGGGTAGTAGCGCGATAAATACGGCACAATTTTTACGCCGGGAAAGCGATACATCGCAACACTTAGGCGCGCTAATTCATCCTCGGTGAGGCGAGGCTTTATCAGCACGTTTTGAAATTGCCGATGCTGCGTGCGAGCGCGCTCGAAGTCCTCCTTTAGCTCAGCGTCCAGGGCAATCACCTGACTGAGCGCCTGCCAAGTCGCTGCCACACTGTTAGTTTGTTCGGGAATCAACTCTAGGCGATAGGCTAAGCGGTTTTCCGCTAGCAGTACACCGTTGCGGTCGAAAATGAGGCCGCGCGGCGGTGCAATCGGTATTTGGCGGATGCTGTTGTCTAAACTTTGCGCTGCATATTGATCGTGTCCAAAAATTTGCAGCCAAGCAAAGCGCGCGGCAAGAGTAATCATCAACACGGTAATCACGGCGAATGCTTGGAGCGTGCGCGCGATCAGTAGCCTGCGCTCGTCAGCTTCGGCCTTCAATGGCTGCTTACTCAATTTGCACCTGCCCGCATCGGTATTGGCACAACACGGTATTGGCCCAAAAAATAGTCATAGCGAACGCGCCCGGCTGCGCCGCCGCATCCGATCCAATAGTAAAAATAGCAGCGGCCAAAGCATCATGGCGCTCAGGGGCGCCAACCAAAATTGCGTCGGCGGCCAGCCGTAGTTGCCTAACATCCGCAGCCACACCGTTAAGACGCGATCATTTAGAAAAATGGCACCAATAGCGGCGGTTTGTTGCCAAAGCGGGAAAAAACGCAGCCGATAGCGAAAACGCAAAAGGATGTAGACCAAAATGGTTAGCCGAAATGCGTTTTCCCCAAACAGAACGCCGGTTAGCAAATCAGCGCCCAAACCCAACAGAAACGCTAGCCCTAAACTGATGCGCCCAGGTGACTCCAGGGTAAAATAGGCCACAACCATGCCTAAAAACCACGGTTTAAAGGGGCTAGCACTTTCCGGCCACGGCACAAGCTGCAGCGTTAGCGCAGCGGTGACGAGCATCAAAAATAAGCTGCCTTCATTGCGAATACGCATATTATTTCGGTGCCACGTTGGTGCGCGGTAACGCTTGCGCGTTGTCTACCGCCTCGAAAAGTGGCCCAATGACGGGCCGTGGTGAAAGCACCAAAACCACTTTGTTAAGCTCCATTTTTGCCGCAGGCTGCACTTGCGCTTGAGCAAAACTATCGCCCGCCGCATGGGTGACCTGAACCACGTTACCAATCGCTAAGCCGGCCGGGAATACCCCGCCCATGCCCGAGGTGCGCAGTTGATCCCCAGCTTTAATGTCGCTGGTCAGCGCCATACGATCGACAGCAAGCATGCCGCTCCCCAGCCCCACAACATAAACCCGCAAGCCGCTCCGCACAACTTCCGCCGGTATTCGGTGATTCACATCCGTCAGCAAGATCGCCACCGAAGTGCTGGCACCGACTTCGGTGACTTGCCCAATAAGTCCATATTGATCGACTAAGGCGGAGTTAACCAGGATGCCGTCCTGCGCACCGCGCCCAATCGCAATACGTTGGCTGTAGCGATCCAAATCTAGGCTCATAACACGCGCAACAATGCCGTTTTGCCGTGTCGCCTGATCGGCGAGACTGTGTGCGGGAACTAATCCGCCTTCACCCAATAACGCGCGAACTTCGCCTGCTTCGATAAGCGCTGTACGCAATTCGCTGAGTTGTGCACTTTGAATGAGCGAGGTTTCCCTTAACTGGAGCAATTCGTGCTCCAGTTCAGCGCGCTCACCTAGGTAAGTTTTAGAGGCGTTCATTGCCTTTTGCGGTAGCTCTGCGAGCGCCCAAATCGGCAATGCGAGCGATTGCGCGGTTGCGCGCACGTCGTTTAAATAGCCTAAGCGGCGATCCAGCACCATTAACGCAATCGCGGCCGCCGCATAAACCAATAGCGCTAACGTACTGTCCGCCCCTTTCGCAAATAGTTGTGCGCGGTTTTGAGAATCCATCGGCTTTAAATTAAGTATGACTAAAAGAACCGTTCGCCCTGAGCCCGTCGAAGGGCAGAGCCGCAAAAAACCTGACGCAGCCGCACAGCTTTGTACATCACTAAGATCGCGGCTACATGCTTCGACTTAGCTCAGCACGAACGGGTTTCTTTCAGCGACGCGGCAGTATTAGAAAGAATCTGGAATTAATCCCCAGCAAAAAAATCTGGCCCGTGCAGATCAATGAGTTCTAATGCCCGGCCACCGCCCCGCGCAACGCAGGTTAGGGGGTCGTCCGCGACTTGCACATGCAAACCCGTAATCTCGGCGATCAATTTATCCAAATCACGCAACATCGCACCGCCGCCGGTCAGCACAATGCCGCGCTCAGCCAAGTCTGCACAAAGCTCCGGCGGCGTGCGTTCTAGCGCCGCTTTGACGGCTTGGCAAATGCCCTGCAAAGGTTCATGCAGCGCTTCCAAAGTTTCATTGCTGTTGACGATAAAATTACGCGGCACCCCTTCCGCCAGATTACGCCCGGAAACCTGCATTTCGCGCACTTCTGACCCGGCGTAGGCGCAACCAATTTCTAGCTTGATGCGTTCTGCGGTGGCTTCACCGATCAGCGTGCCGTGATTGCGGCGAACATAGTTGGCGATCGCTTCGTCGAATTTGTCGCCCCCAATACGCACGGATTGCGAATACACGATGCCGTTTAAGGAAAGCACCGCCACTTCCGTGGTGCCGCCACCGATGTCAATTACCATCGAACCGCGTGCCTCGTGGATCGGAATACCGGCACCGATTGCAGCCGCCATCGGCTCTTCAATTAAGCTGACATCCCGCGCACCGGCGCGCTCTGCGGATTCTTTGATCGCACGCCGTTCCACTTGAGTAGAGCCACACGGCACGCAAACCACCACGCGCGGGCTGGCGCGCAAAAAGCGATTGGGGTGCGCTTTGCGAATAAAGTGCTCCAGCATTGCTTCAGTCATAGTGAAATCAGCGATCACGCCATCTTTCAACGGCCTGACCGTCACGATATTGCCGGGTGTGCGCCCCAACATGCGCTTGGCATCGGTGCCGACAGCGGCGACCGACTTTGGGCCACCCGCGCCGCGATCCTGTCGAATCGCAACAACGGAGGGCTCGTTCAATACAATGCCTTGTCCGCGAACGTAAATCAGCGTGTTCGCAGTTCCCAAATCAATCGACAAATCGGTCGAAAACAGACCGCGAAATCTCTTAAACATAGTTCCCTCTAGTGGGCCGTTGCATTTGCCGGGTAAAGGCAGCAACTCGTGGGCCTGGATACATCGGATAAATTATTTTCAAACGCCTTATTTTTCCCAGCGCTTTTGTTGAGTGCACTCTAAGGCATACAAGTTGACGCTCACAAGCCAATATGCGGTCTAACGTCGCATTTGCCTGCATTTGTGCCCATATCTAGGTGCCTCGTTCAGCTCTAGCGAAGGCGATCACAACTCGAACTGCACACTCACTGTAATGGGCCTTTGAAAAATTCAAGTTTGGCCCTACCTTTAGGCATCAGGGCGTATATTGACGCTCGATTTTGGGGCGTTTGATGTCACCTTGGGTGTTAATCTGGATGATTTTGCTGGGCGGCACCGTGTTTTATTGGCGCAGCTCAAGGATTGCGGCAGAAGCCGCATTTAAAGGTGCAAAGAACGCTTGCGAGCAAACTGCGGTACAGCTATTAGATCAATCGGTGGCGTTCCGGCGCTTCGAGTTCAAAAAAAGCGTTTTCCGCCGCGTGTATACGTTTGACTATTGTCCAAACGGGCGCGAACGCTTTCGCGGCATGATCTGGATGCGTGAAGGGCGTGTGGACACGGTGGCTTTCGATGCGAGCGCGAATGGCGTGCTATTGACGGCGGCTGAAATTAGTAAATTTGAGTCGTAACTGCCACAATCATCATTAATTATTAACTCATCATTGCGAACGCAGTGAAGCAATCCATTCGCTTTTTGTACTTGCCGCAACTCAGAAAAATGGATTGCCACGTCGCTGCGCTCCTCGCAATGACGAGAGACTCGCTAAAAATAGCGCCGAGCCAGCACCCGTATCTGCGTGCCACCTTGCTGTGTAGGCGCTGCAAATTCAATGTTTCCAGGGCGACGAATATCGAAATATTGCGCTTCAAAACCTAAGCGCCATTCGGCCGCGTTGCGCAGCACAGCAAGGGTTGTACCGGTGCCGTTTTGGGTGTTGCGCTCGGCGGCAGAATAATCTAACTCGTTGATATGAAAAGCTTCTATGCGGCCAGAAAGCGTCCATAAACCCACACTGTGCGATGCCGCCAGATAAGCCGCATCGAAGTCAAAAGCCACGTTTGGCCCAGGCCCGAAGCCCATATTGGTGCGGCCGCGCAGCCATTCACCCAATATCGTCCAAGTATCGCCAAGCGGCCGGTCAAAGCCCACGATGCCAAAGCGCGTATGCCAAGCATATTGATCGCTATGCAGCTTCCGGTCGCCTCGGTTGTCGGTAAAATAGGCGTTAATATGACCACCGCCGCCGAAACTTTGTCGCGCGCGTAAGGCAAAACCTGGGCGGCCGTCTAAGTCATGGCCAAAGGGTTGGCTGCCGTCATTGCGCTGAAATCGAAAGCCGCCGGTGTCACGCAACGATGGCAACGCAAGTAACGGTAGCGCTTCGCCAAATACGCTCAAGCGATCATGCACGGCAAAGCCGCGCCAAGCCAAAAGTGCGGCGGAAGTATCGTTACCGCCATAAACCGTGGCCGAAAGATCCATGCTGGCGCCAGAATCCTGCATTAAGCGCTTGGTTGCCGTGACGCCTGAGGGGCGGAATTCTTCGCCAATCCAGCTATTCAGCGCAGACAAACTTAATGTGTAAGGCGTTTGCCAAAAATCTTCTACATTCTCAAAACTTGAGCCTGAAAAACCAAGCCCGGTACGGATGCGAAAGTTGTCTTGCGCCAAATCGCCATAATCAAAAAAAGCGTCGAGGATACCGAGCTTTCTGCCTAAATCGTCGGCTGAACTGGCGCGGCCCACTAGGCTTAAATGCCCGCTAAGACGGCTGTCGTTTTTGAATTCAAAACCTACTCTTGCCTCACCGGTAGCACCATTGCCTTTGCCTAAGGCACCGGTGCCGCCGCTAATCCAAGCATTCTCGGAGCTACTCGCCCTGGCACCCAGCTCAACATAGCCGCTAGTTAAAATTTCAGCATTGGCACCCGTACTGAGCGCCAACGCAAACTGAGTGATCAGCGCAAATTTAGCGCGGTGCAGCCTGCACCAAAGATCGCAGGCTGGCGACAAATCGCGCATTTTGGAAAGTGTCGCCATTTTCTACCGATGCATTAAGGTTATCGACAAGCGTAGCAAGCCGATCTGCGTTTGCCTTGTCAATGGCTCCACTCGCTTCAAAACCGCTGACGACACTTTGTGCGGCCAGTGCGGCTTGCTCAGCGCCGGCAAAATCACGATAGTCACCTGCTTCCGCATCACGCAGAAGGCTAGCCAGCACCCTACCTAACGACGCCGCTTCAAATGGATACGCTGAAACTTTGGCTAGGCTATCTTCAATCGTGTTTTTCAGCGAATTTGCAGCACTCGTGGTGGCCTCGCGGCTGTTGGTGGTGGCGCGATGCAGCACACGAGTTTGCTCGCGTAAGCGCACACCAGCGGCCGGATCAACCACGCTTAAAACGTGGCGGAAGGTGACTAGGTTGGCGTCATTCAAGCGCACCACGCCAGGGCCTAAGCCTGTGCCCGGACGCGATACCCAAGTATTGCCGCCCATGCGCTTGTGGCATGCGTGGCAGTCAAATAACACCAGCTCTGGGAAAATACCAACATAAGCGGTCTTATTATCGGTTAGCTGCTCAAGCAAATTTTTCGCAGCCACGCCTTGACCTAGCGCCCAATCACGCGCGCCATTAAATTCACCTTTGCGCTTAATATAGTCTTCATCTATTTCATAATGCGGGTTCAGCCAAGTAAAGGTGTCCAGCTCAAACTGTAAGCGCGGATGGCCAGCACCCATGATTTGGTGCGTAATCATGCGATCTTTGGTGCCCATGTGGCAGCTCAGGCACATTTTTGCGCGCGGAATAGGGTCTTCAGTTGGGTATAGCCCGGCTTTAAGGTTATCGGCGTGCGAAATATTCTTGTTGGTGTGGGTGCTGACCCAGTTTTCCGAGCCGCCGTGGCAGGCTTCACAGCCGACGCCGTCTTCAAGCTGAAATTTTTCACCGCGTAGCGCCACCGGCACATTGTCGGTGTGGCAGTCCAGGCACACCTGCGCTTTGGTGGCATCGCCTAAACCCAGTTTACGCGTGATTGCTTGGCTTGCGGGCTGCTTCAAAATCTCGAATGCACGCGCATGCTTGTCGCTTTCTTGCCAAACGGAAAACTCGTTTTGCATGACGTTCGAGTCTTTATAGACCGTAGTCGAGCCATGACAGGTGCTGCTAGCACACGAGGCTGCGCCTAAATGTTTGTGCGCTTGCACCTCGGCTACGGAACCGGTCACTGACGCAGCGTTGGCGACACTCAGCAACATCAGCATAGAAGCAGCAACACTTTGGATCATTTTTTCCAGAACCATTTTTTTCAGAACTATTGTTCTGGGGCGCTTAGCGATCGTTAACATGTGGCGTTCCTCAACATGAGCATTCCTTGAGCCGGGCAGGTGTAGCGGGATTGTGCCAGCATTCTTCAAGTGTGGAGAAGTCGTCAACAAAAAATTAACGCCCAACCCTTGATTTCGGGCATTGATAGGCGCGCTTGGATCAGTAATGAGCGCTTCGTATGCGCCTCAGTGCGCAAAATCGCGCTAAGCTGTAACCAACCGGCCTAGTCTCGACAAAAATATCAAACGTTTCAGCACGTCCTTTAGGAGCTTTGTTTATGCACGCTACAAAAGTAATGAATTTCGTTTCGGAAAAATGGGACGACGAAATTGTTCCGAAACTCAAAACATACATTCAAATTCCAGCAAAGTCCCCGGCGTTCGATCCCGAATGGAAACATCGCGGCTATATGGACGAAGCAATGTCTTTGCTGGAAGCGTGGGTGCGCGATCAACCGATTCCTGGCATGCAGGTACAGCGTTTGGAACTTGCTGGGCGCACGCCCTTGCTTTACATCGAAATTCCCGGCAAAGGCGATGACACGATTTTGCTTTACGGGCATATGGACAAGCAGCCGGAAATGGTGGGTTGGAACACCGATTTAGGCCCGTGGGTGCCGCTGCTCAGTGGCGATAAGCTTTACGGGCGCGGCGGTGCGGATGATGGTTATGCGGTATTTGCTTCGCTTACCGCGATTATGGCGCTGCACGAGCGCGGCATTCCGCACGCGCGCTGCGTGATCTTGATTGAGGGCTGTGAGGAGTCTGGCAGCTACGATTTGCCTTTTTATATCAGCCACTTAGCCGAAAAAATTGGTAATCCAAGCTTGGTGATTTGCCTGGATTCGGGCTGCGGCAATTACGACCAGCTGTGGGTGACGACCAGCTTACGGGGCTTAGCGGGCGGTACCTTGCGCGTGAAAGTGTTGGAAGAAGGCGTGCATTCGGGCGATGCCAGCGGCATCGTGCCGTCCAGTTTTCGCATTCTTCGCCAGCTGCTGAGCCGCATTGAAGACGAGCGCACTGGAAAAATTATCCCCGAAGCGTTCTATGTTGACATTCCGAGCGAGCGCATCAACGAAGCCAAGCAAACCGCGCAGCTGCTGGGCACAGACGCCTATACAAAATACCCTTGGGCGGGCGGCACGCAGCCAATTACGCACGATATCCAGGAAATGCTGCTGAATCGCACTTGGCGGCCGACTTTGAGCGTGACCGGTGCCGAAGGTTTTCCAAGCCTGCAAGACGCCGGTAATGTGCTGCGTCCGCAGTCAGCGGTGAAACTGTCGATTCGGATTCCACCGATGCTCAATCCAGAAATCGCCAGCCGCGCGCTGAAAGAGATTTTAGAGCGCGACCCGCCGTATGGCGCAAAAATTGAATTTGAAAGCGAATCCGCTGCGACCGGATGGGCCGCACCCGCCACCAAACCCTGGCTGCAGGCGACGCTGGATGAAGCCTCGAAAACCTATTTCGGACCGCAAGCTGCGGCGATGGGCGAGGGCGGCACGATTCCCTTTATGGGCATGCTGAGCGAACGTTTTCCAGATGCGCAATTTATGATCTCAGGCCTGCTTGGCCCAAAATCGAATGCGCACGGCCCAAACGAGTTTTTGCACGTACCGACTGGTAAAAAGCTGACGGCTGCAGTGGCGGATGTGATTGCGAAGCACTATGAGCGGGCTGGGGAGACCGCTTAGGCGGCTGGCACGTTAGCTTTCAGCCACCCAAAATCCCCTGCACAAATGCCTGTTCGCGTGGACTCGGAGTGGCTTTGGCAAGCGCCATCCACAGATAAAACGGCAGCGTCTCCATGCGTCGATGCGGGGCTGTGCGAGCCACATTCAGCACGCCATCCTCCAAAATCAACACGCCGCACTCATCCGGTACTTCATGCGCCTTGCCGATGGCTTTACCTTTTGCGTTGATGCCTAAGACGTACCAACATTCACTCGCCATATCCAAATAGGCCGCGCGTTTTGACGGCTTTTTCAAATCGCCCAATAAGTCAGCGCGACTTACTTTAATTTCGTGCACAACCGGTGCTAAGTAAGCGGGTACGGTCGTGTTGCGGATCGAAAATACGTCGGGGCAGGCGCTGACCCAGCAGCGCTCGGGTTCTGGTGGCAATTCCTCACTTAATTCACCCGATTCCAATGGTTTGTCGACACCTATTTTTGAAGCATCCGGTACTTTTGCCAGCACGCTTAATCCGCGCCAAGCAATTCGGCCCGCATCCGCCACATGGCGCGCCACTTTTTCGACCAGTTGTTCGTGCGCTGAGCGCGCTTGCACATTGCCGGAATGTGCGGCGGCTAATGCGGCAATGCCCGCGTCGGTCACGCGCAGCACTTCCAAGCCACTCGGCGTTTGCACCCGCGCTAAAAGCCCGTTTGCCAGTAGCTCGATCTCTAAGGTGTCTAACGATGGCCAACCGGCAGAGCGGTAAACCTCGCGCAAGCGTTGGTGATGTCGGCGTTTTATTAGAATTGGGGTTAAAATTGAAAGTTCGCTCACGCAAGCTATCTCGGAGTGCCTTTGCGACAGGCGTCCGAGCAGTATTTCACCTCGTTCCAGACTTTTTCCCACTTTTTACGCCACTGCATCGGCCGCAAGCAGACAACGCAAAGCTTTTCTGGCAGGTTGGATTTTGCAATACGTTTTTTGCTCACTACAAAGTCCGCCCAACAAAGTCGCCTTTGCCAATAGCCAAACCATTGTGGCGCAAAATTGCGTAGGTCATGCTGAGGTGGAAGTACACATTCGGCAAGACGATATCGCGAACATAGGTAGTGCCATCTAGCTCAATTGCGCGTCCGCCCACCGTGATTTTGACGATGCGTTCCTGTGCGCCGCTAAATTTTCCGGCGTCGATGCCGTTGATAAACGCTACAGTTTTTTCAACGCGCGCTGCTAAGTCATCAAACGTCGCTTCATCATCGGCATATTTCGGAATTTCAGTTTGGCTTAAGCGCGCGACACAGCCTTTGGCAAAGTCAGCGGCAATTTGTACTTGCCGCGCGAGCGCGAACATGTCCGGCGCAAGGCGGGCATTGATTAACACCGACTCCTCGAATTTCTTTTCTGCGGCATAAGCTTTGGCTTTTGCAAAAATGGGCAATAGCGCGCCCAGCATAGTGTTGAACGCAGGCACAGTCAGGGTGTATAAAATTTCAGTCATGATTGCTTCCAGTTAGAAGGTTAACCCAGGTCTAGCCCCATGCCATTAACTTAAGAAAATTCCGCGAAAGATTCGTCATCGCGAGGAGCGCAGCGACGTGGCGATCTTCATACGCGTCGAGTAAAAACGAGATTGCTTCACTGCGTTCGCAAAGACGAATCGGTGCCTTTTCCTTTAAGTTAATGGGATTTAGGTCTAGCCAGGGGCGCGATCATAGTTGAGCGGTTGATAGATCGCGCTGAAGCAGCATTTTAGTTTACGAATAGGGCATCTATGCAAACTAGCTTTTTAGTCTCATTTGCCAGTGTGTTGTGCGTGGCGGCGGTGACCACTGTGGTGTTTCAGCGTTTGAAATTGCCGGTTGTGCTGGGCTATTTGCTGGCCGGACTATTGCTGGGGCCAAGTTCAATCGGCGCGGTACTGACGAATTCTAAAGACGTGCATACCTTGGCTGAGCTGGGGGTGATTTTGCTGATGTTTGCGCTAGGTCTTGAGTTTTCGTTTAAAGATATTGCCAAGGCGGGCACACGAGGTGCGGCGACGGCGCTCTTTGAAGTGGCGACCTTGCTGTGGCTCGGCTTTTTGGCGGCGCGGCTGTTGGGCTTTGCGCCGATTCCAGCGGTTTTTATTGCCGCAATGCTGTCGATCTCCTCTACCACCTTGATTGTGCGGGTGTTTCACGAGCAAAAAATACGCGGGCCTGGGCGCGAACTGGTGCTGGGGCTGCTGGTATTTGAAGATTTGCTGGCAATTTTGCTGCTGGCAGCGTTGACCACGATGGCGGTCAGCCAGCAGCTTTCGCCCGCCGTAATTGGCGCAAGCGCGCTGCGGCTCGCGCTGTTTTTACTGGTGGCTGTTGGCTTAGGTCTGGCGGTGGTGCCGCGCGCGTTGCGCATGGTATTGGCGCTCAAGCGCGCTGAAACTACGCTGGTGGCCGGTTTGGGATTAGCGTTTGCTGGCGCACTGGGCGCGCAAGCGATGGGCTATTCAGTGGCGCTCGGCGCGTTTTTGGCTGGCTCACTAGCGGCGCAGGCGGGTGCCACGAAAACGCTGGAGCCATTAGTGATTCCGGTGCGCGATGTGTTCGTCGCGGTGTTTTTCGTCGCGGTCGGTATGTCCATTGAGCCCAGCATTATTGCGCAGCACCCGCTAGAGCTCATCGTTTTTACGTTAGTGGTGATTTTGGGCAAATTTATTGGCGTTGCTGCGGGCGCATTCGCCACCGGTGTGGGCTTGCGCACCAGTTTGCAGGCGGGGCTTACGATGGGGCAAATTGGCGAGTTTTCGTTCATTATCGCGGTGTTAGCGAAAGACTTGCCGGGCGGCAGCACGCTGTTTGCGCTGGCCGTGGGCACGTCAACGATTACTGCGCTGTGTACCCCAACTTTGGTGCGCCACGGCCCGGTATTGGCGCAGTGGATCGAACGCAAATTGCCGCACTCCGTGCAAACACTCGCCAGCCTGTATGCCAGTTGGATCGACGCGACCCGCCGCGCTACGCCAACCTTGCGCTCGAAGCTGCGCACTTTGCTGACCAAGCTGTTGGTTGATGTGGTGTTGATGGCCGGTGTGCTGATCGCGGCCGCGATTTTTGATGAGCGCTTGATTAAGCTGATCGACGCCCGCACTCCGCTTGCCTCAACTGGCGCAAAAATAGCGCTGGGCATTCTGGTACTAGGCGTGCTGCTGCCTTTGCTTTGGGGTGCCGCCAATATTATTGCCAGCCTCAGCCGAACGATCGCCGCCGCCGCATTTGCTAAGAACAGGGAAGGTGACGTCGATTTTGCTGCCGCGCCCAGGCGAGCCTATCGACTGGCTTTAAGTTTTGGGTTCTCAACCGCGTGCGGAATGATTTTATTGGTCACCACACAAGCGTTTTTGCCACCCGGCGGCGGCACGGCGCTGTTTTTGCTGCTGCTGGTGCTGCTAGGCATTGCGCTGGTGCGCGGTGCCAACAATTTGCAGGGGCATGTGCGCGCCGGTGCGGCGGCACTTTTTGAACTATTGGCTGGACGCGCTGGCGAGTCTGAATCGCAGCATGCAGGCGGTTCAGATCAGCTTGATGACGCGCAGGCTCTGCTCCCCGGCTTAGGGGAATTACACGCGGTGACGCTGAAAGCCAGCGCTCCGGCCATTGGCAAAACCTTGTCCGAGCTGAATTTGCGCGGCTTAACGGGTGCGGCGGTGATCTTGATCCGGCGTGGTGAACAGGCAATTACCGCACCCGGTGGCCTGGAAATATTGGTAGCCGGGGATCAAGTCGTGCTGTCCGGTTCAGAGCGCGCTGTGCGCTTAGCAGCGGCAAAACTTTTGGGTAAGCGCAAGAAAAAGCGGCCACAGTCAGTCGAAAAAATGCAGGAAAATGCCGCGTTAAGCTAGCATCCGACCTATGTTTGGTTTTCTACGCCGCCGCCACCCCGCAGAGTCAGAATTTCGCGCCTTAATTGAGCGTTATGCCGGGTTAATGCGCGCAACGCTGCGCCAAATTGATCACCGCATGCCGGAGGCGGATTTAGAGGAGTTGGAGCAAGATATTCGCCTGAAACTTTGGCAATCGTTGGTGGCGGAGGGTAATTTTGACAAACCGGCGGCGTTTATTCGCAAAGTGATCGTGAGTGTGTCCATTGATGCCGCCCGTAAAAGGCTGGTGCGTGGCAGCGGGCATGAACATCTCAACATCAACGAATTGGAAATCGCCGATTTTTCCGGTGCCGAACAGCTCGAATTTCGCGGTGAATTATTTGCCTTAGCCAAGCGCTTAAGCGCCGAAGCACCCGAAGCGGCGCAAGCACTCAGCCTTTACCTACAGGGCTTTACCACCGAAGAAATCGGCACCTTAATGGGCTGGACCGAAGCCAAAGCGCGCAACATTGTGTATCGATATTTAGACGATGTGCGGGCGCGGCTGGGGGCGGAACGGTAAAAGTAGCGGTTTAAATGCCCTACTTTTTGAAGTCGGTACCACTCAAGAAGTGCTGAACATTTGCCGTTGTCCAAGTCGCTACACCCAGCCCAAAGAAATCTTGATCCTGTGTCCAAATCGGTGCGTTTAGCGCCCACGCAGCGGCCAAAATTGGCCAGTCGTCAGGATCACGACCTTTGAGCAACGCGCGGGCAGATTCCTCAAACGGCACCAATACATCCAATTCCAGCGGCTCCACCCATGCTAAAAGTCGATCAATGGCTTCAACGCTGGTGCTGCGAGCGCTCAATCATCAGGGGTGGCAGATATTTTTGCGCGTCAACAACGCAAATTTGTGGTGTCAAGAATCGCACTTCATGACGATGTGCGGCGATCAGTTGAATGACTTTGGTGCCAAGTACGGCGCTAATCAAGATATTTGCATCAACGACGATCAATCGGCTCACTTACAGGCCTTTCGAAGTTTTATCGAGCGATTCCTTAAGTCGACCCGCTTTGCGCGCACGTTTGAAATCGGCGAGCAATGTTTCTTCGTCAAATCCCATTTCTTCGACAAATTCACGCATGCGCGCCACAGCGGTCAAAAGTGCCGCCTCTTGTGCCTCTGAAGGCGTACGACGCTTGCTCGGAATAAAATAGCCCAATACTTCACCATGCCGAGTGATTGCCATAGGCTGACTAGAGTCGGCCAAAAAATGCGGCAGATTAGCGCGGAACTCGCGAACACCGACTTCGATCATTTGATTCTCCTTCTGAGCTTCAATGTGTACACACTAACACATTCAAGGCGAGAAGGGCGTTTCCCACTTCAAAGTGCAACCACAATTAATACAATGCCAATTTCAACACATATCATGCGCGCGCATCCATTTTGAGCCAAAATCTAGCGGTATTCTAAAATCTGCTGCTAGATAATTCGCTTCCTTACATAAATCCGGCGCTTGGCCTTTAACGCTTAGAAAACCATTCAGGCAATGCTGGATTAAGCACTTGCCAAAAAATCCCGTGATAACTTGGTTTATGTAATTCTAAAGCTACTAAAATTACCGTAAAAAATAGCGATACTGCCAATGCTAAATTAAAGGATAGCAGCGACAATTTAATATGGCAAAATAATAGTGCGAGAAAAAAAATTGCCCATATTATTTCTGGAACCCGCGACATTCGAACTATATTGCAGAATAAGAAAAAATGCAGAACTACAAAGCCAATCAGCACTGAATATTTGTAATCATAAAACGCAACAAAAATGCCTGTACACAACGCCGCTGCCAAAATAAAGCCATCTAAGATTGAAAAACGAAATCCCGGCTTAAATTGCATTATGAAGTATGCCGATAAAACGCATCCAGTTGACTAAAAACGCCTGGATAGATCGCGTTTAAATGCTCTGGCGCTAAAAAATAATATTCACTGGCGACCGCGAAAAATTCAGGCGGGCTGTGAGCGGCGTAGCTGTCAATTTGCGCGGTGCCATACGCAATATCTTGCTTGAGCGCTTCAAAAGCCGCGTTAAGCGAATTTGAAAACGTCGCAACGGACATGTTCGGGTGCAGCGGTGGAACGCCGTTGATGGTGCCGCCTAGGGCGTCAATTTTGTGCGCAATTTCGTGAATGACGACGTTGCCGATGCGGCCAAACCCTGCTAGACCGCGTTCAATATCTTCTTTAGACAGCACAACTGGGCCATGTTGCGAGGTTTCCCCGGCCATTTCCTGCTCATACTCGATCACAAGACCGGTGTGCGCATCAATTTTGCTGCGCATGGCGCGAAAGCCTTCCGGATACACCACAACGCTGGAAAAGCCTTCCAGTGCGCCAAACCCTAAGTATAGTGCCGGCCAGCACGCCAGCGTGGCGATCTTGATTTTCAGGCTTAGATCAATTTCCAAGCCGCCCGCACCATAGATATTTTTGTCGACTAGAAATTCTTTCACCAATTGCCGCAAGGTCGCCTTTTCCGGGTTCGCAAGGCAGCTTAAGCCTGGCACGCGATATAGAACCGCTTGAAACCAGGTTTCGTGCTCTTGCCAATTCAGTTTGCTGGCGCGATAGCGACGCCATTTTTCGAAAAACCAGCGCATAAATTTCCTCATGCTTTGTTGTGCTAAAGCTGGGCGCGATCAGTTGAAAAATCAAGTCTCGCCGCACTTTTTTGCACGCTATTCGCGTGGAATATCAAGTGCATCGTCTTTTGCCCTGCAAAATACGGCTCCGAGCTTGCATTCACGCGCGCTGGCCCCAAGTTGGGCGACACTAGTTATCTACATCTTCTGTTGAGAATACGGCCATGAGCAACGCGATCGTCACCACCCAAAGCAATTTTGAAGCTGAAGTTATGCAAGCCTCCTTGACGACGCCCGTGCTGGTGGATTTTTGGGCGCCCTGGTGCGGCCCCTGCCGCACGCTGATGCCAACCTTAGAGCGCGTGGTCGATAGCCATAACGGCGCGCTCAAACTGGCGAAGGTCAACACCGATGAAGAACCAGCGCTAGCCCAGATGTTTGGGATTCGAAGTTTACCGACGGTGGTGCTGTTTAAAGACGGCAAACCGGTAGACGGTTTTATGGGCGCACAGCCAGAAGGCGCGATTCGCGCGTTTTTGGCAAAACATTTGACTGAACAAGCCCAAGCGGTTCTAGATGATGAGCCAGATGCTACCGACGCTGTGATCGCGCCGGATTTGGAAGAACGCATTGCGCTGGCGCAGGAAAAGCTGACCGCTGAGCCTGAAAAAGAAGAGCATAAAATTGAGTTGGCCGATCTGTTGGCACAAGCCGGTGATGCCGATAGCGCACGCGAGCTGCTAGCCGGTTTAGCCGTCCTTGCGGAAAGCGACAGCGCCAAGCGCGTGCAGATTCGGCTTGACTTTTTAGAGATTGCCGAGCGCGCGCCTAGCGCTGTTGATTTGCAAGATGCGATCGCCAAAGATGCGAAAAATTTGAGTGCACGCCATCAATTAGGCGCACGTTTTCTTAATGCCGGGCAAACCACAGCAGCGCTGGATCAGTTTTTGACGATTCTGCGCACAGACCGAAAGTTTGAAGCTGATTTGGGTCGCCGCAGCATGTTAGACGCGTTCCGCGTGATTGATGATGCTGAAATCATTGGTGATTATCGTCGTAAATTAAGCGCAGCGGTGTTGGCCTAAGCGTGTTGAGCTGCCGGGCAAGCGCGGAAACGATACAGCATGCAAGAGCGCATTAGCCTCGAACAAGCACGGGTTGCGATTATTGCGTCGCTTGCGACCCAGCGCCTCGCAGTGGAGACGCTCGGCACCGCCGAACCCGCATTACTCATTGGTCGAACGTTGGGCGAAACGCTGTACGCACCGATTGCGCTGCCGCCTTTTGCCAATGCCAGTATGGACGGCTATGCGCTTTGCGCGGCTGATTTGAGCGAAGCGCACCCAATATTGCCGTTTCAAGGTGGTACGTTGGCGGGCGCAGGTGTCACTAAATTGTTGCCCGGACACTGTCTGCGCGTCACCACGGGTGCGGCTTTGCCTAATGGTGCGGACTGCGTGATGATGCAAGAGCAGTGCGCGCTTGAGGGCGATCACGTCCGCTTTAAGGGAGTGGCGAAACGCGCTGCCTTTGTGCGCAATGTGGGTGAGGACTTTGAAAAAAGCCAGCTTGCCCTGCGCATCGGCACGCGCTTAGGTGCCGCCGAGATTGCGCTACTGCACGCATTTGGAATGCCCCTCGTGCGCGTGTATGCACAGCCGCGCGTGCTTATTTTGGCAGGCGGCGATGAGCTAAAAACCGCCGGTGAAAAGCTAAATTTCGGGCAAATTTATGAGTGCAATCGCGCCAGTTTAAGTGCGCTGCTGACTCAGCTTGGCGCACATGTCATCAGCGCCCCGCTTATGGTGGACAGCAAAGCCGCCGTCGCTAGCGCACTGGCGCTTGCGGTGCGTGCGGCCGATTTGGTGATCACCACCGGTGGCGCGTCGGTTGGCGAGGCGGATTTTTTACCGAATGTGCTGCGCGAACTGGGGCACGTGAATTTCTACCGCGTGCGCATGAAGCCGGGCATGCCCGCACTTTTTGGTGAAATTGACGGCAAACCAGTGCTGTCCTTGCCGGGCAATCCGATCAGTGTGTTTATTAGCTTTTTAGTGCTGGCCAAGCCGGCTGTGGAGATGCTGTGTGGCCGTGAGCCATCAAATTTATCGCCATTTTGGCTAGCACTGGCCGAACCGATTCAGAAAACCCACGCGCGCCGGGAGTTTTTGCGCGCAACCTTGGTACGCGCGCCGCAGGGCGTGAAAGTGCGCGCCTTGGAAGGGCAGGGCTCGGCGATGTTGCGCGGTTTGGTGCAGGCGGATGGTTTAATTGATTTGCCCGAAGGCGAGTGCGAGCTGCCCGCCGGTACTCAGGTTGCTTATTTGCCATTTCGAGGCTTGCTCGACTAATTTTAGGCAGGCTTAATATGCGCGCACCTTTAACACCGAGCACAGTTACCCCGAATACAGTTACGCCAGTACAAGCCTATGCCGCCTGCGCCCAAGGCGCGTGGCTAATTGATGTGCGCGAGCCAAATGAAACCAGCCTAGGCCATGCACAGGGCGCGCGCTTGCTTCCCAGTGCTTCACTTGTATCGGAATTGCAGCGTTTGGCGGTTGCTAAAACCCGCGAAATCATGCTGATTTGTCAGTCAGGTGTGCGTTCTAGCGCTGCGGCACGGGCGCTTGGTGCTGCCGGATTCACTTCAGTGCACAGCATTGCCGGTGGCTCAATCGCTTGGCAGGCGGCTGGGCTGTCTTGGGAGAGTGTGGGCGCTTTGAGCGCGGTTGAACAGCAGCGCTATTCCCGTCAACTTTTGCTGCCCGAACTCGGTTTGTCCGGTCAGGAAAAACTAAAAAAAGCGAAAGTGCTGCTGATTGGTGCCGGTGGCTTAGGCTCGCCAGCAGCGCTTTATCTAGCCGCCGCAGGAGTTGGCACTTTAGGCATTAGCGATGGCGATCATGTTGATCTGAGCAACCTGCACCGGCAAATTCTGCACCGCACCGACGCCATTGGTACGCCGAAAACCGGCTCAGCGGCGGCGCAACTGCACGCGCTCAATCCACTGGTTCGCGTGCTTGAATTGCCGGCGCTAATCGCTACAAATATCGACGAATTACTGCCAAATTTTGATATTGTCGTCGACGGCTCCGATAATTTCGCCACACGTTTTTTAGTGGCGGATGCCTGCGTGAAGCACAAAAAGCCGCTGGTGTATGGCGCGGTGCTGCGTTTTGAAGGCCAAGTCAGCGTGTTTTTGGGGCCAACGGATATTACGGGCAACGCGCCCTGCTATCGCTGCTTATTCCCAGCGCCGCCCCCGCCAGAACACGCGCCTAGCTGCGCGCAAGCGGGCGTGTTGGGCGTGGTGCCGGGAGTGATTGGCACCCTGCAGGCAACCGAAGCCATCAAGCTCATCACCGGAGTTGGCCGCGTTTTAAGCGGACGGCTACTGATGTTTGACGCCAAAAGTATGCGTTTCCGTGAAATTAGCATCCCACGCGATCCACAATGCCCAAGCTGTGCGCCGGGTGTGGTTATTCGCTATGAGGTGGGGGCGGAGTATTGCGAGGGGTAATTGGCATTATGATTTACAATGTCCAATGAGCACATTCTCACCGGTATTGATTCACACCATTCTTGAGGTTTTGGCTTACACCGTTGGCACTCAGGTTTTTCTATGGCAGCGCCGAACGCTTGGGCTAAGCGCGTTGCAGGATAAAGATCAAGCGCTCTGGGTGATTATCGGGGCAGCACTGGGGGCGGCACTTGGCTCCAAACTGGCATTTTGGCTGGAAGATCCCGCTGTTGCCTTTGCGCACTTTCCAGATTGGCGCCAGCTACTGCAGGGCAAATCAATCGTAGGCGGCCTGCTGGGCGGTTTGGTCGGCGTTGAAATCAGCAAAAAGTTAATCGGACAACATCGCTCGACTGGTGATGCCTTTGTCTTGCCCTTAGCGGTCGGCATGTGTGTGGGCCGAGTGGGGTGCTTTTGGGCGGGATTGGCGGATCACACGTACGGTGTGGCGACCAATTTGCCCTGGGCAGTGGATTTTGGCGATGGCATTGCCAGGCATCCAACCCAACTTTATGAAATCGTCTTCATTGCGATCTGGACGACCTGCATTTTGCAACGAAAACAGAATTTTAGCTGTGTGGGTGACGCGTTTCGTTGCTATCTTGCCGGCTATTTGCTGTTTCGGTTGTTCGTAGAGTTTATCAAACCGATACCAATGGTCTATCTGGGAATGTTGTCGGGCATTCAATGTTTGTGCGTGCTGGGCTTGGCCTACTATGCGAAGGATCTGCCTCGTTTAATTCGGGAGTTGCTGTGGGAAACAAAATAAGGCCGTATCTTTATTACGATCACGCCATATCGATTTGCAGCGTATGCCTGCGCCGCGTTGAGGCCAGCATCCTGATCAAAGATGAAAATGTGTTGATGGACAAATGGTGTCCAGAACACGGGCGCGAACGGGTGCTGATTGCTGACGACGCCAACTATTACCGCATGGCGCGCGAACGTTTTATCAAAGCACCGGAATTGCCCCAGCGCTTTAATACCCAGCGCCATTGGGGCTGCCCATACGATTGCGGCCTATGTCCGCAACATATGCAGCACAGCTGTTTGACCCTGATTGAAGTCACCGATCATTGCAATTTGCGCTGCCCAATTTGCTATGCCGATTCTGGGCCGCATCGCCCTGGCTTTCAAGATCTTGCCACGATTGAAAAAATGCTCGACGCCGTGGTCGCCAATGAAGGTGAACCCGACGTGGTGCAAATCTCTGGCGGTGAGCCGACCATTCACCCGCAATTTTTTGAAATCCTTGACGCGGCTAAACGCCGACCGATTCGGCATTTGATGGTCAATACCAACGGCCTGCGGATTGCGAAAGATCGCGAGTTTGTGCAGCGATTGGCGACTTATATGCCGGCCTTTGAACTCTATTTGCAGTTTGACTCACTGCGCGATGAAGCCACACTGGAATTGCGGGGCGCGAAACTACGCGATATTCGCTTGCGTGCGCTCGAAAATCTCAATCACTACGATATTTCCACCACGCTGGTTGTTACGGTAAAAAAAGGTCTGAATGACCATGAGCTTGGCGAGATTATCGAATTTGCATTAACTCAACCCTGTGTGCGTGGCGTAACCTTTCAACCCATTCAACACGCCGGACGCTCTGAAAATTTTGATCCGGCCAGCAATCGTCTGACGCTGACCGAGGTGCGCAGAAGAATATTAGAACAATCCAAACATTTTAAGCCAGAAGATATTATTCCGGTGCCTTGTAACCCCGATTGCTTGGCTATGGGTTACGCATTGAAACTTGGCGATAACTGCGTGCCATTAACTGGGTTGATCCCCCAAGATACTCTTATAAATGTCGGCCGCAACACCATTGTCATTGAGCGTGATGAGGCTATTCGCGAGCAGGTATTTAAACTCTTTGCCACCAATCATTCGCCACAAGCGCAGGCTTGTTCATTATCTGATTTATTGTGTTGCCTGCCGCAAGTTCAGGCACCGGCTGATTTGAGCTACAAAAATGTATTTCGGGTGCTAATAATGGCTTTTATCGATGCTCATAGTTTCGATTTGCGCGCAGTGAAAAAGTCCTGCGTGCATATTGCGCAACCGGATGGGAAAATAATTCCCTTTGACACCTTTAATCTTTTTTATCGTGACGATAAAGCGCTTTATTTGGAAAAACTGCGCGCTGAGATTCGACCACCCAAACAAATGCAGGATTTGCCAGAGCTGGAGTAATTTATATTACCGCCATCAATGGCGCGGCTTTTTATATTTTCGACAAGGATGATTAAGAATATGCCAAACAATAATCCCAATTTCGTCCCACTGCCGCCGCTAAACAATGCAGGGAGTGCGAACGATTCGGTATTAATAGGATTTATTATTGGTTGGGCGCTAATGATTTGCGGCAGCGTGGCAGCCGGCTTTTTAGCCTCGGTTTTCCCATATAACAGTTCGCTCTATTCTGTTGGGATAATTGCTGTTTTCACGGTGCCAGTCCTGTTTGTTATAGGCGGCATGGTGTGGTTTTATAACAAGGGGAAAATTAAAACTGTCAAGGGCATCGGTGCTGCACTTCTTTCATTAGTGGCGCTGGCGGTATTATTGGTGGCTGCATGCTTCGGTATTGTTGCGCTCGGTGGCGGATTTCACTAGCGCTGGCAGGTAATATCGCAGTGGTCGACAATGCGCGGGATGCCGCTAAATATGGGCGCATCAACTCCACGGTTGGATGCCTGTATAGCATCACGATACTCGGCACTGTGGGGATTCGGACATACTATAAGTGCCTCAATGAAGCTCTCAGGGGGAAGATATTGGTGAGCATTGATGTAGTGATCTACACGTCCTGGCACCACAAAGACAAAACCACGATGGGGAATGAACAGGTTGATGTGTGATTTTTCCAGGGTCCCGCGATGATCGTGAGCTGCGACGCAAACTGAGCAGTCGTGCAAACCTCGGAAGCTAATTGATGGAAAGGCATCGTAGAATTGTTCGCTTAGTGCTTGAATTCGTTCAATAACTTGCTTATCCGTTGGCCCTTTTGGAAAGGGCTTGCCGTTTTCTATCCAACCGACGGCCATAAGTCGACAGAGCCACTCGCCGCCATTGAAATAAGTGCATTCAGTAAAGTCTTTGTAATACATCATCAGCGCCGAGCTAGAAATTACTGACGAATTGCCAGTTTATAAAGTGTCTGCTATGGCGAGCCGAAGATCAATTAAGGCGCAATAGAGCTAAACCAATCCAAACAAGGAAAACACTCAGGGATGACCCGGACCCAATCCCCAACCGCCTAAAAATAATCCTTACCACTCTCCAGCAATGCCTGCGCGCGGGTTTTGGCGATTTGATTGCTCAAGGTTAAATCTGGCGCTTCTAGCGGTGCCGCGAGCACTTCATTGAGCAGCTTGTCGTGCAGTTCCTGATCAAAAATAAGGCGCGTGTAAAACTGCGCGTATAAAACTTTTGCCATCAGGTTTTTACCAGAGCTGATTTCAATCGCTTTCTTAAAGTGTGCAGCACCAATTTCTGGTTTGCCGCCGAGTGCGGGCGGCAGCAGGGAATTCATCACGCCCAGCACCATCTGCGCTTCGCCGTTGCCGTAGGTTGGATTCAGTACTGCGATGCGTTCGTAAATAACGCGTACTTTTGGCGCATCGGCTTGCGCATCGGGCTGATCGGCGCGCGCTTGTACGTCGCTCGCCCAGGCGGAGCCTAAGCAGGAGAGGGCAGGCAGTTCATCTTTGCCCAGTTTATTGATGATCGGCTCAAGCGTTTCAAAGTTGCGCGTATTTGCCGCACATAACGACTTTTCCAGCGCGCACGCGCCGCGCACGCCGTAGCGCAGCGCGCGCGCGGTTAGGCGCTGTTGGCGTGGAATATCGCTGACGAACGCACCAGCATAAGTGCCATAAAGTTTCGCCGCCGAGCACAGGCTGGCACCGTCCGCGTTCGGATTATTGGCGCTGGCGTCCAGCAGCAGCAAATAGGCGGGAAGGGCGGCACCCACGGTTTCGGGGTCGTCATGGTTGAGTGCGCTTTGGGTCAGCTGTTCGGCCACGCCATTTTGCACTTTGCGCATAATGCCGCCGCAGGCAGTCGTCAAAATCACTAACACTGCAATTGAAGTCAGTCGAGTCAATGTTTGGCAAGTCAGGGGCATAATTTTTTTCTCTAGGCAGAGGCTTCGCAAGCCTCAAGCGTGTTTTGTAAGAGTGTGGCGACCGTCATCGGCCCGACGCCGCCGGGGACAGGCGTAATCCAGCTCGCTCGCTCACTAGCGGCTTCAAAATCAACGTCGCCGCGCAGGCTGCCATCGCTCAAGCGATTGATGCCAACGTCAATCACGACCGCACCTTGTTTGATCCAATCGCCGGGCACTAAGCCGGGTTTGCCGGCGGCCACGATCAATAAATCGGCACGCGCAATATGTGCCTGCAAATCTTTGGTGAAGCGATGCGCCGCAGTAACAGTAGCACCCGCCAGCATCAGCTCTAACACCATCGGGCGGCCTACGTGATTGCTAACGCCAATCACCAAGGCGTCGCTGCCGCGCACCGGTTTGTCGGTGTGCGCTAGCAAAGTCATGATGCCTTTCGGGGTGCAGGGCCTAAGGCCCGGCTCGCGCAGTGCCAGCCGACCAATATTTTCCGCGTGGAAACCATCGGCGTCTTTAGCCGGTGCGATGCGCGCAATCACCGCCCGCGCATCAATGTGCAGCGGCAAGGGCATTTGCACCAAAATACCGTGAATGGCGGGGTCGCTGTTGAGCGTGTCAATCAGGCTAAGCAATTCTTTTTGGCTAAAACTAGCGGCTAAATTGAAGTCGCGCGTGTAAAAACCGGCCTTTGCGCAGGCGGCGCGCTTATTTTTGACGTACACATGGCTGGCCGGGTTCGCGCCAATCAAAATCACCGCCAAGCCGGGCAAGCGCTGACCAGCGCGCACGCGTGCTTTAACCCGCTGGCGCAGCTGCGTAATCAATTCTTCCGCGATGCGTTTGCCGTCTAAAATTTGTGCGCTCATACTGAAAGCTGTCTTATTTATATGTTGTGCTTACTTGTTATGCTTACTTGTTGTGGTCACGCAGCACCCGGTGTTTGTCCCGCTGCCAGTCGCGCTCTTTTTCGGTTGCGCGTTTGTCGTGCAGCTGTTTGCCGCGTGCCAGCGCAATTTCGACTTTGACCTTGTTTTTTTGCCAAAACATCGACAGTGGAATCGCGGTAGCACCCTTGCGCTCGACCGCAATAATTAGTTTATCAATCTGATCGCGATGCAGCAGCAGTTTGCGCGTGCGCAGTTTGTCAATCACGACGTGGGTATTGACCGAAATCAACGGCGTGATCTGACAGCCAAACAAAAACGCCTCGTTGTCTTTGAGCAGCACATAGCTTTCGCTAAAAGCGACCCGGCCTTGACGCAGCGCTTTGACTTCCCAGCCTTGCAGCACGATGCCCGCTTGGAAGCGTTCGTCAATATAAAACTCAAAGCGCGCGCGTCTATGGGTGGCGATGCGGCCTTTGTCTTCGGTATCTTTTTCTTTTTCTTTGGTCGCCATACGCTTGTTTACGTCAACTATTTCAGCGCTTAAGCCCGTACGAACTTAAGCTAGGGCACGCACCATAAGCGTTTGCGGCGCTGAAGTCGAGATTCTTAGGCAGCCTAAGTTGGATGCAATACAGCTCTAATCGATATGCCGCTTATTTCGCGGTGACGCGCACCGAAACACGGCGGTTTTTTTGACGACTTTCTGCAGAAGCATTGTCCGCCACCGGGTGCTCTGGGCCGTAGCCTTCGGCTTTCAGACGCGCCGCATCAATGCCAAGAGCGATAATGGCGTTCATTACCGAATTAGCACGCTCAGTGGAAAGCTTCAGGTTGTCTTGCCCGTCCCCAGAATTATCCGTATAGCCGCCAATTTTTAGCTGGACATTCGGAAACGCTTTTAAGATCGCTGCGATATTGCCGATTTGCGCCCCTGATTCCACACGTAGGCTTGCGGTGTCGCTGTCAAACAAAATTCGGTCTAATTCAAACCAAGCTTCTTTTTCGACAACTTGGGTCGCATCTTCAATAAAACCTAAAAGATTGACGTCGGCACCCGTGCTTGGGACATTAATTTTCACGCCATCAGGCAGCGTGCGTTCAATAAGCTCGATTTGATCAGCCGATGGCGCTGCATCCGTGCTGACGCTCAGCGCTACGTCAGGAATTTTGGGCGCAGCATCTGTAGTTGCGGGCGCTGGCGCTTGCGCGACGGGTTCGACTACCGTCGGTTGAGAAGCGGGCGCTGCCGATTGCGCTTGCGGGGCGGGCGCGCTGCCGTTCGCGTCGGGCGCTTGTTGTGTTTTTAAAAACCACCACAAAACGATGCCAATCAACGCAAGCACCGGTATTAACCAAAGCGGAAAGCCACTCGATTTCGCTTGTACACGGCTATTGGCGCTAAAGCTTGAAGCCGCATTTGCCGCACCTGCACCGTTTAAGCCTGCTGCTGCGCCAATGCTGCCCGGAATACTGGATAGCAACGCAGCTTTTTGGCCTGCCATCAATGCGGTTAAATCACCGGCCGCTTTGCTCTGCGTGCTCAAAATCGCCAGCACCACCGGTGCGCTAGCACCCAGTAATTTTCCGACTGAGCCAATGCCGATGCCCGCGTGCTGCGAAATCGCTTGTCCTAAGGCCTGCTGTTTGTCGCCAAACAGCGTATTGAGCAAGCTGGCACCCAATTCCCCGGCGGGGCTGCTGGCATTATTGCTATTAAAAGTGGTGCTCACATCACTCAAAAGCGCAGGCGCATTTAGATTCGGGCTGGCCAGCATGCCGCTTAGCGCCTCGGTAAAACTGCGGCCGTCAGCTTTGCTGAGTATGGCGCCCATGAGTGTGGGAAATATGGCCGACAGCGCTTTGTTAATACCGGATTCGGACTCACCTAGCCATGTGGCGGCTTTTTGCATGAGCGCGGGCGTTAGATGCGGTTTGACTAATTCCATAAAATTCATTTTTTGACACTCGTAGTCTGTGGGGCGTGGTCTTTGGAGGGTGTGTATAGGGAAATTTAGCGCGGGTAAACCTGACCGTGCTCCAGATAGACCTCAACTTTCGTCAAGCTCTGGCCACGGCAAGGGCCACCGATACATTCGCCATTTTCGGGCTTAAACGAAGCCCCATGCGCGGCGCACACCAACTGGCCTAAGCTCAATAAAAATCGGCCCGGTGCCCAGTTCAGCGCGCGCCCAGCATGGGGGCAAATATTTTGATAGACATAAACCTGCGCACCATAGCGAATCGCTACCAGCGAGTCGCCCGCGTGATCCAACTCAATCGCGCCGCCATCCGGGATGTCCTGCAGCGCGCACAGCGCTACTCTATTCAATCCAGCACTACCAGCGTCACCGCAATATTGCCGCGCGTTGCCACCGAATACGGGCAAACTTCGTGTGCGGCGGCCACTAGCGCTTCAGCATCCGTGCGGCTGAGCTCAGGAATGCGCACATTCAAAGTAACCGCCAAACCCAAACCACCCGCCTCTTTTAACCCAATCGCAACGTCTGCGTTGACTTCTACATGCGCAATCGGGCGCTTTTGCAGCTTTGCCACATGCGCAACGGCACCGCCAAAACACGCCGAATAGCCGCAGGCAAACAGTTGTTCTGGGTTCGTGGCACCTTCTTTGCCCAAGCCACCCATACTTTTCGGCATGGATAACGCCAAATCAATGACGCCATCGCTGGACTTGGTGTGGCCATCACGGCCTTCACTAGAAGCGGCGTGCGCGGTATAGAGAATTTTCATAGCAGCTCGGACAAAAATTGGGGGAGCTAAAGAATAGGCGTACAGCGGTCTGAAGTCGAATGTTACGCGCGGCTCAAAATTTTGCCAAATTGCGAAATGCTTAGCCCTAGCCCTGATTTTCAATGCTCGCAGCTTTTGCAGGCGTTATGCTTAACTTTCAAATTTACATATATTAGGTGCTCAGATTGCAAAATCACAACGATGATGCCTCAGTTGACAAAGAGGGGCCTAACTCGCCAGAGCTAGCCGAGATCCAACAGCTGAAAGTGGCGGTTTGGGCGTTGCGCGGCCAATTGGAAGCCTCTAAAGCGCTGCACGACGGTGAACAGCAGGAAATCCGCGATGCGTTCGATGTCCAGCTGGGCGATCTACACGCCACCATTCGTGTGCTGCGTGCAGAGCTAGAAAAGGCCCAGCATCACGCACAGCAAACTCAGGCTGAACTTGCGGCATCGACCGATCTAGCGCTGCTTCAGCTGCGCAGTGCCGTGGCGGCGATGCGGATGGAGCTTGATCGGGCGCAAAGTGACTTAGAACAAGCGTTGCAAGCCTCGGAGCGCCCGCTCCGGGAAGAGATTGTCCACCTACAAGACACAGTTCGCGCATTGCGCCAGAAACTGGAGGAAGCGAATGGCTAAGATAGTGAAGATAGCAAAGGGCGCAAGCCGCAAGCGTACGACCAAAGATGACTATCAGCGGCGCTTTGAAATTCTATTTAGTACGATCCGCCGGGTGTCGGGCGGGCAATCTTTGGACGAGATCCTGGCTGCGCTGGTCGAGCTCACCTCGCACGAAGTGCGCTGCGAGCGCTCAAGCTTTTTGCTCAACGACCCAGAAAGCGGCGAGCTTTACTCGCGTGCGGCCCAGGGCATGACGCGACGCGAGCTGCGTTTTGCTAATACGGAAGGCATCGCCGGTAACGTTTTTTCTAAAGGCGAAAGTATTCTGGTTCACGAGGCCTATGCAGACCCAAGATTTAACAAGGATATCGATCAAGCCACCGGTTTTGTCACGCGCAATCTAATGTGCGTGCCATTGCGCACCGTGAAAGGGGAGATTGTCGGCGTCGCACAGTGTCTGAACAAAATTGATGGGCATTTTACGCATGAGGATCAAGCGCTGCTGGAGGAAATCAGTGTGCCAGCGGTGCCGGCACTGGTGGGCTCGCAGTTCGCTGAGCGTATGGCCAGGGTTCGGGCGCAAGAGATGGATTTCCTCAACATTGTTGCTGACATCACTTCAGAATTGGATCTAGGCGCGCTGCTGCAGCGCGTGATGAGTGAAGCGACGCGCATGCTTGATGCCGAACGCTCGACTTTGTTCCTCAATGACGAAGCCAGCAACACCTTATTTTCACGCGTGGCGCAAGGCGCGCGGCTGGGCGAAATTCGGCTTCCCAACCACGCTGGCATCGCGGGCGCGGTTTTCACGACCGGGCGCACCATCAATATTCCGCACGCTTATGCTGATTTACGGTTTAACCCAAGCTTTGATCGCCAGACCGGGTTTTTTACGCGTTCAATCCTGTGTACGCCGGTCGTGAATAAACTGGGCAAAACCATCGGCGTGACGCAGGTGCTCAACAAGCGCTCTGGCCCGTTTACCCCGCAAGACGAATCGCGCTTGAAGGCGTTTACCGGCCAAGTCGCGATTGCGCTGGAAAATGCCAAGCTATTTGATGACGTACAAAAGATGAAAAACTACAACGACAGCATGCTGCAAAGCATGTCCAACGGAGTAGTTACGCTGGATGGCAATGGTCGAATCGTGACTTGCAACGCCTCTGGCTGCCGGATTATGCAGCTTGCTAGCAACGAGATTGTTGGCCACGGCGCAGGTGAATTTTTCGTTGGCAAAAACGCCTGGGTGATGGAGCGTATTGAGCATGTGACCGCTACCCAGCAGGTGGCGGTAGCGATGGACGCGGAATTTGAGTTTGCAGGCACCCTGGTGTCGGCCAACTTGACCGTGCTGCCGCTGAAAGCGGGCGATGACAAAAGCCACCATGATAAAAGCTTGGGCACGATGCTGATGATCGAAGATATCTCCACCGAAAAGCGCGTGAAAGCGACCATGTCGCGCTATATGGACCCGGCGATTGCGGCGCAAATGCTGGAGCGCGGCACTGAGCTATTGGGCGGCGCCAGCACGCGCGCCACGGTGTTGTTTTCCGATATACGCGGCTTTACCACCTTGACCGAGGAGCTGGGCGCGCAGGGAACAGTGGCATTTCTCAATGAATATTTCACCATCATGGTCGAGTGCATCAACCATGAAGGCGGCATGCTCGACAAGTTTATAGGCGATGCAATCATGGCGGCGTTTGGGCTGCCGATTGCGCATGAAGATGACGAAGACCGCGCGGTGCGAGCGGCCATCGAGATGATTCGGGGCTGCCGCAAATACAGCGAGGAGCGCGTCAAGCGCGGGCAAAAGCCGGTGTCAATGGGCATTGGCTTGAATACCGACATGGTGGTATCTGGCAACATTGGTTCCACCCGGCGCATGGATTACACGATTATTGGCGACGGGGTAAACCTTGCGTCCCGGCTGGAAAGTGCTTGCAAAGCCTATTCAGCGGAAATCCTGATTAGCGAAAGCACGCACCGGCGGCTACGCGGTACTTACCGTATGCGCGAAATTGACAGGGTAGTGGTCAAAGGCAAGACCGAGCCGGTGGGCGTATATGAAGTGCTGGACTTTCACACCGAGTCTAGCTTCCCGAACATGATGGACGTATTCGGCTATTTCGCCGAGGGGCTACGGCGCTACCGCGCCGGTGATTTCAAGTCCGCAGCCACCCAATTCGAACGCGCGCTCGCGAAAAACCCGCTGGACAAGCTATCGCAAAGCTACATCGAGCGCTGCCAGCATTTAATAGAGTTTCCACCCAGCGACTGGACGGGGATTTGGGTGATGAAGGAGAAGTAAGATCGCCTCTCAAATCGTCATTCCCGCATGCTTTTAGCGGGAATCCAGGTTTTCAGCGTTGAAGAGTGCATCCACACGAAATTTTAGGGTGTGGCGTTTTAGCCATTAAGGCGTAGCCTTGATGTCGAATGAGCAACGTCTTTACGGGGGAAGAATGGATGCGCAGTAATTCATTGACGCGAAGTAATTCAGCGAGCGATCTCAAAACGGTATTGCACTCCAAACGGGCGCACGTTTATTACCTGGAACACTGCCGGGTGTTGGTGAAAGGCGGGCGCGTTGAATATGTGACCGATCAGGGCAAGCAATCTGCGTACTGGAATATTCCCATCGCCAATACCACCAGTATTTTGCTTGGCACGGGCACCTCCATTACCCAGCTGGCCATGCGTGAACTTGCCAAGGCCGGGGTTTTAGTTGGGTTCTGTGGCGGTGGCGGCACGCCACTATTTTCTGCAAACGAGCTGGACGTGGAAGTTGCTTGGTTTTGCCCACAAAGCGAATACCGCGCGACCGAATACCTGCAAGCATGGGTCAAATTTTGGTTTGACGACGCCCAGCGCTTGCGTGCCGCAAAACACCTGCAGCAAGCGCGTTTGACCCGGATTCGTAAACTTTGGCTGGGCTATAAGCCGCTGCGAGAGGCGGGATTTGAGCTGGCTGTCGAAGTCTTTGATGCCGCATTGAACCGCGCCAAAGCTAACATCGAAATCGCGCCAGACAACACTGCCTTGCTGTTGGAAGAAGCGCGCTTGAGCCAACAGCTTTACGCGCTAGCGGCGAAAGCGTCCAAGTACGGCGCGTTTACCCGGGGCCAGCGCGGCAGCGGCACCGACCCGGCGAATCAATTTTTGGATCATGGTAATTACTTGGCATATGGCTTAGGCGCAACCGCGACTTGGGTGCTGGGTTTGCCGCATGGCTTGTCGGTACTGCATGGCAAAACTCGACGTGGTGGCTTAGTGTTTGATGTCGCCGATTTGATTAAAGACGCAAGTGTGTTGCCGCAAGCATTTGTATCGGCTGTGGCAGGCCACGACGAAGGCGAATTTCGCCGTGCGGTGATTCAAACGCTGACACAGACGGAAGCGCTGGATTTTATGATCGATACCTTGAAAGACATTGCCGGTGGTATGGGCAAGGTTTCGCAATGAATATCCTACTCATCAGCCAATGCCAAAAGCGCGCGTTGACCGAAACCCGTCGCATCCTGGATCAATTCGGCGAACGTAAAGGCGAGCGCACCTGGCAAACGCCGATCACCCAAATCGGCTTGGATACGCTGCGCAAAATGCTGCGCGCGAGCCGAATCAAATCTTTGTGGTGCTCGCTTCGCCCGTTATTGAAACGGGTAGGGATCTGTGTGCTGACTGGGCGATTACCGAACCGTCATCCATGCGCTCACTGATTCAGTTGGCTGGTCGCGTGATGCGGCATCTAGATCCAGATAAAGAATGTTCGGCACCAAACATTGTCATCTTGGATCAAAATAGATTGGCGCTTCGAAATCCGAGCGGACTTGCATTTATTCGTCCGGGCTTTGAATCGACGGGATTTGAACTGCGCTCCAAGCGCATTCGTGAGCTCTTGACGCAAGATCAGATCGACGTTGTTTCAGCGAAGCCGCGTCTAATTAAGCCAGCGAATCTTGATTCCGCAGCGCGCTTGAGTTTGGTCGGCCTTGAGCATGAGCGCTTGGAGATATGCCTGCTTGCCAAGACAAATTCTGAGGAAAAGAACGCTCGGCGCTTTTGGGAGTCGGTGTCGCAATTTACCGGCTTCGAACAGAGCGATACGCGCTTTCGCAAAAGTCGAGAAAACACGCGTTAAGTGCAAATTCCTGATGACGCAGGGACGCTGGTGTTCCATCGCTTTGATGAGCAATACGTCACGCATTCAGTACCGTTCATGTTCGAGAAGGACAAGCCGCTTTCTCTGCATCCTTCGATCTCACACTTCGCTACACCTGATTACTTGATTGCATTGACGGCGCTCAGTGTTGAAAGAAACATGGAGCTGGCCGACACCGCCAAACGCTATGGCACTATTGACTTGCCAGTCGATGATGTAACTCGCTGGATCTATCAGCCAATGCTTGGATTTAGACGGGAAAAGGCGGCCAATGAAGCCTGAGATTCGTTGATTGAAGCGCTAAACATTCTTTAAAGAATCAGAGCTGTTCCTGCGACAATTGTTCTTGTGGGATGCTCAAAAAGTGCTGGTCGCGATGCAGCAAAGTGGCCTGCTCCTGGGCGGCGCACGCGGCGATGAGTGCATCGACCAATGGGACACGCGCGCTGGCCAATACCGATAGCTCAAAAGAACGCTCGGCGATGCCGACGGTGATGTCTATGAAACGCGTGGCAAGCATTTTGCAGTGCCGAATCATTTCGGCAATTTCTGCTGGGCTTGCACCCAGCTCTTTGGCGCGACGCGAAATTTCAGCGATTGACACACTGGCAATTAAGATTTCGCTGGCATCCGCAAGGATTTCTTGGATGCGCACGAGGCCCGGCTCAGCCCGTAACAAAATCAACAATGCGGAAGAATCCAGTAGCCAGCGACTCATTAATTGTCTAACTCTTATTTAGCGTGTTGTGGCTCATGCGTGCTCAGCTGCCCGCTCTGCCACCAATTCCGCTACCGCATCGCGCGATGGGGACCAATGTTTACCTAAACCCATCAGCAAATTCGCTGCTTGCTGGCGCTGTGCGCGCGCAAGCTCGAATTGCTTATCGGATGCTTCAATCGCATCACGCAGCAAGCGTAGCGCGGTGTCGTCAAGACTCATGTGCGCAACAACAGCGCGCTTTTCAAGCGCGCTTTGCAGGTCGTCAGGGATCAATAGGGTGGTGCTCATGATGTTCCTTTTTACATTGCTGCCTATGCGGCAGTGATGATGTGTGTCGCAAGAAGACTTGCAGAGACATTGATGAAGACCCGCGACATAATAGCTTTGAGTTTTCCATTATTGAATTCCGAGCATTTGTTTCGGGGCAATCATAAACCTTGCGCCGGGCTTACACAAAGCCCGGCGCACACAGGAAAGGCAGATTGTTATGAAAACCAACGCAGATCAGGTTCGCGCCTTGCGGACGGAGCCGCTGGATGATTTTATGATTGACACGTTGAAAGACATTGCCGGTGGTATGAGCAAGATTTTGGTATGAACATCCTACTCATCAGCCAATGCCAAAAACGCGCGCTCACCGAAACCCGCCGCATTTTAGATCAATTCGGCGAACGTAAAGGCGAGCGCACTTGGCAAACGCCGATCACCCAAATCGGCTTGGATACGCTGCGTAAAATGCTGCGCAAAACCGCACGCAAAAATACTGCGGTCAGCTGCCACTGGATTCGCAGCGCAAACTTGACTGAATTGCTGTGGATCGTTGGCGATGCCAAACAGTTCAACGCCCAGGGTTCGGTGCCAACCAATTTGACCGAGAGGAATATATTGCGCACAAACGATGAGAATGATTGGCATAGTTTGACGCTGATTCGCATGGCGGCAGAAATGGCGGCGCTTTGGCACGATTTTGGTAAGGCCAGTGTGCTGTTTCAAAACAAACTGAAGTACAACCAGTGCGTCGCTGATCCGTATCGACACGAGTGGGTGAGCCTGCGGCTGTTTCAGGCCTTTGTCGGTGCGGATACCGATGCGGCGTGGCTGGCGCGGCTGAAAAATATTGCCACTGAAAGCGATATTTGGCAGCAGCGGCTTATTTGCGATGGCTTGGGTGCCAATAGCGATAAGCCGTTCGAGAAGCTGCCACCGTTCGCGCATTTAGTTGGCTGGCTGGTGCTATCGCATCATCGTTTGCCCTTACCCAACCTTGAGGGCGTTGCTGACGCTGCATTGGCCGCAATTTGGACTGAATTGGACGCGTCCTGGGCGCACTGCAACAGCGACGCGATGGCAAACGCAAAAGACTGCTGGAGCTTCAAAGGCGGCTTGCCCACGCAAAGCCACACTTGGAAAGCGCGCGTCGCAAAACTCGCCACCGAAATTCTGCAAAACAGCAAATCTATTGCGTCAGCATCGATCAACAACCCATTCATTGCGCATCTTTCAAGGCTGGCGCTGATTGCCAGCGACCACCAATTTTCCAGTGAAGAAGGCAAGCGCGAGTATGGCGATACTAGCTACGCCATTTTTGCGAATACCCGCGCCGATGGTTCGTTAAAACAGCGCTTGGACGAGCACTTAGTCGGCGTGGCGCGCTACGCGAAAAGCATTGCTTCAACGTTTTCAACGCTGGAGGGTGCATTTCCAAGCATTGCGCAGCGCAAAAAGTTTAAGCAGCGCAGCGCGGGTGATTTTGCTTGGCAAAACGAGGCTTTCGAGCTGGCGCAAACTCTTGTAAAACGCTCGAAACAGCAGGGTTTTTTTGGCGTCAATATGGCCTCCACCGGCTGTGGCAAAACCTTGGCGAACGCCCGCATTATGTATGGCTTGGCACCGCCAAGCGGCGCGCGCTTTTGCGTGGCCTTGGGCTTACGCACGCTAACTCTGCAAACGGGCGACGCCTATCGCGAACGCTTAAATTTGTTGGACGACGATATCGCAGTGATGATTGGCTCCAGCGCGGTGCGGGCGCTGCATGAGCATGCGAACCGTGAAAAGGCCGAACGCGAGCAGCCCGCAGTGCTTGGCAGCGAATCCGCCGAGGCGTTGATTGAAGGTGGCATCGACGTGCGCTATGAAGGTGCGTTGGGTACAGGCAAATTAAGTGAATTTCTTAAGCGCGATCCGCGCGTACTCAAAATGCTCAGCGCGCCAGTTTTAGTCTGCACCGTTGATCATTTAATGCCCGCATCGGAAACGCTGCGCGGCGGGCATCAAATTGGCCCGATGCTGCGGTTATTGACGTCGGACTTGGTTCTGGATGAGCCGGATGATTTCGATCTGGAAGACTTACCCGCGTTGACACGTTTAGTCTATTTTGCCGGATTGCTAGGTAGCCGCGTCCTTTTGTCATCCGCAACCCTGCCACCTGCGCTAGTGCAGGGATTGTTTGCCGCGTATCTGGCCGGGCGGACAGTGTTTCAAGGCAATGTCGGCGCACCGGCGCGCGCGCTCAATGTTTGCTGTGCTTGGTTTGATGAGTTTGGTAAATCGCAGAACGACTGCCCGAATGAAGCTGATTTCCGATCCACGCATCAAGCATTCGTCGAAGTGCGATTGCGAAATTTAGCCGGCAAGTCCAGCGAGCAGCGGCGTAAAGCGCGCATTCAAGCTCTGGATATCGACCTAACTTTGAAAAAGCCCGTCATCGAAAAAGCTTTTGCCAAGGCATTACCGCCGATCTATCAAGCACTGCATCAACAGCACCACACCGTAGATCCCAACACTAAAAAGCGCGTGAGTTTCGGCTTGATTCGTATGGCGAACATCAACGCCATTATTGCGGTGGCGCGCATCTTGTTTGGCGTTGCGCCGCCCGTCAATACCAAAATTCATCTGTGTGTTTACCACTCGCGCTTTCCGCTGATCGTGCGCTCCGGTATCGAGGCACGCTTGGATCAAATGTTGAAGCGTCACGATGAATTGGCGGTGTTCAAGGATGCCGCATTACGTGCGATCTTGGATGACGGCGCAGAAACGGATCATATTTTCTTGGTGCTCGCCAGCCCAGTCGCGGAAGTCGGACGTGATCACGATTACGACTGGGCGATAGTTGAGCCGTCTTCTATGCGTTCGATTATTCAAATTGCCGGGCGCGTGCGCAGGCATCGGCCGGGCGCGGTGAAACACGCCAATATCGTGCTGATGAATCAAAATTTGCGCGCGCTGATCGATCTGGGCAAACCCGCGTTCAAATGGCCGGGGTTTGAGTCGGACAAAGTCTTTGGAAAAGTTGGGGAAACGGAAAAGCGCTACTTGTTGAGGAGCCATGAGCTGAAAAAGCTGCTGTTGCCTTCTGATATTGAACCGCTCAGCGCCGCACCGCGCATCGTCGAACGTACCGATCAGCCGCGCGAGCGTTTGCTGGATTTGGAGCATGCGCGGCTGCGCTCTTTGTTGGTTGCCGAGCAAGCTGGGGAATACTTTGTCCGGCGGTTTTGGGCGGGTGCGACGCAGTTCACGGGCATTGAGCAGGACGAGAAAGCGTTTCGCAATCCAATGAAGCAGATTGAGTATTACGTGCAGCCCGAAGGCAATACGCCGCAGCACTTTCGCGTTGAGCTGAAAGCGGACGACACGCAACAAAATGGTATGTTTGACCAGATTAAGTTGACACTCGCTGGCGGCGTGGCACTTTGGGCAACGCCGGATTTGGCAGAGGGGCTAGCGGCGTTGCCCGAGGCTGGGCACTTGGCGCCGCAGGATTTAGCACGTCGATTTGCCTGCATGCAGGTGACCGATTACGGCAAAAGCGGGCAGTTGAGTTGGCACCCGTGGCTGGGTTACGCCAGCAAGAAGTTGGATTTATGAGCACTTACTTTTGTTTTGATTTTTGCCCCTCACCCCAGCCCTCTCCCCGCATTAAATCATTGTTTCAATTGATAGTTACGGGCGTGGAGAGGGAGCTTGTCGCGCCATACACGGCTCCCTCTCCACGCCCGCAGCTTTGATTAAGAACCGAATAATTTGTGCGGGGAGAGGGTTGGGGTGAGGGGAAATGCTAATCCTGGCGATTAACGTAATTGAACAATTTACCAATCAGAAGCAAACCAACAAAGGCGGTCAAATGTGACTCAATCTGAAGAATCAAAAATCATTCGCTCCTTGCTGCATGAATTCATTGCCGCACGCTTACAAACCAAACTAGAAAAACTCAAACCTGAAGAGTTCGAAGCGCACGCCAAGCTCAGCGCTGACCACCAACCAACAGCGTGGTTGGAAGATGCTGCAGGGCGCGCTTGGCAAATCCAGCTGGCTTCGCATACCTTAAAAGCCATCCACCCGGATGCGCGCGGCAGTGTGGTGAATTTGCGCACGCCCATTTGTACCGATGACGCGCTGATTGGTACGCACATCTTGGCGCAACAAACGCCGGATGTGGTCGGCAACGCCGCAGCACTGGACGTGTTCAAGCTTCTGAAAATTGAGCACGCAGGCAAAAGTGTGCTAGATCGCTTGCTCACCGACGACGCCGACATTTTGGCGGCTTTGTCGGACGATGCAACGGTTGCAGCCGCGCTGGCAAAACAATTGTCCGCCGTGGCGCAGGCAGGCAGCACGATCAGCAGCCACACGCTTGCCAAACAGTTCTACTTCCCCCTAGAAACCGGCGAATACCACCTGCTGGCACCGCTATTTCCGACCGCACTGGTACACGCTTGGCATAACACGCTGAAAAACGAGCGCTGGTCTGATGAAGCGGCAGCAGCCCGCAAAGCCCGCAGCGAAGGCAAATCGCATGAACACGGCTACAAGGATTTCCCGAATCTGGCGGTGCAATCCTTTGGCGGCAGCAAACCGCAAAATGTTAGTCAGCTCAACAGCGAACGCGGCGGCAAGGCGTATTTATTGCCAAGCACCCCGCCGAATTGGGTCAGCCGCGAAGTACGCCCGCCGCGTGGCGAGTCGATCTTTGATGGTGCATTCCCAAGCCGCCCGCAGGTTAAAGAGTTGTCCAAAACCCTGCGTGCGTATTTGTTTGAAAAGCGTGGGCCACAGCACAACACCATCGACATTCGCAAGCACCGCGCCGAGTTAGTTCAAGAAATCATCGAAGAACTGCTGAGCTACGTCGCGCAGATCTATACGCTGGAACCGGGCTGGAGCTTAAAAACCGACTGCAAGTTGGGCAAAGCACAATACCTACTGCTAGACCCATACGCTGACCACGACGAGGAAAGTCCTATGGAATCAGCTGAGCTTGCGGACAAGTGGGCCAATGATTTTGCCCTGTGGCTAATGAGCGCCGTTCGCACCGATGAAACCGCGATGGGGGATGACGAGCGGGTGCAATGGAAACACGAGCTAAAACCGCAGCTTGCAGAGTTGGCGAAAGATTTAGAGGCAATGCACGATGGCAACTAACCCGGATTACTCATGTGCGGTGGTATTGCCGCATCTGTACGTTCAGAACGCCAATGCCGTATCGAGCCCAATGACTTGGGGCTTTCCTGCAATGTCGGCGTTTGCGGGGTTTGCGCACGCGCTGGAGCGCAAGCTGCGCGCGGATGGCAAAGATGTCTATTTGCATGGTGTGGCGGTGGTGTGCCACAAAGCCGAGCCGCTACTTGTCGATGGGCCAAGCTACGCGCCGCGCGGCTTTCGCCTAACGCGCAATCCACTCGATCAAACCGGCAACACCTCAGCCATCGTTGAAGAAGGCCGCATGCACTTGACGATTAGCATTGTGCTCACGGTTTCCGGGCCCGATGCGCCGCGTCAAGAGAATGATGAAGCGCATGCGTTTGCCGCCAATTTGCTGACGCTTGCATTGAGCATGCGCATTGCCGGTGGCAGCGTTGTGCCGCCTGGAATTGGTCTGCGCAAGCCACGTTCAGCGCGTGCGTTCGTGTGGAATAGCGGCTCGAAAGAGGCAGTGCAGAAAAAGCTTACGCGCATGTTGATGCCGGGTTTTGCCTTGATTGGTCGCGCGGTTGTTTTGGCTGAGCGTCTTGCAGAAATGCGTGAAGCAAAGCCCGATGCAACTGCGCTCGACGCTTTGCTTGATCTATGTGCGCTGCATATCGATC
>JAYUUS010000124.1:0-125365 GCA_043754435.1 Rhodanobacteraceae bacterium
TTGGAGTCCCTACAGCAAGAGGGCAATTTAATCGCTTCGCTTAGCCACGACAATATAATCACTATTTACGTTTGTGGCGTGGTAGACGCGCATTTTTTCATGGCCATGGAATTACTGCGCGGTGGTGATCTAGCGCAGCGCATTAAACGCAGCTTATCCGAGTCTGAAGCGCTGGCAGTTATGCTGCAAATCGGCAGTGCTTTAGAACATGCCCATGAGCAAGATATTCTGCATCGCGACATTAAGCCTGAAAACGTTATGTTCCACAAAAATGGCAAAGCTGTTCTGGTCGACTTTGGCATCGCGAAAACCAAAAATACCCAATCCGCATTCACCTTAGCGGGCAATATAGTCGGTACGCCGCACTATATGAGTCCGGAACACTGTACCGGTGCATTGGTAGATCAGCGCTCCGACTTATACGCGATGGGTGTACTGTTTTATGAAATGCTTACCGGTCAAAAAGTGTTTAGCGATAGCGCCACCAGCGTTAGCATTGCCATGGCGCATATTTATAACCCGCCCCCTGAATTGCCCGCAAAATTTGCACGCTATTCTCCAATAGTTCAGCGTTTACTGAAAAAGAATCCGACAGAGCGTTACCAAAACGCCAGTGAAATGCTTGAGGATTTGCGGCAGTTGTCGGCCATGCCCAAGGGCAGCAACGTCAATCTAAGCCAACAAGTTCCTGGCCTTTCGCAGGTGATGGTGTGGTTAGGCTGGGATGCGCGCGGCACCGACGGTAGCGAATTCGATTTGGATGCAAGCGCGTTTCTAACCACGATAGAGGGTAAAGTCCGTGCCGATACAGACTTTATTTTCTATAACAATAAAGTCTCTAGCGATGGCTCAGTGCGCCATACTGGCGATAACCTGACCGGTGGCGTGATCAATGCCGGGGCGGGTGAACAGTTACAGGTCGATCTAACTAAAGTTCCTTCCGATATTGCAAAAATCGCGTTTGCGGTCACCATTCATGAGGGTAAAGCGCGCCGCCAAACCTTCGGTCAAGTGAGCAATGCGACGATCCGCATTTCAAACCTTGCCGATAATAAAGAACTAGCGCGTTACAACCTGTCCGGCGATGTTTCGAACGAAACGGCGATGATCGTTGGCGAGCTTTATCGCGCTTCCTCAGAATGGCGTTTTCGTGCGGTTGGGCAAGGCTTTCGGAGTGGCCTCGGAGAGCTGGCGCGTTATTACGGCGTAGATGTTGATTAGGTCAGTCAAAAAATAAGTTAATCCAAATAAGTCAATCAACAACAAAGGATAATTCGATGGGAATTAGTTTGCTCAAGGGTGGTAATGTAAATTTAAGCAAGGCCGCCCCAAGTTTGCGCGAAGTTCTAATAGGTTTGGGCTGGGATGTGCGCGCTACCGATGGTGCGGAATTTGATTTAGACGCGAGCGCCTTTCTCGTCAAAGCCGATGGCAAAGTACGCTCAGATGCGGACTTTATTTTCTACAATAACCTTAACTCCAGTGATGGCTCAGTTAAGCATATGGGCGATAACCGCTCAGGTGCTGGCGATGGTGACGACGAGAAGCTCACGGTCGATTTATCTAAAATACCGTCCAATATCGAAAAAATTGCTTTTAGCGTGACGATTCACGAGGGTGAAGCACGTCGGCAAGCGTTTGGGCAAGTGAATAACGCGTTTATTCGAGTCGTCAACACCAGCGACAATAACGAATTAGCCCGCTACGACCTCAGTGAAGATGGCTCAAGCGAAACGGCGATGATTTTTGGTGAGCTGTATCGCGCCGGGGCCGAGTGGAAGTTTCGCGCGGTCGGGCAAGGCTTTAAGGGTGGGCTAGCACCCCTGGCGCGTTTTTATGGTGTAGACGTAGGCTAGTTGAGCGCACAACTTGACTAAACCACCCTACTGCCAGAAAAATAAATCGATCCAGGCACAACCTGCGCGTTGAACTGCTGGATTAACTCTTGCACTAAAGGGCGGTCAGTAATTGAGTCTGCAAAAGCCTGCGCGCGTGATGCAAATTCACGCGCATTGACTTGTGCTGGGCTTGCCGACAAATCCGCATCGGCCACCACGATTTGAAGGCTTAGCGCTTGGCCTACGCTTTGCTCAATGAATTGCGCCAGTAATTGCACATTTTCCGCACTTGCCAGACTGCTGTGCGCTACATCAACGGTCAAGGTTAACGCGCCGTTTTGCCAGCTACGTGCAATCGCATTATGCGCAAATTCGCGCAGCGCCCCTGAAGGCAGTGGCAGAGTAGCCACCAATTGCTGCCAGCGCTCGTCCAAGGCCAAAACTTTAGCCTCCGGTTCAAGTGCGATGCTCGGTGGGCTAGCTTCGCGAACATCGGTTTCAGCAGGTTCTAGCGTATTTTTGGCATTGGCGACGGCACGCATTGCGCCATCGCCATTAGTTTTTCCCGGCGGTGCGACTACCACGCTGGAAGCTGCTGGCTTTTCTAATTGGGAGTCGCTGCCAGCATCAACATCGGCAAACGCCAGCATACGCAGTAAGCACATCTCAAAGGCGATTTTTGCATCGGGCGCACTGGCAACTTCTTTCGCGCCTAAATTTGCAAACTGAAACTTAATTTGCAAATCTTCGGCGCTAAAACGCGAAGCCAACGCCGCCAAACGCGGCGACACGTCATTCAGCTGCTTCGAATGGGGGCCGACCAACTGTAAAAACGCCAACTGATGCAAATGCTCCATCAGCCGGGCAAGAACCTGCACGTAGCTACCGCCAAAATCAGCGAGATCGGAAAGTTTCTCGGACAGCTGCTCGGCGCTATTAAGGCTGAGCGCTTCTAATAAATCCAACACGCCCTCGCGGGAAATCGTGCCTAACATTTCACGCGTCGGAATCGTTTCAACTTTCCCAGCCCCAAAAGCCAGCGCTTGATCGAGCAAACTTAAGCCATCCCGCATGGAGCCATCCGCGCCGCGTGCCAGCTCATCAATGGCTTCGTCCTCAAAGGCAATCTGTTCGGCAGCCAGGATATGGCGCATTTGCTGCGTGATTTGCGGAATTGTTAAACGCTTCAAATGAAATTTTAGGCATCGCGAAAGTACGGTCACCGGCAGTTTTTGCGGGTCAGTGGTTGCCAACAAAAACTTGACGTGTTCGGGCGGCTCTTCCAGGGTTTTTAGCAACGCGTTAAAGCTGTGCGTGGACAGCATGTGCACTTCGTCGATCAGATAAACCTTAAATCGCCCGCGCGCTGGCGCATAAATAACGTTGTCTAGAATCTCGCGCGTGTCATCCACTTTGGTTCTGGAAGCGGCATCAATTTCGATCAGATCCGGGAAACGCCCGGCGTCAATATCCCGGCAATTGCTACACACACCGCAGGGTGTGGCAGTCACGCCGGTCTCGCAGTTCAACGCCTTCGCAATAATTCGCGCAATTGTGGTTTTACCGACGCCGCGCGTACCGGTAAATAGAAAAGCATGATGCAAACGTCCCTGGCTCAGACCGCCCGTCAAAGCCCGCACCACATGCTCTTGCCCCATAAGCTCAGAAAAATTTCGCGGCCGCCACTTACGCGCAAGTACCTGGTAACTCATCACTTAACTTCCATGTTTAGGCCTTCATTGCAGTGTGCATTGCTTGGGGCAATATTGTCATTCCAATTCTAAAACATTCGGCTCACTCGTTGTAGCGGCGTAAAAAAGCACTTGCAAGCACCTTAAATTTAACCGGAGAAACTAAAAAATAAACTTGTGTCTATTCAATGAATTAAACGATGTTCCAAAGCCCCGCCAACCCGACCGGAATCAACAAGAATCACTGACCGGTTTGAACAGGAATTGGTGACCGGCATGGCAGGAATACGCAGCTCCACGCCGGATTTGTATCCCTGACCAGGGTTCGCAGTCAGTTGGCGTGTATCATGCCATCATAAAATCAATCTATATGAAGCCGGGCTGCAATGGGCAAGCTGGAAAACGTCACTTGCGCTTTGCGTTTGGCAAGTGCGGCGTCGATGCGCAACACCACCACCCCCTGCTTATCTGCCATCAGTAATTCGTCGACCTTGCTATCAACAAGCTCGGCGCGCGCATCTTGTGCATGCTCAAACTCAAACTCAATACTACGCACTTTACGCCCCGCCATTTCCGGGCCGAGGGCCGCAATGGCTTGCTGCGCTTGCAATGCACTTTCGTAAATATCTGAGTAAGCCACTACTTTACTTTGCCCAAGCTTTATCTCCATCGTGGCGCTTAAGCTCAATGAACCCTTTGCCTGATTGCTTTCCACGATTGGATTTTCCGCCAGCAAAGCAGGCGTCATCGGAAAATTAACGCTGCCATCCGGCCCCACTTTCACAACAATGACGCCTGAAGCCGCCAAAATTCGCACTTCAATTTGGCTTGGGGAAATTTTATTTTGCTTCGAAACAATGCGCTGATGCGCCAAAAGCCGTTCAAACCTAGCAATCGTTAGACCCGGTTCCAGCGCGCGATAAAGGCTTGCATAACGCACTTGCGTGGGGGTTTGGGCCAAGCCCAAACTGCAAATAAGCAAAAAAAGCGGTGACCACAAACATCGCTGAATCAAGAGTTTTACAAATTTCATGCCAAAACGTAGCGCCTTAAGACCTAATAGAGAAACTATGCGGCAACGCCTGCCACAGGTGCGCTGATCGCATCGAAAATCATCTGCTCAATTTTCTCTAGATCCGGGATAACGGCTTGGTCATCACGCAACATAAGATCCATCTTTACGCCGACTCGGCCAAAGCTGTCCCCTAAAGGCACCAGCTCATCAATGTTAATCGTGGTCAAACGCGGGAACCCTTGCGCAAGGAGCGCTATAAATGGCATACGCGGGTGACCACTTAATGCTTTCATGACGCACACACGACCACCGGTCGCCCGCTCATCAAGCGCAAGCCCAGCCAGAAGTGAAAACGAAATAAGCGGCAGCTTCCAACCACGCCAAGCAACGCGCCCAAGCAACCAATCGGGCGCATTTGGCACCCGCTCAGGCGTGGACAAGGTGATAACCTCGGACACATTGGCGTTCGGCATGAGCACGCGGCCGTTGGTAATTGGGATCATCAGGCCGCGAATTTCTCGCTTTTGCTCTACAACAACGTTGTCCATGCATGTAATCCAGTCGTTTGTTTCTCAGTTCATCGGTCGCGAAATCCATATTTCGGACTACTTATTTCGCGCTAATTTAGTGCACCCAATTCATCTAAAACATGGTCGGCCAGCTGCTCGGGTGCACCCACAAAACTGACCACACCCGCAGCCTGTGCACCATCAATCATTGAACTAATGACACAAGTCGCCGGATCTTGCACCCAGACCTTCGCGCCACGAGCGGCAAGATATTTTGCCCCTTCAATAGCATCTGATGCCATGCCGCTAAAAACGATGCCAGTACAGCGCTGTCCAAAACGATCCGCCATATCCGTCATGACTTGGTCAATGGAAGGGCTGTAAGGCGATTCGGTGGGTAATGGGGCAAACTGAATAATGCTTTGTTGATCAACTAAAAAACGCTGATTAACGGGCACGACCACAATTTCACCGGCCACAAAAGCTTCTCCTGGTTTGGCAAGTCGCACCGGCATAGGCGAAGCCTTTGCTAGTTGATTGGTCATAAGTTCCAAAAACTCAGCGCCCATATGCTGCGCTAAGACAAATGCCGCCGGAAGCCGGGGTTTAAGCTTACTGAGAAAACTTCGTATCGCCTCAGGTCCGCCGATTGATGCGCCTAGCACAAAAACGTGCGCCGGTCCTGGCTGTACTGCAGGCGGGCTTATTGACTTTGCAGCAGGTACGCTTTTATCCGCAGCCGCAATGGGAGCATCGGCAAATAGCGAATCCAAATCAGCAAAATCATCGTCTTTTTCATTGTCAACCGCACGGTGCGACTCGCCTACTTCAAAATCCAGGTCAAAATCTAAACCTGAGGAATCAAAAGCCGCTTCGGAATCTTTCGAATTTGTAGCATCGAGTCCGGCATGACTGCTTGCCGGCATAGTGACCGGCGATAAATCATTCAGATCAGCAAACAGTGCGTCAAACTCGGACATCTCGTCATCCAAAGGGCTGGACACCTCGGGTGGAGCGCTTTGAATCTTGGCGGCTGCAGGGGCCTCAATTGCGGGAAGTTGCTTGGTAATGGCTGCAGACGTGGGCGTAGGGTTAATTGCAGGCGTCATTGTAGGCGCTGCAACGGGTGCTTCCGGCACGTCTGATTCTAAGAAAAAGTCAAAATCTCCCGCTTCATTCGCATCGTTTTTCACAGGAGCAAACGCTGGGACGAGGGGTTTAATGGCTGGTTTCACGACTTCAGGACTTAACGGTACGTCCTTCGCACCAAAAACCGCACGCCCGGTCGGCGCTACCAAGGGTGAAACTTCGCCCTCAATTGGTTCAAGTGACCAATTCAGCGCGCTCACATCAGTCTTGAGCTTGATTACAGGTTTGCTAGGCGTGTTAGGCGGGGGCGAAACAATTTCCGGCTGCCTAGATTTTGCAGGTGCAGGCGACTCCACTTTAGAGGATTCAGATTTATCCCCAGCTTTCTCCGCAGGCTGAACGCTGTTGCGAAACAGCTCTTCCAAATCTCCTATATCTTCGCCTGAAAAATGAGGTGCCGTGGACTCAAGCATGTCAAAAGCTGAAGCGTCGAATCCCTCCAGACCGGACTCCTCATCGTCTACTCTTACCGGCACCGGTTGAGTGACGCTTTCCGTATCAAAATCAAAATCAAGCTCTGCGAACACTTCTGGGGAGACAACATCAGCGGGTGCTTGATTAATTTCTACAGCCTTGATTACCACAGCAGCAGGCAGGACGGAGGTTGCTGGATTCACTGCGGCCACTGGCGTTACCACTACTGGCGTCACCACTACTGGCGTCACCACCACAGGTGCCACCACCACCGGAGGCACTACTCTTATCGGTGTGGGAATGGATTTTGCATCCACCGGACGCGGCGGCGTTGCATCTAGCTCTCCGGTTATTTTTGCTGCAAGGTGGCGCGCCCACCGCGCTTGATCCCACCCAGCAAGCCCGGACGATGCAGCACCGTCATTAAAAATGACCGGCTTACGCATCTGATCGAGCATGTCAGTTAACTCTTCGAGGCTGTCTTCCAGCTCTGGATCAAGGTTAACGACAAACACGTCTAAATTAGCTTCTCGAATTTTATCTAACGACAGCGCGTTCGCAGTAATTTCCACTACGACATTCACGCCCGCATCGCGAAGTGCAATTTTTAAGTGCTCATTGAGTCCGACTGCTTGAAATACTAAGCCAGCGCGTACTGCCACACTGCTACTTTGCGTTAACGCCATTGAGCGTCTCCATTACATTTTTGAGAAGGTCAACTTCCTGATAAGGCTTGCCTAAATAACGTTCAACACCGATTTCCATCGCTCGCTGACGATGCTTTTCACCCGTACGTGAGGTAATCATAATGATGGGTATATGCTTGAGTCGACTATCATTTTTTACATAGGTCGCCAATTCATAGCCATCCATACGCGGCATTTCAATATCTAACAGCATCAAATCTGGCACGCGATCTTGCAGCTGTTCAACCGCATCAAGTCCGTCCTTGGCGGTAATGACCTCCATATCATTTCGCTCTAACACGCGCGTTGTAACCTTGCGCATCGTAATCGAGTCATCGACTACCATAACAAGCTTCTGACGCCTCACCTCTACGGGTGCTGTCACAACTACGTCTAAATCAAGCCCTGAAGCTAACTCTGGCGCTTGCCTTAAGGCTGCACCATGACGTACCAGAGGTGCTAAATCCAAAATAACAATGACCGAGCCGTCGCCCATAATGGTGGCACCAAAAAAGCCGGGTACGGAACTGAGCTGTATCCCTACCGATTTCACGACAACTTCTTTAGAACCAACCACCTGACTAACACGAATCGCAGCGCGCTGGTCGCCCGATTTAGTCATCACAAAAGGCACTTGTGACTCGTCTTTCGCATAAGCGATCGGCTGACGAATCAATTCTCCTAAATCATAGATCTGATAAATCTCACCTGCGTAAGTCACGCCCATATCGCTGCTAGCAATTCGACGTTCAAGCTCTTTACGCGGCATCCGCATAACGCCCTGCACTGATGAAAGCGGCACGGCGTATGGCGTATCCGCCAGCTTAATCAAAATCGCTTGAGTAACCGATAAGGTGAAAGGCAAACGTACTGAAAATACGGAGCCAACGCCCTTGACTGAGTCGATCAGGAGCGAACCGCCCAATTGCTTGATTTCAGAGTTGACAACATCCATGCCAACGCCACGCCCGGAAATTTTGCTGACCGTTTCCGCAGTCGAGAACCCCGCTTCTAATACGAATTGGAACAAATCACGATCTGAAAGCTGCGCATCTGCGCGCAACAAGCCACGTTCAACTGCTTTCTTACGAATGGCGTCGCGATCCATACCGCGGCCATCATCACTTACTTTAATGACAACTTCCGTTGCTTCTCGCGATACGGAAACCGTAACCGTACCTTCCTCAGGCTTGCCTGCTGCACGCCTTACTTGCGGCAATTCCAATCCATGCGCAAGTGCGTTGCGCAACATGTGTTCGAGCGGCGCGGTCATACGGTCTAGCACCGTTCGATCCATTTCACCCTGCGCACCTTCCACTTTAAGCGCGGCGCGCTTGCCTAATTCGCCGCCAGTTTGACGCATGATTCGACGCAATCGCGGCACGAGTGAGTCAAAAGGCACCATGCGGGTACGCATTAAACCTTCTTGCAATTCCGTACTCACACGCGACTGCTGCAACAGCAACGTTTCAGATTGTCGCGCGATATCGTCCATCAAGTTTTGCAGCGACACTAAGTCAGACACTGACTCAGCGAGCGCTCGGGAGAGCTGCTGCAACGTTGAAAAACGATCTAGCTCCAATGGATCAAAACCCATATCCTTTTTGGTTTCTTCTCGTTGATAGCGTGAAAGAATTTGCGCTTCAGTTTCCATTTCTAGCTTGCGCAACTGATCGCGCAAACGCAAAACCGTTTGATCGAACTCTTGCAAGTTAAACCGGAAGCCGCCAATTTGTGCTTCTAGTCGCGATCGGTAAATCGATACTTCGCCTGCGTAGTTAACGAGATTGTCAATTAGATCGGCTCGTACACGAATCGACTCTTGCTGCTGGCGCTGTCCACCATCATCTTCATCCAAAGCTGTTTTTCGCTCAACGCGCGGTGTTGCCGCAGCAGGCGCTGTGTTGGCGGCTTGGGATACAGGTGAAATAGTTGGTTTTGCCGGAAGGGCGGGTGATTCAGCGACAGGAGGGACCGTGGCTGAACTGGGCTCTGTGGCTGAACTGGGCTCTGAAGACAAAACCTCTGCTTGCTGAGGCACTTCGGGGGCCAAAATGAACTGATCATCATCGCCATCCAACAGCGCATCCAACCGAGCAATAATGTTGACAGGTTGGCCGATGGCTTGGCGCTTTCCTACGCGCGTAACCATTTGATGCAGTCGATCAAATGAGCGTTCTAGCGCTTCCATTGTCACTATAGAATTGTTTGCGCGCTTATCCACAATCGCTTCAAACAGAGATTCCATTGAGTGGCTCAAATCACCAATCGGATTGACCCCTGCCATACGTGCGCCACCTTTAAGGGTGTGCAGTTCACGTTGCAAGCCAACCACGATTTCATAATCGTTGGGTGACTCCCGCAGCCTAGCCATCATGTTGTCGGACGTATCGAGGATATCGGCCCCTTCCTGGACGAAAATCTCTAAGAGTTCCTCATCTGGATCAGCCAAAACCAATGGCCCAGGCGGATCAACGTCGGCAACGACCGGCAGCACGCGTTGCGCCATTAACGAACTCGCCCTTCCCTCTTCTTGAAAATTTACGTCCCCAGGAAGCTTAAGGCCTACTGCGACGTCCGGCGCGGGCACCTCTAAAACAGTTTCTGCTAATGCTATTTCAGATAAGGCTATTTCGGATGGAGCTATTTCGGATGGAGCTATTTCGGAAAAAGCTAAGTCTAAATCTTCTAATTCCGAAGGCGCTATTGCTGTCCGCTCGGCCACAGTGTCGATTTTTGTCGAAATCGCATCAGTTTGAGAGACCACAGCGTCAGGTTGATCTGATGAGAAGTCGCTCATGTCTTCAGAAAACAGCGATTCTAAATCTACAAAAGAGGTGTCGTTTAAATCGCTTAAGGTCGTCTCGGGGAGCACTTCTCCAAAGACTTCTGCCTTAAATTCATCGTACCCTTCTGTATCGTACCCCTCTGTGATTTCTAGCTCTGCACTGGTTGATTCTGCTGCAAAAGCAGCATTGTCAAAATCAGCGGGTACTGAGGCAATTAAAGGTGGTTTTACATTGTCAAGCACCTCGACGTTTTGCGTGCCCCTTTCAGATCCGTTTGCGGCTTCGTCTAAATCATTTAATTCAAGGTCGTCGAATAATCCCAGATCTGCAAACGCGTCCTGAGTATCCAAGTTTGGCGCTGTCAAATCCAAAAATATGTCAGATCTATCATCAGAAAAATCATCCAGCCCCACAAGCTCTTGCTCATGAATTTCAGAGGTATCAGCATATTTATCATCGAGCGCAGGCGGATTGGCTACTTCGACTACTTCGGGCCCCATTTCCAGAAATGACAGGTCTGCAAAAACCTCGGTTTCCGGGTCGGGAGTGGGATCATTTGATTCAACGCTTACCACTTGATTCGGCGTCTCTACCGTTGAGTCGACCGCGTCGTCCAAAAAAGTCAAATCAAGCAACTCAACTTCTAACAATTTATCCGTAACTTCTGATGCCGCACTTTCGCTGCTCGCGTCAGCGGTAATGGGCGCAAAGGCCTGTTCCTCTAAGCGTGCAAGATCGGCCACTAAGCGGTCACTACGTCCTGACAATGCGTCATCACTGTGTGGTGAAGCCGGTTCCAAGAAATCGTATTCACTTAAATCAGATACCGCATAAAGTTCAAAATCGTTCGAATTCTGTTGCACAGTATCGTTAAACGGTAGCTCCAACTCAGCAACCGGTAGCTCCAACTCAGCAACCGGCAGTTCCAACTCAGCAACCGGCAGTTCCAACTCGGCAACCGGCAGTTCCAACTCTGCTCCCGGCTCTTCAATATGCGCAGGTTCTAAATCGAGTTCATCCAATAATTCTGAGTCTAAAACATTCGCGTCGAAATCGTCCCCAAGCATGCTGTGAAAAAACTGTGTTTCAGGTTCTGGTAAATGGTCACGTAGCCCAATAACGCTATGTTCCAGCTCGGATGAATCAATATTAGAGACATCGCCCAGCTCAATACCTTTGATCATTCGCTCAATAAGCTCGGCAGTATTTGAAAGTGCATCTATGCCACGGTCATCAACAAGAGTATTCGTGTTTTTAACGCGCTTTAGATAGCCTTCTAATGGTGCCAACACATTTGAAACAAACGGCAAATCCACCATTGCAATCGCGCCATTCAAGGTATGAACAGCGCGTAAAAGTGCTTCACTAACAGGCGAATTGATTCCAGTTTGTCGTACTTGATCAATATAAGCACGAATGACTAAAACGTGAGACGCCGACTCACTTTTTAAAATATCGATTAGAACTGGATCATTTGCAAGCGCATCCGGCAGGCCAGATAAAAGAGGCTGGGGTTGCTCTGCGATAATTTCAGGAACTTCAGCGTCACCTGCATCGCCACTCCAATCTGTCGAGAGCGCACCATCAGCAAACACTTCCGCGACAGCTGATAAATCTGACAGAGGCGCGGTTGAAGGTTCATCTGGAATAAGCGGTTCAACTTCCAGCGCATTATCCATGTCAACTGGTTCAGCTATTAAATGCGATTCATTTATTGAGCTGGGTTCACTTATTAAATCGAGTTCAGGCGAATTCTCCTGAATATCACTTACAACTTCGCTCTGGATTTGCTCATCCAGAGGTGTAGCGCCCGCCGCCGCCTGAGTGGCAACCAAAACTTCAGTTGCAAGCTCTGCAGTCGGGGCGGGCTCATTTTTTGGGAGAAAGATTTCCTCCCCGGCAGAAATGCGATCCGCGACGTACATAATGCCGCCAATATTTCCAGTCGGATTGCCTTCGCCTTTGAGGCCAGAAAGCAGTTGTGGCAGAACCGCCACGGCTTCATCTAAGCAGGCCAGCACCGCCGGGCTGACAGGTATCGACTTGTCGAGGACGCGATTCAGCATATTCTCGACTTTCCAACTGAATTCACCCATGGCGAGTGCGCCGACCAAACGCCCACTCCCTTTAAGTGTATGAAATGAGCGGCGTACCGGTTTTAATTTTTCAAAGTCATTTTGATCGGCCTTCCATGCAGGCAAGAATTTGGCCAGACCCAACAATTCATCTTGAACCTCTTCAACAAAGACCTCGCGAATTTCATCATCAATGTCGTCTGAATGAACCATCTGGAAGCCCGACGTTATCGCGGGATGCTCAGCAGGCTTGACCAGCGAACTTTCAACGGGCTGGACTGTTGGCTCTTCAACGCTGGGAAGCTCAAATTCAAAAGCGTCTAATGTGGAAACATCGAATGCTGTCTCAGAGGCGACATCAACTTCATGCCCAGCAACCAATGACTCAGCCACTGAAGACTCAGGAACCGATGGCTCAAAAAGCGGCGCTTCAAACAGCAATGGCTCAGACGAGGAGGGCTCAAACAGCAGCGGTTCAAGTTCAAGCTCAGGCTCAGACTCAAGCGCGCTGAAATCAAATGCAGGCTCTGCATCAATGTGCGCCACACTGGCGTTTACTGGCTCAGCGATGGTCTCCTCACCAATGAAGGCATCTAGGCTGAATAGATCAATCTCACTTGGCAGTTGCGCAGGTTCGATCGGGGCATTGAATTGTTCTAATTCTGATATGACCGAATCGCTTGCGTTAAGACTGCGCGCTCTGTCCGCCTGTTCTCTGTCCGCCTGCTCGTTATCCGAAACATTGCCTAAATCGTTGAAATCAGGGAAATCGACAACACGGTCATCGCTAGGCTCATGCTCCAACATCGATAAATCAAAATCACTGAACGCATTGTCAGCATCTGCACTTTCCGCTTCTAATTCAACAATTTCCTGTACGGGAATACTCTCAACGTAAAACAAGCTTTCCGGTTGGGGCGACTCAATAAGATGGTTTGGGACATCGCTTGATTCAGCCGAAATTTTCACCTCATCCGCTTGGCCCTTATCAACTTGACTCTCAACAGGTGCCATAAGCTCAGCAATGCTTGGCAATTCCATTTCTGGGTGCCAATCGGGCGTCTTTGAATCGCTCTCAACAAGTACAAACCCGCTCAAATCCATTTCCGTCGCAACGGGCGTTGCGGCAATTGCCGCCGCTTCGGTCAGAGGGATATCTGATAAAGATAAAACCGGCTCATTGTCTTGCGCAAACGGCCGCTCAAACTTCGGTGTAATCGGTTCCAATGAAAACGATTCCACGCGAGATGCTTGGAAATCATCGGGGAAAACAACAAATTCATTGGATGCGGGTGCGCCATCTAAGGAACCGGAAGTGCCCAAAGCATTGGGATCAGGAACTGGCCAGTAGCCCAGTGCTTCAAGGCTACGACGCGTCACTTCCAAGATACGATCCCGGTTTGGACGTGCTTCTCGGATGGCTTCCAAATAATACTCAATACTAGCGAGCGCATCCGCCATCAAATCAAGCTGCTCAGCAGTAGGGACGCGCCTGTGCTTGAGTAGCTCGATCTCAATAAACCTTGTGACGCCGTCATTTAATTCCGCAGGCTCCGGCATACTCAACATACGCAAAGCACCAGAAATTTCTTCTAGGAGTTTTGGAATGCCTTCGATTTTGCCGTGATCCCAAGGCGACTCAATAAACGCAACAATGTCTTGTTTGGCTTGCGAAAGATTGATCGTAGCCTCTTTCATCGTCGCATCAAGGATACGACGTACCTCTGCCTGAGGCAGCTCAAGCCCTTTGAGCATGGCAGCATTCAACTGCTGTTCGTTTTGGCCCTGGCCCAAGCGATCAATGTAATCATCAAGCGAGGATTCAACAAACAGCAGTGCACCCGCAACATCAAGCAGCGCTTGTTCTTCCGGCGCTTGTTTGCCAACAATAATATTGGTGACGATATCCCGTTGCTCAAGAACGACTTTACGTGGAATCCCCAAACCCAACACGCCTAAAGTATCTGCCACGCGTTGCAGAGTTTCGCCCTGAGTTGCCAAATCACCTACATTTGACTGCGGGCCACGCAAATACATATCAAGCCCGTCTTTGACGCGCATGATATCTTCTTTAATGGCAGCGCCCACAGTGTCCAGCAGCGCCTTGTTGCGGCCGCTTAGGGCGCTATTAGCGTGTTCGATCTCCGACTGAGAAGGCAGCAGAGTTTCCAGCTTATAAAGCTGTTTAATCTCGGCAATGCGTGCACCTTTATTTTCCGAGTGTGCCGCGTAATACAACAGGCTTTTGGTAAGCTCGGTAGGCGCTAAACGGTCAAAATCTGCCTCACCCACATCGACCATGCGCTTAATCTCGCGGTCAACCTTACCGTAAAGCAGCTTCACCGCAACACTTGCATCCAGCGCCTTCAACATCACGCCTTCCACTACACCGCTAGCAATCCACCAAAGACGCCGTGCATCAACTTGCACACTCATGGAGCGCAACCGATCCAAAATAGCAATCAGACGGGCTAGATTCGCATCGACGTCGTCGCCTTTAATCCATTTTAGTAAACCGAATTGGTATGCCAAGCGCAGTTTGCTGGCATTGGTGCGCATTGCCGCCGCCGGGGTTGCCTCATTAGCTCCAACTGCTGAACTCGGTAAACCCACACTCAAATTGGGCGAAAATAATGCTGTTTCGGTCAACAGTTTTTCACTACGACACGCACGTAAATCATTGAGTAACGGCAGCAAGACAATAGGAATATCGCGATGTCCGCCTTGCAATCGACCCAAGTAATCAGGCATTTGCACCAAGCCGCGCATAATCACTTCAAGCATGTCATCCGTTTGCTTGATCTGACCATCAATAATTGCTAGCGCGACTTTTTCCATCTCCTCAATAACCATGGCGGCACCGTAAAGCTCCACCATGCGTAAAGTGCCCTGCACCTGATGCATATAAGTCGAGCAATATTTCAGCTGGCTCTTATCGGATTGATCTTCAGCGTATGCCTCAAGCGCCTGTCGGGCTTGCTTGAGCGTTTCATCAAGCTCCTGCTTAACCCAGTTTAGCGTGGTGAAATCAATATCATTTGGATCATTCATTGGCAGCCCCCTGGTGAGGAATAGCTCGGGTAAGAATAGCTACAGCGAGGATAGCTAAGGAATAGACTGTTTAAAAACTGCACCATAAAATTAATCCGTAGCATTAACTTGGTAGCTTAAAGTCGGCAACCGAGCGGCGTAAATCGGCGGCGAGTTGCGCTAAGTTACCAATCGATTCCGCGGTCTGCGAGGCACCCACAGACGTTTGCGTCGTAATTTCTTGAATCACGTTCATGGTTGCGGAAATATTTGTAGCAGCTGCCGACTGTTGCCGCGCAGCCTCGGAGATGTTTTGAATCAAATCCGCCAAATCGTTGGAAACCTTTTCAATTTCACCCAGCGCCAAACCGGCATCCTCTGCAAGTCGCGCACCAGCAACCACTTCGGCCGTGGTTTGTTCCATTGAGGTCACGGCTTCATTAGTATCTGATTGAATGGTTTGCACCAAGGTTTCAATTCGCTTTGTCGCGTTTGAAGCGCGCTCCGCAAGACGCTGCACTTCATCGGCCACCACGGCGAACCCACGCCCTGCATCCCCAGCGGATGCCGCTTGAATAGCAGCGTTTAGCGCCAGAATGTTCGTTTGTTCTGCGATATCGTTAATCAGTTCAACGATGGAACCAATTTCTTGCGAGCTTTCACCCAGACGCTTAATACGTTTGGAGGTTTCTTGAATCTGATCGCGAATGTTGTCCATGCCTTGAATCGTTTGACGCACAATTGCAGCACCCTTGCCTGCAATTTGCACTGAGCGTTGTGCCACATCAGCTGATTCCGCTGAGTTTTTCGACACTTCATCGATTGAAACGGCAATTTCGTTAATTGCGGCAGATGCCGAGGTAATTTGCTGCGCTTGTTGCTCGGCTGCTTCCGCAAGGTGCATTGCCGTGGCTTGCGTTTCCTGCGCAGCCGCCGCTACTTGTACGGCGGTTTCGTTAATCGTTGTTACCAATGACCGCAAGGCTTCAACGGCAAAGTTAATCGAGTCTGCAATTGCGCCGGTGATGTCTTCAGTAACGGTTGCGCGAACGGTCAAGTCGCCTTCAGCCAAGCTGCCCATTTCATCCAGCAGTCGCAAAATAGCTTCTTGGTTTCGTTGATTCAAATCAGCAGTTACTTTATATCGACGTTGCTGATCTCGATAGTTCAAAAACAGCAGCCCAACAACAGAAATAAACGCCAAAATTCCGAAAATGACGGAGGCCAAAACCGAAGGCAAGGTGCGGTTATTGGGCTGCAACGAAAACGCCTTTTCAACGTCTTGGGCGCGCGTTAAAAGTGTGGCTGAATTAAAAAACAGATCGCCTGAGGACTCTTTCACCGCGAAAACTGCATCTGAACCTTTGGTAATGGCATCCACAAAGCCGCTGACATCGGTATAAATCGTCTTCACTTCCTGCAGAATTTGCAATCCCTCAGCATTTCTAACTTGCGAGATACCGAGCTCGGGATTGCCGTTCAGCAAGCCGTCCATTGTGCGTCCAAATTGCTGGGAGTCGCGCAAAAAACCATCACGGGCGGATGATGCGTTGTCACCTGCCGCTTGAATTTCCGTTAAGCGTCGGATAATTCGTTCTGCGATTGCAACTTGACGCGATGCAACATAAATTTGATCTTGCGGTGCCCCCACGTCGGCCAGTGACTTTGCCAGCTGATCAGAACGTACTGACAAGGGTGCAATTCGCTCCAGAAAGCGCACGGCATTGTCAGTAAAATCACCCACATTAGAACGCCGGGTCAAAATAGCATTCGCGTTCACTTTAACTTTGTTCCAAGAGTCGCCAAGCAGTTTTACCTTGCCTTGCACCTCCGGATTTTGGGTGATTTTCGGCACTGGCGGAAAATTCTTGCCGTCACTACCCGCAGTTAACGCGGTAACGCGAGCCTCAATCTGATCCCGCGCGTCTTGTAAGGCGGTAAAGGCCGTTAAGTTACCCCCAGCTGCTTCTGCCGCAAATTTTGCAATTTGCTGTGAACGCACCTGGATTTCATTGATCGCCGCAACTGCGCCGCGATCCTCGTTATTTCTCTTGTTCGCCAAGAAGAAATTCCCGAACAAAAACAATAAAGCAACCGCCAATACAAACCCTAGGATTGCATTCAATGTTTGCGATTCGCGCTGCTGTAATCCGCCTGCTGGAGTACTCATATGCCCTCTCTCCTTAACCCAAAACCAATCGTTTAGAAAATCTACGCTGCCGCCTGCAAAAACTCAGGCTCTTTAATGAGTGACGCCATACTAAACACCCCCCAACTCATCGTTCCGGCAACATATTCATGCGAAAGATGAGCATTAATGGGGCTATCTAGGTAAGTCTTGTTACCTTGTTTATTTTCGTCAACAAAACTTCGTTGACCAAGCACTTCGTCAACAATCAACCCGATCGTGCCGCCCGCTTGTTTGATTGACAGAACGCGTGCGGAATCTACCGCTTTATAAGTCTCGCCTTCCAACAAACCCCGTAAATGCACGACTGGCAGCAAATTTCCACGCACGTTGGCAATACCAAGCATCCAGGCTTTGGTGCCCGGCACATTCGTGATGGTCGGCACGCGCAAAATTTCATTCACTTCAGAAATACTGCTGACTAAATAAATGTCGCCAAGCCGAAAGCCAATGCCGCGCCAAAGACCGGGTGCTTCCAACTGTTCTGGAACACCGGCAACGTGCTCAAGACTGCGCTTTTCATAGTCGAGCAAAATTTCAAAGGCGGTTTTGGGTTCGGACATTTCAGGAGACATGGTCATAAGCTTAAGCCTGCAGCAAACGGTTGATGCGCATGATTAAGTCGCGCTCATTGGGTGGTTTTACTACGAAATCGCGAGCCCCTTGCCGTAGACCCCACAGGCGATCAGCTTCCATGCTCTTGGTTGTCACGATAATGACCGGAATAGTGGCGGTTTGAGGGTCTTTACTCAACATACGCGTTGCTTGAAAACCATTCGTACCCGGCATAATGACATCCATCAAAATCAAATCTGGCTGCTGCGCACGCGCTAGTACAATGCCATCCGCTGCGTTGGCAGCACTCACAACGTCAAAACCGTTACGTTCTAATAATACGGTCAGTACCCGAACATCAGTTAGGGAGTCATCAATGACGAGCACGCGTGCCACAGTGAACTTTTACCCGACCGCGACATAACGACGAATTGCGCCCAGCAATTCATCACGCGTGAAGGGCTTGGTAAGGTATTGTTCAGAACCTACAATACGTCCGCGCGCTTTATCAAATAGCCCATCCTTACTGGAGAGCATAATGACCGGCACGGCCTTGAATTGGCTATTACTTTTAATCAGCGCGCAAGTCTGATAACCATCCAGCCGTGGCATCATGATGTCCACAAAAATGATCTGTGGCTGCTGGTCAGCGATTTTAGCGAGCGCTTCAAAGCCATCGATCGCGGTCATAACGTCGCAGCCTTCTTTCTTTAATAATGTTTCAGCGGTTCGACGAATCGTTTTACTGTCGTCAATCACCATGACACGCAGGCCGGCCATACCGCTTTTTTCGATTAGATCGTCCATAGGCACTCCACAAGTTCAAACCACAACTAAAAAATTATTTAGCAGACCAAATAACGGCTTAAAAACTATTTAAAAACATTTCGCACGACATACGCGCTTCGTCAAGCCTAACGTTAACACGAGCTTTACGCAGCTGCAGCTGTTTCTCAAGACTATGTTCTAAGTGTTTGCCTCACTTAGGCCTTGTCCACTTACTGAACTTAAGTCCTCGCCTCATTTCGCCCGAACTTCAGCGATACTACTCGTAGGATTTTGCAAAAGCCATGCAGGACGGCCGCTTTTGAGGATTCTTAAGTTCCATACTTTTCTTCTCCATGCTTCAATTAGATTTATCTGACCCGGATTTATTACATGCAACGTACTCTTGCGGTCCTGATGGACCCAATCGAAAAAATCAAGATTTACAAAGATTCTAGCTTTGCCATGCTGCTTGAAGCGAAAAAGCGCGGCTACACCCTGCATTATCTGGTGCAAGAAAGCCTCTATATTAAAAACAGTCGTGCCTGCGCCCGCGCTCAAGTGCTGGATGTTTTTGATGATGCGAACCGATGGTTTCACCTGAATGCCGCGCAATCGATTGATCTAGGGGATATGTCGATCATTCTGTCGCGCAAAGACCCCCCTTTTGACACGCAATACCTGCATGACACGCATATATTAGATTTAGCACAAGCGCAGGGGGCACTAGTTGTCAATAATCCGCAGTCAGTGCGCGATGCCAACGAAAAACTTTTTGCGCTGCATTTCCCCCAGTGTTGCCCAAAAACCTTGGTGGCACGCGACGCGAAGCTGCTCAAGGAATTTGTTCTAGAGCACGGTCAAGCCGTCGCAAAATCACTTGATGGCATGGGGGGCGCGGCTATTTTTCGCGTCTCAGACATTGACCCTAATCTCAACGTCATCTTTGAAACACTGACCCGAGAAGGTGCAGAACTTGCCCTGGTGCAGCAATTTATCCCTGAAATTAAACAGGGCGATAAACGCATATTGCTGATTGATGGCGAACCGATTCCTTACGCACTCGCACGCATACCTCAAGGCGACGAATTTCGTGGCAATTTGGCGCGCGGTGGCGTGGGTGTAGCGCAGCCACTGACTGAGCGTGACCGCTGGATCGCAGCCCAAGTGGGGCCTGAGCTACGCCGCCGTGATTTATATTTCGTGGGTATTGACGTTATTGGTGATTATTTGACAGAGGTTAATGTTACCAGCCCCACCTGCATTCGCGAGCTAGATCGGGCATTTGGCATTAACATTGCGGGGACACTTTTTGATGCGCTTGAAAAACGGCTAAAGTGACTTCCATGAACGATTCCAAGGGCAAGCCCGCCGCAAAAATTGGTGCCAATGATCGCTTAGGTATGACGCTGCTGTTAGCAGGTATGCTGCATGCCGTAGCGGCACTTGGCATCACTTTCCAAGCGGAGGAACCGGGGGCCAACGAAATCCCAGATCTTGACGTTATTTTGGTGCAGTCCAAGAGTGAGGAAGCGCCAGAAGTAGCCGACTTCATTGCCCAAGCGAACCAAAAAGGCGGTGGCGATAGCGAGCAAAAGCTTAGGCCCTCTGACTTGTTTAGCACACCCGTACCCAAACCTGAACCCGGCATCGCGCCGCTGCCGGTTACCGCAGTTCAAGCAACATCGCAGCAGGAACAAATGCCTGAAACTGAGGTGCTTACGGTACGTCGAAGTGAATCGAGTGTCGCCACCCAGCCTTCGAAAACGGCCGTGCCGGAAGCGCAAAACGAACTCAATAATGAAATTGCACGACGTGAAATGGAAATGGCAAACTTGCAGGCAGAAATTAGCCGGACTCGTCAAGCGTATGCGAAACGACCAAAACGCAAATTTATTTCTGCTAACACTAAAGAAGATGGCTATGCCCAGTACATGCAGGCATGGGTCGCAAAAGTCGAGCGGGTCGGCAATATCAACTACCCCGATGAAGCCCGAACTCGCAAACTTCAGGGCAGTTTAGTATTAACGGTTGCAATCCGCCGCGATGGCTCAGTGGAGAAAGTGGAAATTATCCAATCTTCGGGCGAGCCGATTTTGGACGATGCCGCTAGGCATATTATTGAAATTGCGGCACCGTTTGATGTCACTCCAGAAGTCAATGGGGAGCGTTTTGATGTCCTGCACATTACCCGTACTTGGGTGTTCTTACCGGGTAATATCTTGGAATCACACTAAGCAAACGCTCTAGCAACTTAGCATCCGGTTACTAGATATCCGCACAAGACTACTTTTTATTGCGCGCGGTAACTTCACGATATTTTTTGAGATTGGCGTCGAATTGCGCTTTCGCGGTGAGGCGCGCCGCTTGACGCGTAGCAATATAAGTTTTTTGCGTTTCAATTTGCGCGCGTTCGTTGACAATCATCATCTTAATTTGTTCTGCGACCGGCTTGCCCGCGCGCTCGCTCTCGCCAGCGGTCGCAATCAATTTGTTCAAGCCTTTTTGCCGATTCTCAATATCGCTTTGAGTAGAGTTAATTTGTTGATCCAAAAGTTCGACGTTTTGCTGATAGTTGCGCTCTAAATCTTGCTCAGAAGCGTAGGAATCTAACAGACGTTGATCTGCTGCGGCCTGCTTTTCTTGAACGAGCTTCAACTCCGCCAGCCGCTTAGTTTCCGCAGCAACACTAGCTGCAGTTTGCTGATTTGCCTGGGTATTTGTTGGAATGCCCTGAGCATTCAAAGTCTGGCTACCCAGCCCCGTAGTAGCGCCGGGTTGACTGTTACCAAAATGCGTCACACCTTTTTCATCTACCCATTTCACTATTTTAGGGGCAGCAACACTTGCCATGGCAAGGCCCATTGAAAACGCAAAAAGCGCAAGCTTTGCCGATTTCACGAGCTTTACCGACTTCATATACTTTAGTGACTTCATAACATTGGCTCCATTGCAGACAGGCTTTGATTTGAATAATTTGCCGAAGCAAAAAATACATTTGACGAGTATGCTAACTCTTAATACTGAAGCGGCGTCAAACGAAAATACTCAATCGTTAGTTTGCGCCAAACTGAGTCCGGTAGGCCAGAAGTGCGTCACGATTCTTCACTAAATGGCTGTCAGTTTCGACATAGCGCAGTAAATCGTCCAATCCCGCTACGGCAAGCACAGGAATTTGAAACTGTAAGCCAACCTCCCCGGCCGCCGAGAGCCCAACTGCGGCATCGCTGCCGCGCTCGGCCCGATCTAGGGCAATCAATACCGCCGCCGGTGTTGCGCCTGCAGCACGAATGATTTGCACCGATTCACGTACTGACGTGCCAGCGGAAATAACGTCGTCAACAATCACCACCCGTCCAGCCAATTTCGCGCCTACGAGTAAACCACCTTCACCGTGATCCTTCGCTTCTTTACGGTTGTAGCAAAATCCGACATCTACAGCATGCCGCAGATAAAGCTGCTCGGCGGTTGCGGCCGCAAGTGCAATGCCCTTATAAGCCGGGCCAAACAACATATTAAACTGAATATCACTTGCAATTAGACGATCCGCATATGCGCTTGAGAGTGCAGCAAGTGTTTTACCACTGCAAAACATTCCCGCATTAAAAAAATAAGGACTGATCCGCCCGCTTTTAAGGGTAAATGCCCCGAACTTGAGCGCCCCTGCTGCACTAGCGGCTACCAGAAAGTCTTGTTGAATTTGCGCGAGTGATCTAGCCACAATTTGACCTTCGTTGAAAATTTTTTTGGCGTGAGGCTGAAAGAAATCCGTTCGTGCTGATCTTGTCGAAGCATGTAGCCGCAACCTGGGTGATGCACAAAGTGCTGCGGCTGCGTCAGTATTTGTGCGGCTCTGCTCTTCGACAGGCTCAGGGCGAACGGTTCTTTTATATTTGTTTCAAAACTCACAACATCAGTTTGAATCATACACCCAAGTGTTTTTATCGGGATGGGGCTACCAACCCATATAGTGACCACCGTTGATGGATAGATTGGCACCGGTAATCCATGCCGCCTGTTCATCAACCAAAAAGCCGACTGCATAAGCAATTTCATCTGGCCGCCCTAAGCGTCCGGTGGGAATTTGCGCCTCAATTTTGGCGCGTACTTCTTCGGGCACCGCCATTACCATTTCAGTGGCCACGTAACCTGGCGATACCGTGTTGACCGTAATGCCAAATTTGGCATTTTCTTGAGCTAAAGAAATGGTGAAACCGTGCATACCGGCTTTGGAGGCCGCGTAATTTGCTTGGCCGTACTGGCCTTTTTGACCATTAATCGAAGCAATTTGAATGATGCGGCCCCATTTGCGCGTGCGCATGGAATCAATCAGCGGTCTAGTGACGTTGAAGCACGAGTTTAAATTCGTATTGATGACTTCTTGCCACTGCAGTGCGCTCATACGATGAAAAGTCGAATCGCGCGTAATACCGGCGTTGTTAATTAAAATGTCCACATGCCCTAACTCTTTTTCGACCTGACGCACCATCGCCTCTGCTTGATCCCCATGCGCAACATCGCCGTGCGCAATCACAAAATCAAATCCAAGCGCTTTTTGCTGCACCTGCCATTCTTGGGCGCGCGCTAAATCGCGATAGTTGGTTGCGACTTTATGGCCTAACTGCGCCATCTTTTGGCAAAGCGCGGTGCCAATGCCACCGGTTCCGCCGGTAACGAGTGCTACTTTTTGATTGCTCATAAATTTTCCTTAGTGAAAGTAAACATATACAACTCGAAACTAGCGGTGTTGCGTATGCCTCATCCGCCCTGCACATTCAGCCCGGCGAGTGTAACGATACGTTGTGGTTTTTGCGCAGATGAATGGAGCGAAAACTCTAGAAACTTTCGCCCCCTGCGCAAGGTTATGCAGCATTAAAACCGCCCATATCGATACGGAGCGGGGTCAATATGCGGGCTTGCCCCAGTCATTAGCTCACTCAGTAACCGGCCAGTGCCGGTGGACATCGAAACCCCGAGCATTGAGTGCCCGGTTGCCAGCCAAAGCCGCTGCAAATTCGGCGCGCGATCAATAATCGGTATGGTATCCAACGTCATCGGGCGCCAGCCGTACCACGGTGTGCGTGGGCCGGGGCCGGTTGGGGTATGCAAAAACGCCGCCGCACCGTCAATCAGGGCTTGAATCCGTGCGGGATTTAAAGATTGATCATAACCAACAAATTCCATTGTCGAACCCAAGCGAAAGCCGCTGTCCCAGGGCGTTACGGCCACGCTTTTTTCCTTTAGCACCATCGAATGCTTGGGGCAGTTTTCTGGCCGCGCCATAGTGATGCTGTAGCCTTTGCCGGGTTGAATGGGAATGCGAAACCCTAAAACTTTGCTGAGCAAGGGCGACCATGCACCGGCCGCGAGCACCGCCTCACGCGCTTGAATCATGTCGCCTTGCTCCGTGTGTAAATGCACGCCGCCCGCATCTTCATGATAGTTCGTGGCTTTGACGCCGCTATTGATTTCCACACCCAGCGCCTCTAGTACGCGCACCAGCTCAGCGACATACAAATCTGGCCGCAAAGTGGCGTCATTGGGAAAATGATAGCCGCCGTAGACACTATCGTTGAGCGCTGGCTCCAGTTTTAGCAGGCTTGCGCGGTCGTGAATATCGACCTGCACGCCGCAGGCGTCATAAACCGGCCGCCACGCGCCTTCGGCCTCGAATGCCTGGGGTGTGGCATAAACGTAAATACAGCCGTCTTGGCCGTAATCCACCTGCATCTTTTCCCTTTCAATCATTGTGTGCAGCAGCGTGCGGGAGCTGGATAAAATCGCGCTAATGGCTGGTGCCGCGCGCTCGACTTGGGCGCGGTTACAGCGCTGCCAAAAGCCAAACATCCAGCTGACAAATTCCATATTCGCCTGCGGCACCACGCGAAAAGGTGCGGATTTCTGGAACATCCACTTAAACGCTTTCCACGGCAAGCCGGGCAACGTGTTGGGCAGTACATGCGAGGGCGAAATCATGCCGCAGTTGCCAAAACTGGAGCCAGCGCCCGGCACATCTTGATCTAGGATGCGCACGCTGCGCCCGGCCTTGGCAAGGCTGTAAGCGCAACAAAGACCGGCAACGCCTGCCCCTACAATCACTACATCAGTTTTTTGCTTGGAAATGTTGCTATTCATAGGCTGATAGAGTTTGCATTGCGAGGTGGCTTTCAGTTTACTTAAGCGCGTGCATTGCGTTTGCGACGTCCAGATAGCAGCAGCATTCCGACACCCATACAGGCAACCCAAGCGGCGGCAATCATATCGTGCGAAACCAGCGTTAACGGATAAAACAGCAGCACTAATGCAGTCGCAGCACTTGCGCATGCAGCGGGCAAAATTTTTCGATTTGGTACTTTGGTAGCATAAAGTTTGCGCACCAGCGCAAAAAATACAAATGCTCCAAAGATGTTGACCACTCCATAACCCAGCACTAATAGCCAAGGCTTTGCGCCGACAACGGATGCAAGCACCCAACACAGCACCGCCATCAACATCCCTAACAGCGCTACCAAGGGCACAAACAGCAAGCCCCGTGAACCTACCTGCTCCCCATAGGAACAAGTTGCTAAAACCAAACCCAGGCCGAAACCTGGAAGTAGCCCCATTAAGGCACCACCCGCCGAAACGGACTCTTCTGTGTCAATTAAAAGCGGCATAAGCCCAATAAAGCTGACAAGCAAAGTTAAAGAGATTAGAAACGGTAAAAATTTCAGGCGCATGCAGTAACTTCAAAGAGGAGCTAGGGGGCGGCGGCTGAGCAAATCAAGGGTAAAAAGCTGCTTTCGAGCCGAACTACGCCGTACAGTGTAGTGGTTCAGATCACCTTTTGCGCAATTGCCTTCAGCACCGCGCGCGTGCGGTCATTGCAGTCGAGTTTAGCCATGATTTCAGAAACGTAATTTTTAATCGTGCCCTCGGCTAGATGTAGCGCGGTCGCAATTTCTTTGTTCGCATAGCCGCCGGCCATGAGCCGCAAAATTTCGATTTCGCGTGTGTTAAGTCCTAGCTCAGCCGCACTTTTGGGCGTTTGCGGGATTGGGCTATCAAAGCTCGCGGTGGCTTTAGGTTCAAATAAGGTGCCGCCTTGACTCAGCGTTAAGATCGCTTCCAACAATATTTCAGGCGATGTGTCCTTCAGTAAAAACCCCTGCGCGCCGGCTTTCCGCGCTTGCAAAAATAAACTCGGGTCTTCAAATGTAGTCAATAGCAACACCGGCGTGAGATTGCGTTTTTGCCGCAGCGCTGAGGTGAGCGCAATACCGTTCAATCCGGGCATGCGAATGTCGGAAATCACCACATCGGGCCGGTCGGATTCGATGTGGCTAAGCACGAGTGCTGCATCGCCGGTACAGCGAATCAGCTCAAGCCCAGGCATGCTTTTAAGCAGCGCTTCTAAGCCTGCACGCACTAAGGCTTGATCGTCAACGAATACAATGCGAATTCGGCTCACAGCGGCATCTCCAGGGGCAAAGGCAAGCGCGCAGATAAGCGCAAGCCAGGTGCAAGCTGGGTAATCTGCAAGCTGCCACCGAGTGCGGCAAGACGCTCCGCCATGCCATTTAAACCATTGCCGCGTATCAGCTGACGCGTGCCGCTGCCGTCGTCTGACACGCTCAAAATAAGCGTGCTGCCATTTGCAGTCAGGGCGGTTTTATCTTCCTGCGCCAGCGCAATTTCGACCTTTGCGGCGTTGCTGTGGCGCACGGCATTGGTCAAGCCTTCCTGTGCAACGCGCAGCAGTGCGACCGCATGCTCTAAATTAGGCACGCGCGCATTGGCATCAATCGTCACGTTGACTAGAGGCCGCTTCCAACCGTTGCCGAGCTGATTTAACGCTTGCGCTAAATCAATGCCTTCGTGTTCGCGCAATGTTGCCACCACGGCACGAATATCGCTCAATAATTCATCCGTCAGTGTTTGACACAAGACGCGCTCAGTCGCCTCAAGCGCACCAAAATCGCCGCGTCCGCGCAGGGTTAACTTCAGCGCGGTTAGCTTGTGGCCGCACACATCATGTAGCTCGCGCGACAGCCGCAGGCGTTCTTGTGCACGCGCGCTTTCGCTCAGCAGCGCGCGCGTCGAGATCAGTTCGGTATTAATGCTGCGCAGTTCAATATTCGCCGATTGCAGCGCTTGGCTTGAGGAAACCATCATCAGGCCAAACAGTTGAAAGCCAAGATAAGCCGCAAAAGAGCTCAACGCCCACAGCACATTATGGCTCAGGAACAGGCGACTCAGTAGCAGCATATTGAGTGCCAAGATCACCAACCAAAATTGCCGATGCGGCAGTTTTTCATAGAGTTTGACGCCGCCGATTACATACAGCGCTGGCGTTACGCCAAAACCACCCAAATAGACGGCAGCGGCAGCGCTGAGCGTCATGAGCACCAATGCGGGTGACCAACCGCGGCTCATCCGGCGATTTTCCAGCAAAAAGGTGCTTAAAAAGAGGACGGCAGCCACCATAAACCCGAAGCGAATCAGGGCACTAAGTTGAAAAAACTCGCTCAGCACAATCGCGCACCAAGTCAAGACCGCTGAAAACGTCATCAGCAAGTCATGGATCGGATTGCCTCTATCTGTGGCGGGTACGGCCTGTATGGGTGCGGCGTGATTGCGTTTTAACATGCTCGCAGAATCCTGAGTTGCACCGGTCAAGTCAAGCGCCCGCGCAGGCGTTTCGCGTGAAAGTGACTTCAGTCACCTAGTGCGCATGACGTTGGCACCTTTGCGACTAGAACGATCACGAGCAAGCTTTGCTGCATCGGGAAATCTAATTTGCCACCCGAAATAGCCCATAACTTAATCAAGGATTTACTCATGCGCAGCATCAACACACTCATCGCCCTCGCCACTTTGGCATTTGCCAGCGCCGCCAACGCCGCGACTTTGACGGTCAACATCACCGATGTCACTAAAGCAGTTGGAAAAATGGCGGTCAAATTGGTGGCAAGCAGCGATGCCTATGACGGCAAAGCGAAGGCGACTGCGGCGCAAATGCTGGATGTCAAGTCAATCGAGCCGATCAGCATGACTTTTACCGACCTCAAACCGGGTATTTACAGCGTGATGGTCATGCACGATGAAAATGGCAATGGTCAGCTCGACAGCAATATTTTGGGCATCCCCAAAGAAGGCTATGGTTTCTCGAATAACCCACGCGTCATGCGCCGCCCGAGCTTTGACGAAACTAAATTTGAGGTCAAAGACGCTGATTTAGCGATCACGATTGAGCTTTTGTAAGCCCTCCAGCCCGCCCCGCACCCACTCGTCAAGGCTTGTCTCATGTTGCGTCGAAATCTTTTAAAACTGCTGGGTACCTCCGTCGCTGGCGCTACCTTGAGCATGCTGCCATTAGCGGTTTTGGCCCAGGCCAACGCTAAAACCGCAGATCCGCTCATGCAAACCGCACGCCGCTTCGCCGCTGCGCGCAAAACGCATCCATTTTTGGCAGGTTGGGAAAGCATTGCCCCGCCGGGCACTGGGAAAGTGACGGCAAACATATCTGGCCATTGGCCCAGCGCCCTGCGCGGCACCTTGTTTCGCAATGGCCCAGGATTATTTGAGCGCGGTGGTCAGCGCTATCAGCACTGGTTTGATGGGGATGGCCTGATCCAAGCGTGGACGATTGGCGCAGGCGGTGTAACGCACCATTCGCGCTTTGTGAATACGACTAAATTTGCCCGCGAAAGTCGCTCCGATAAATTTGAAGTCATGGCCGCTGGCACCACGATCCCGAATGCGCGCGCGGTCAGCGGCCCGGACGATGTCAACACTGGCAATATTTCGGTGCTCAACATTGGCGGTAAAACCTATGCCCTGTGGGAAGCCGGTAGCGCTTATGAAATCCATCCAGAGACTCTGGAAACGCTGGATACCAAAATTTGGCGCGATGATCTGGCGGGTGCGGCATTTTCCGCGCATCCGGTGTATGAAGCCGATGGTTCAATCTGGAACTTCGGGCAATTTGACTCCAAGCTATTGATTTATCACGTTGATAAATTCGGTGTGCTAAAAAACGCACAGCTTATCAATTTGCCGCGCGGCGGCTATATGCACAGCTTTACCGCCAGCGAAAGCAAGCTTGTATTTGTGTTGGCACCGCTCATGCGGGTGCGCGAGGCGGGCAGTTTTTTTGAGCAGATGGGCTGGAAGAATGAACTCGGCAGCTTTATGGTGGTGGTGGCCAAAGCCGATTTGAGCAAGCCCAGATTTGCCGAATTTGAGTCTGGTGCGGCCTATCACTATGCCGACGCCTGGGACGAGCCCGACGGCACGCTCGCCATGCGTGCCTGCTGGTATGCACCCGGCAGTGGCTTTGCCTCGCCTTTTAGGCAATATATGCAGGGCTATACGCATTTGGACGCATCGCTGGCGCAGGATTTAGTCGAGATTCGTTTGCCCGCGAACGCTAAACGCGCCGTGCTGCAGCGCCAAGGTTTAGTGAACGTCGAGTTCCCTATTCAAACCCAGCTCATGCAAAAGTCTGCCAATATTTATTTGCAGGGCAATAAGCAACATCCACTGGGTGCGCTCTCTGGGATCTTGAGTTTAGACAAAGCCGGCAAACCGCTTGGGCATTTTGATTTTGGCGATGATTTTGTATTGGAAGAGCAGCTTTACGTGCGCGCAGGCGGCAACCGTTACGCATTAGGCACGATTTTTAATGCCAAAAAGGCGCGCACCGGGCTGGTGCTGTTTAATTTGGATCGATTGGCCGATGGCCCGATTGCCCAGGCATGGCTAGATCGCGCCATGCCGCTCGGCTTTCACGGCAGTTTTTTGCCCGCATAAGACCGGTTTTGGCTGCGCGCAGCCCGCTATTTGCGTATCCTGGAGCGCGCTTTCGCATCTGTGCTCAAAGGAAAATAGCAAATGGCCGCCGACATTAAATCGAACGAAAACCAACCGGCAGTCGCGCTAAGGGCCCGCGACTTTCAAATTCAGCGCGATTGCCTATCAAAAACGCGCTTTGTTGATTTGCAATTGCCCGAACCAGCTGATTTAGCGCCCGGCGAGCTGCTGTTACGTATATCAAGCGTTGCCCTGAGCGCCAACAACATTACTTATGCGGTGTTGGGCGAACGCATGCGCTATTGGCAGTTTTTTCCGCCTTTATCAACGCTCGGCGACGCGCTGTCTTGGGGCAGGCTGCCAGTTTGGGGCTTTGCCGATGTAATCCATTCGGCGCACCCTGAGATTGCTATTGGTGAGCGCATTTATGGCTATTTACCCCTGAGCACGCATCTTAAAGTGCTAGTCGGCCGGGTTTCAGCCAGAGGCTTCATTGATGCCACCCCGCACCGGGCCGCACTGCCAGCGGTGTATCAGCAGTATCGCCGCTGCGCGCAGGATCAAAATTACGCGCCCGAGCGTGAAGCACTGCAAGCACTGTTATTGCCGCTGTTGTTTACCGCGTTCTTGCTGTGTGATGAAATTATTGCGCGCCTTCCGGCGGGTAAAAGCACGGTTATATTGACTTCAGCTTCGTCCAAGACCGCACTAGCGACGGCGTTTTTACTGCAAGCACTGCGCCCAGAAGACTGTGAAGTCATCGCCTTGACGTCGGCAAAAAACATGGATTTTGTGCGCGCGCGCGGCTGCTTTGATCGGGTGCTGGATTATCAGGACGTAGGAAGTTTAGCGCCCGAGCAATCCGCCATCGCTGTGGATTTCAGCGGCAATGTGGCGCTGATGGCGCGCATTCACCAGCACTGCCGTGGCCTGCAGCACAGCTTAAGAATTGGCGTAACGCACTGGCACGAAGCGGCTGGGGTGCCGGGTGAAAACGCATCAATTGGTCAAAAACCGCTGGGGCCAAAGCCCGAACTCTTTTTTGCCCCCGACTACGCCGCTAAGCGCGTTTCACAGTGGGGCCCGGTTGAATTTGACCGCCGCACTGGTGCTGCTTGGGTAGCGATGCTGCTCTGGGCGCAAAGCTGGCTAAAAGTGCGCACCGACCAAGGTGAAGACGCGATTGCCGATGCCTATTTGGCGGCGCTCAATGGCGTAAGCCCGGCAGATGTGGGGCAGATGTTGGCGTTTTAAGCTTGTATTGAAAAACCAGATCTCTGGCGTACGCCAGCACTAATGGCTGAAATCGCTGATCGCGCGTAGAGCATAGGCAAAATTCAGCCGCCGCCATACGCCAGCGGTTATGCTTGGCGGCTAAACTTTTAGCGACGCTTCGTTATGACTGCCAGTATTGTGTCAAGCCACACCTCGTCTACCAATTCGGTGCCCACCGCCGTCTATGACGCCGCCGAGATCGAAGCCAGCGCGCAGGCGTTTTGGCAAGAAAATCAGTGCTTTAAGGCGGTTGAAGACGACAGCCGTGAGAAATTCTATTGCCTGTCCATGCTGCCCTACCCGTCGGGCGCGCTGCATATGGGGCATGTGCGCAACTACACCATTGGCGATGTGGTTAGCCGCTATCAGCGCATGCTCGGCAAAAATGTGCTGCAGCCGATGGGTTTTGATGCCTTTGGCCTGCCCGCCGAAAATGCGGCGATCAAACATAAGGTGCCAGCAGCGAAATGGACGTACTCGAATATCGACTACATGCGCGGCAAGCTCAAGATTTTAGGGCTAGCGTACGACTGGAGCCGCGAAGTCATCACCTGCAAGCCGGATTACTACCGCTTTGAGCAAGAATTATTTATCAAGCTGTATGAAAAAGGCTTGGTGTATCGCAAGAACTCCATTGTCAATTGGGACCCGGTCGAGCAAACCGTGTTGGCAAACGAACAAGTTAGCCCCGATGGCCGTGGCTGGCGATCTGGTGCGCTGGTGGAGAAAAAAGAAATCCCGCAGTGGTTTTTCAAGATCACCGCCTACGCGCAAGAGCTGCTGGATGAGTTGGATAATCTGAAAGACTGGCCGGACTCGGTGAAAACCATGCAGCGCCACTGGATTGGGCGCTCTGAGGGTTTGGAAATTGACTTTGCGCTCAGCGACTCGACTGTTGCTGACAAACTCACCGTTTACACCACTCGCCCAGACACGCTGTGCGGCGTCACCTTTATTTCAGTTGCCGCTGAACATCCGCTGGCCAAGACGGCAGCGGCGAAAGACCCGAATTTGGCGGCGGCGTTGGCCGATTTAACCAAGGGCGGCACCGCCGAAGCGGAGATCGAAAAGGCCGAAAAGCGCGGCGTGGCTTTGGGTATTTCGGCGATTCACCCGATTACTGGTGCCACAGTACCCATCTGGGCGGCGAATTTTGTCTTGATGGGCTACGGCACGGGTGCCGTCATGGCGGTGCCGGGGCACGACCAGCGGGATTGGGAAATGGCGAGCAAATACGGCCTGCCCATTGTTCAAGTGATTGCGCCTGCGGATGGCGCGACTGCTGATATATCTGCTGGCGCATACACTGATTACGGCGTGTGCATTAACTCCGGCAAATACGATGGTTTGGCCTTCCAAGCGGCATTTGATGCGATGGCAGGTGATTTAGCCGCAGCCGATAAAGCCACGCGCAAGGTCAACTTTCGACTGCGCGATTGGGGCGTTAGCCGCCAGCGCTATTGGGGCTGCCCGATTCCGATGCTGTATCGCGCTGATGGCAGCTCGGTGCCGGTGCCGCTCGATCAATTGCCGGTCGTACTGCCGGAAAACGTCGCGTTTAGCGGCGTCACCAGTCCGATTAAGAGCGACCCGAACTTTTTCAACTACACCGATCCGCAAACCGGCGAAAAACTAACCCGCGAAACCGATACCTTCGATACTTTCGTCGAGTCCAGCTGGTATTACGCACGCTATTGCTCGCCGGGTGCAAACACCATGCTGGACGCGCGCGCAAACCACTGGCTGCCGATTGATCTGTATATCGGCGGTATTGAACACGCGGTCATGCATCTGCTGTATTTCCGCTTTTGGCACAAAATCATGCGCGATGTTGGCTTGGTTAGCAGCAACGAACCGGCGACGAAATTACTCTGTCAGGGCATGGTGGTGGCGGATACTTATTTCCGCCAAGAAACCGACGATGGCCCGAAAAGCTATTTTGCGCCGACGGAAGTGCAGGTAGAGCGCGACAGCAAGGGCCGCGCGTTGACCGCAACTTTGCTTAAAGACGGGCAAGCCGTGACGATTGGGCCGGTCGAAAAAATGAGCAAAAGCAAAGGCAACGGCGTCGATCCGCAGTCAATGATCGACAAATATGGTGCTGACACCGTACGCCTGTTCTCCATGTTCGCCGCACCGCCCGATCAAAGTTTGGAGTGGTCAGAAACCGGCGTGGAAGGCATGCACCGCTTTGTCAAACGCATTTGGCGCATGGTGCATGAGCACTTAAACGACGCAGCGGCTAACGCGAGTTTTGATGCAGGCACAGCAACTGCCGAACAAAAAGAGCTACGCACCCAGCTACATGAGGCGATTGCCAAAGTCGGGCGCGATGTCGGGGAACGGCTCAATTTTAATACCGCGATCGCCGCAATTATGGAATTGACCAACGCAATCAGCAAATTCAACGATGCAAGCTCGAATGCGGGCGCACTGCGGCAAGAATGCTGGGAAGCGATCACCTTGATGCTGGCACCAATCGCGCCGCATTTGTGTCACCGGCTCTGGCAGCTATTGGGGCAGAGCAGCTTGATTCTGGATCAGCGTTTTCCCGTTGCGGATGCCGCAGCACTGTTGCGCGATGACGTCACTTTAGCGGTACAGGTCAATGGCAAACTACGCGGTCAAATTACCTTAGCAAAATCAACCGCAAATGCGGACATTGAAGCCGCAGCACGGCTTGCAGTGGCAAAATACTTAGAAGGAATGGCGGTGAAAAAAGTGATTGTTGTTGCGGGTAAGCTCGTTAGCATTGTGGTGGCTTGAGGTGCGCCGCTTTTTGGCAGTCTTAGTCACATCCCTGGCGCTAACCAGCGTCTTTAGCAGCTGCGGTTTTCAGCTGCGTGACCCAGTGCGCTTACCGCAAGGCGTGCAGGCCATACGCGTCGAAAGTAGCGATCCGTTAAGCAGCTTAGTAGTCGAGGTCAAGCGCGCACTGTACGGCAACAATGCGGCGGCCAAGGACGGTGATCCAACCGCCGCAAAGCTTGAGATCATCAGTGAATCGCTCGTGCGCGAAGTGTTAAGCGTCAACGACCGCGCGCGCGTCAGTGAATTCGTGCTGATCGGCAAAGCCAGCGCACGCCTAATGCCAGCGACTGGCGACACGCCGATCATTGCAGCCTTCGATGTCACGGTACGGCGCGAATACAGCTTTGATGAAGCGCAAGCGCTGGGTGCGTCGCAGGAAGAGGAAATTATTAGCGCCGAACTCAAGCGTGAGTTAGCGGAGCTGATTTTGTTGAAATTGGGGCGCTGATTGAGAGGTCGCGTCTTCACGGTTTTAATGCAAATATGAAAAATTTCCTTAAAACGTTTTACTCTAGGCTGTTTATGAACATAAAAACCGCACATCCAAACGGGCATTTTTACTCGCCCGTTGTTGACCCCCAAGATCTGAAAAGCCGTTTCGACGAACTCTATCCTGATAAGCCCACAGCGCACGGCATAGACTTTAACCCGGTGAGTCATACGCAATTGATTGAGCAGGCTTTACTGCGCTTTATGCATGAGTACGACTACCCGGAACATGGGCCCGAAGACGCGTCGCTCGATTTTTTCTACACGCGCAATAGTCAATTTAGCTGGCTGGATGCGCGTGCGCTGTTTTGTTTTCTGCGCCTCTGGCAGCCACGGCGCATTGTCGAAGTTGGCTCCGGGTATTCCAGTCTATTGATGGCCGATGTGAAACGGCGTTTTCTGGGCAAACACACGACCCTGCAATGCGTCGAGCCTTATCCACGCCCCTTTTTACATCGGCCTGAGCTGGGTTTGGAGCTGATCGAAAAACGCGTGCAAGAGCTACCCATCACGTTTTTTACCTCGCTTGAAGCAGGCGATTTGCTGTTCATTGACAGCTCGCACGTTTGCAAAACCGGCAGCGACGTGAATTATCTGTACTTACAGGTATTGCCCCAGCTCAAGCCGGGCGTGCGCATCCACATCCACGATATTTTTCTACCGCACGAGTACCTGCGCGAATGGGTAATCGATGAGAATCGCAGTTGGAATGAACAGTATCTTCTGCATGCACTATTGATGTTTTCCAGCGGGTTTAAGGTGCTATTCGCAAACTACTACGCGTTCCAAAAGTTCCCCGAAGCGATTATTGCAGCACTCAATCACCCAAAAGGACATGGCTTTGGCGGCGGCAGCTTTTATATTGAGCGGCTGTAGCTATTGATCTGGCCAGCATAAGTTTGAAGCTTTGTGATGAGAACCGTTCGCCCTGAGCTTGTCGAAGGGCAGAGCCGCAAAATTTCTAACGAAGCGACACACATCACGAAGGATGCTGCTACATGCTTCGACAAGCTCAGCACGAACGGTTTTCAAGAATTCCTTCTCTGCAAACAGCGCCAAATAATGCCGTAAACTCTTAGTAACCCTCAACCCAGCCAGGAAAAGCAATGAATAAAATATATCCCAGCGCGACGGCCGCACTCGCGGGCGTGGTCAAGGACGGTCAGTTACTCGCGGTGGGTGGTTTTGGTCTGTGTGGCATTCCCGAAGCGCTGATTGACGCGCTACACGATAGTGGCGTGAAAGGGCTAACGGTGATTTCGAATAACGCGGGCGTAGACGGCTTTGGCCTTGGCAAACTATTGGAAACCCGGCAAATCAAAAAGATGATTTCCAGCTATGTCGGGGAAAATAAGGAATTCGAGCGGCAATATTTGGCCGGCGAGCTGGCATTAGAATTCACGCCGCAGGGCACTTTGGCGGAAAAACTGCGCGCTGGCGGTGCTGGCATCCCGGCATTCTTCACCAAAACCGGCGTAGGCACCATCGTTGCGGATGGCAAAGAGTTACGCGAATTCGATGGCGAGATTTACGTTATGGAGCGTGCGCTGCTTCCCGAGGTATCGCTGGTCAAGGCGCACCGCGCCGATAAATCTGGCAACTTACAGTTTCGCTTGACCGCGCGCAATTTCAATCCAGCGGTCGCGATGGCGGGAAAAATCTGCATTGTCGAAGTCGAAGAAATTGTCGAAACAGGGGCTATGGTTCCAGATGAGGTGCATTTGCCGGGAATTTATGTGCACCGGATCGTGCATAACCCGCATCCAGAAAAACGCATTGAGAAGCGCACGGTAAGCCCGAACAAGTAGCATCGTTTGGACTGGGAAGACAAAGGTATCGCCTTGTCATTGCGAGGAGCGCAGCGACGTGGCAATCCATTGTTCGGATCGCTATAAACTAAATAAATACAATGGATTGCTTCACTACGCTCGCAATGACGACGCAAGGAAGCTAACTTAAGATCGCGTGCTGGTTTGCCTCGGCAAACGAATTAAAAAGAAAGTTCAATTACGGAGAGTTTGATCATGGCCTGGAATCAAGACCAAATGGCGCAACGTGCAGCGCAGGAGCTACAGGATGGCTTTTATGTCAATTTAGGGATTGGCATCCCTACTCTAGTAGCGAATTTTGTGCCTGAAGACAAGGAAGTGTGGCTGCAGTCGGAAAACGGCATGCTCGGTATCGGCCCGTTCCCGACCGAGGATCAAGTCGATGCCGATTTAATCAACGCAGGCAAGCAAACCGTCACCACGCAAAAAGGTTCGTCTATTTTTGGCAGCCACGAAAGTTTTGCGATGATTCGGGGCGGCAAGATCAACTTATCGATTTTAGGCGCCATGCAGGTTAGCGAACACGGCGATTTAGCCAACTGGATGATTCCCGGCAAGATGGTTAAAGGCATGGGCGGCGCGATGGATCTAGTCGCTGGCGTCAAACGCGTGATCGTGCTGATGGAGCATGTGGCAAAGAAGAAAGACGGCACAATTGATTTGAAAATATTGCCTAAATGTACTTTGCCGCTGACAGGCGTAGGCGTGGTGGACCGCATCATTACTGACTTAGCGGTGATGGATATCACGCCGGACGGCCTGAAACTCATGGAATTAGCAGACGGCGTCACGCGCGAAGACGTGCAAAGCAAAACCGGCGTGACGCTGATTTAAACTTTGAACTCACATGCGCATAAAAATATGCGCATGTTAGCCCAGGCGTTTGGTAATTCAATTTTTGCGTCCTATTTTTATAGGGCGTCCGCATCCAGTTCACGGGTGCGTATGCGCATAACCTTTTCAAGATTGGTCACGAAGATTTTGCCGTCGCCGATCTTGCCGCTGGATGCAGCCTTTGCAATGGCGTCCATTACGCCATCGACTTTGTCGTCCGTCACTGCGATCTCAAGGCGGATTTTGGGCAGAAACTCCACGCTGTATTCAGCGCCCCGGTAAAGTTCGGTATGGCCTTTTTGTCGGCCATAGCCCTTCACTTCACTGACAGTAATGCCGGTAACGCCCTCGTCGCTCAATGCTTCACGAACATCTTCAAGCTTGTGCGGCTTGATCACTGCGGTAATCATTTTCATAAAATTCACCTAAGAGGTTTGAACCGTTCCGCCGAACCCGGCGAAACGGCGAAAAATGTGGGATTAAAGGCTGTAGCCACGTTCATTGTGCAATGCCAAATCAAGTCCTTGTGCCTCTTCTTCATCGCTAGCGCGCAGTGGCGTGACAAAACTAATCACCTTCAACACCACGAAACTAACCAAGGCGCTATAGCCAATCGTGACCAAAACCCCGATCGTTTGCTTACCCAGCTGGCTAGCAACGCTCACACCTTCGGGCAAACCTGCACCGCCATAAGCCGCTGCCGCAAAAACCCCGGTCAATATCGCACCTACAATACCGCCGACCGCGTGTACGCCAAATACGTCGAGTGAATCGTCATAGCCAAACTTGCGCTTGAGCTTAGTCGCTGCAAAAAAGCACACCGCACCCGCCACTGCGCCAATCACCAGCGCGCCACCAGGGCCGCACGAGCCAGACGCGGGCGTAATCGCCACCAAACCTGCAACCGCCCCGGAAGCCACACCCAATACCGAGGGCTTACGATGCACGATCCATTCCGCGAACATCCATGCCAATGCTGCTGCGGCCGTCGCAATTTGGGTAACTAACATCGCCATACCCGCCGAGCCATTTGCCGCACCCGCGGAGCCTGCGTTAAAGCCAAACCAGCCGACCCAAAGTAACGACGCACCAATCAGCGTGTAGGTTAAATTGTGCGGCGGCATCGCTGTAGTTGGAAAACCTTTGCGCTTGCCCAACATCAAGCAAGCCACCAAACCGGCAATACCGGCATTGATATGCACCACCGTGCCACCAGCAAAATCAATTACTCCAACCTCCGCCAAAAAGCCACCTGGGCCTCCCCAAACCATATGCGCGATCGGCAAATACGCCAGCGTAAACCAACCCGTAACAAACACCAGCAGCGCGCCAAAGCGCATGCGCTCGGCGAATGCACCGACGATTAGGGCGGGCGTAATGATCGCAAAGGTCAACTGAAACATGGCAAACACTGTTTCAGGAATCATCAGTGGAAATGGCAAAAGCGTTAATGAATCACGCCCAACGCCAGCAAAAAACACTTTGCTAAAACCGCCAAAAAAAGAATGTAGATTGGTTGTACCCGCGACCATACCGGTAGTGTCAAAAGCTACGCTGTAGCCATACACCGTCCAAAGCACCGTGATCAGCGCGGTGATCGCAAAGCACTGCATCATCACGGAAAGCACGTTTTTCGAGCGCACCATGCCCGCATAAAACAACGCCAATCCAGGAATCGTCATCAATAGCACCAACGCCGTCGCGGTCAACATCCACGCGGTATCCCCGGAATTCAGCACCACCACGGGTGCTGTAGTCTCTTGGGCCATTACTGATCCGGCGTACATCGAAAGCGGCCAAACTAGACACCGCGCTAAAACCCCACCCATATTTCGCATAAACGCCCTTTGTTAGTTAGCTAAAGAAAAATCACACCCAAAACTCTTCTTTATTTGAACCTAACTAAAAGGCTTGCTTGCACTACCCTAAATATTGCGTACTATTGGGTTACCCAACGCACTTGTGCGTTAACGCGCTATGTGCTGCACAGAATTTACAGGTGCAGTCAAGCTAGTAACGTGCAGTTGATAAACATTCGAGATCGGTGCCATTGGGCCGCGCAATCGAGGCCGCCTCTTATCCATGCGGGGCGCACAGCAAAACGCCAGCACTAAGCTGGCGTTTTAATTTACTTTGGAGGCCTAGGTCGGAATCGAACCGGCGTACGCGGCTTTGCAGGCCGCTACATGACCACTCTGCCACCAGGCCGGTAGCTAAAATTGTTGCTAAAACAACTGCTTGATGCCAATTTCTGGAGCGGGAAACGAGACTCGAACTCGCGACCCCGACCTTGGCAAGGTCGTGCTCTACCAACTGAGCTATTCCCGCATCTGAGCCGCGCAATATACCTTCAAACTTTTTTCTGTCAACTTCTCTACCAAGTGCTCGGCTGATATCGTTCAGATAAATTCAGAAATCGTCACACGCGCGTAACGTGCTTTGCTACGGTTACGCCTATGATTGCGATCCCTAATTTTCCTCAAACAGCAAAAAGGCCTTTATCCAATGAGCATTCAAGTCGGCGACAAAATTCCAGCGAGCACCCTCAACATCATGCGTGACGGCCCAAAACCGATCAGCACCGAAGAAATTTTTGGCGCCGGCACCACGGTGCTGTTCTCCGTACCCGGCGCATTCACACCAACCTGTTCCGCCCGCCACCTGCCCGGCTATGTCGAACTTAGCGCTGAGCTAAAAGCCAAAGGCGTCGATAAAATTGCCTGTATGGCGGTCAATGATGCGTTCGTGATGGATGCCTGGGGCAAAAGCCAAAATTCCGGCGACATTATGATGCTGGCAGACGGTAACGCTGAATTCACCAAATTGCTGGGCTTAGAATTGGACGCCACCAAATTTGGCATGGGCGTGCGCTCGCAGCGTTTTGCGATGGTGACGAAAGACGGTGTGGTCACACATTTGTTTATTGAAGCGCCTGGTGAGTTCAAGGTATCCGCGGCTGATTACGTGTTGGCGCAGCTTGGCTAACCTCTTCAAAAAGTCATTTCGCCCCATTGGTCGGTATGTAAGAAAGACTGCGGCTTTTTTTTGCAATGCCGAATAGCATTTATGTTGCATACCGGCCAATGCGGCGAAATGACTTTCTGAGAAGGTACCCTCTGCGGCTGAAGTTTTGCCATCGCAAAACGCCCACACTCACAAAATTTGACGCCACCCGCGCGTCCACAGCGTTTGTTTGCCCCGGCAAACAAATAAATAGGGTTTGTTTGCCCCGGCAAACAAATAAATAGGTAAGTTTTTATGGCAACGACGTTTCAAAGCTTTGATACCAAAGCGCTCAAGGATTACGCGGAAGAAGCGTATCTAAACTATTCCATGTATGTAATTTTGGACCGGGCGCTGCCATTTTTGGGCGATGGCTTGAAGCCGGTGCAGCGGCGCATTATTTACGCGATGAGCGAACTTGGCTTGGAGCATGCGTCCAAACCAATGAAAAGCGCGCGCACCGTAGGCGATGTGATTGGTAAATATCACCCGCACGGTGATTCCGCCTGCTATGACGCGCTGGTGTTGATGGCGCAGCCGTTTGCGTTTCGCTATCCATTGATTGAAGGCCAAGGCAACTTTGGCTCGCCGGATGACCCGAAAAGTTTCGCGGCGATGCGCTACACCGAGGCCAAACTCACCAAATTTGCCGCCACTTTGTTGGAGGAGGTGGATTTAGGAACGGTCGATTTTAAGCCCAATTACGATGGCAAACAGCTAGAACCGGTATGGCTACCCTCACGTCTGCCGCATTTGCTGCTCAATGGCACCACCGGCATTGCGGTGGGCATGGCTACCGATATTCCGCCGCATAATTTGCGCGAAGTGGTGAGTGCCTGCATCCGTTTACTGGATGACCCGGAAGCGACCACGTGCGATTTGTGCGAGCACATTCAAGGGCCGGATTTTTGCACCGCAGGCGAAATCATTACGCCGCGCGCTGACTTGCTGAAAATGTACGAAACTGGCTCCGGTTCGGTGCGCCAGCGCGCCATTTATTTGCGTGAGAATGGCAATATTGTAATCACCGCCTTACCGCATCAAGTCAGCCCAGCGAAAATTCAGGAGCAAATCGCTGAGCAAATGCGGCTGAAAAAGCTGCCGATGATTGAAGACATGCGTGATGAAGGCGATCACACCACGCCGGTGCGCGTAGTGCTGATTCCGCGCAGCAATCGCGTGGATATTGACGAGCTGATGGCACATTTATTTGCCACTACCGATATGGAGCGCAGCTACCGAGTCAATATCAATTTGATCGGTTTAGATCGCTTGCCACGCGTTAAGGGCTTAAAAACGATTCTGACCGAATGGCTGGGTTTTCGTACTGCTTCCGTGCGCCGCAGATTGGAAACGCGCTTAGAAAAAGTGGATCGTCGCCTGCATTTATTAGCGGGATTGTTGATCGCCTATTTGAATTTGGATGAGGTGATTCGCATCATTCGCAGCGAAGATGAGCCAAAACCAGTGCTGATTGCGCGCTTTGCCTTGAGCGAAGCGCAGGCCGAGGCTATTTTAGAAACCAAGTTAAGGCATTTAGCCAAGCTTGAAGAGATGAAAATTCGCGGCGAGCAAAAGGAGTTGGAAGACGAGCGCGACGATTTAACCGGTATTTTGGCATCGAAAGCGCGCATGAAAACACTGATCAAGCGCGAATTAGAGAGCGACGCGAAAGCGCACGGCGATGCGCGCCGCAGCCCCATTGTGGAGCGCAGTGCTGCAAAAGCGCTGAGTGAGCAAGACTTAACGCCGAGCGAGCCTTCGACCGTGATTTTGTCCGACAAAGGCTGGGCGCGTGCCGCAAAAGGCCACGAAATCGACCCTTCCGCACTGAGCTATCGCGAAGGTGACTCGGTGCTGAGCTTTTCGCGTGGACGCAGCAACTACCAAGCTGCGTTCTTCGACACCACCGGGCGCGCCTATTCCACGCCGACCCACACGCTGCCGAGCGCACGCGGCCAGGGTGAACCCCTTACCGGACGCTTTGATCTAGCCCCCGGCGCACGCTTTGTGACTTGCGTCAGCGCGGAAAACGAGGCGATGCTGTTGCTCACATCAAGCCACGGCTATGGCTTTATCACCAAGTTTGAGAACTTGATCAGCCGCAACCGCGCAGGCAAAGCGATGTTGAACTTAAGCGAAGGTGCGACGGTGTCACCGCCGCTGCTGCTACCTGCACCGATCGAGCAATGCTGGATCGCCGTTGCCACCACCGCCGGGCATTTATTGGTATTCCCTCTGCGTGATCTACCCGCGCTCGAAAAGGGCAAAGGCAACAAGATTATTAGCGTGCCAGCGACGAAAAGTGCTTCGGAAAAAGTCGTTTCAGTGGCATTGATGACGGAAAAGCAAACACTAGTTGTGGTGGCCGGTGGCCGCATCACCAAGCTTAAAGGCAATGACTTAGCCGCGTATCGCGGTGAACGCACCCAACGCGGCGCGTTGTTGCCGCGCGGTTTGCAGCGGGTTGATCGGTTGGAAGTGGAGTAAGCGTCATGCAAGCAACCACCGTTTGATCAAAACTTCTCCAAACCAATAAGGTTCTATGGCAACTGGATCCAACACACTCGCTTTCTTCGTCGATCAGCTAATTGCGCGGCACTGGGTGTCGTCACGGCCAAAAAGATGTTCGGCGAATATGGCCTTTATTTGGACGGGTTGATATTCGCGCTCGCCTGCGATGATCGCTTGTTTTTGAAAACCAAAACGATGCCGGATGAATTGGTCGCCACCCTCTTTGGCAACCGCACGCCCGCTTATCCGGGGGCTATGGGCACGTCTGAACTAGCGATGGCGGTTTTGGAAGATCGTGAGAAATTGAGATTGGTGTTGCAAGCAACATTGGCAACACTTCGGGCGCTGCCGGTGAAGGTGAAGCGCAAACTATGAATGCATTTGAACGACTGAATCACGCACAAGACTTATTTTCAGCGGGGCGCTTCGAAACAGCACTCAATGCCTGCGGCGGCACTGGAATTTCAGAGTGCGAATTGCCCGGTCGATTGATGTGTGATCTGCAAATACGGTTGCTGCGATCTTGATTTTTAACTCAATAACACCACCGGCGGCAAAAGATTCTGCACTTTCGCACGTTTGGCAAATGCTTTATCGAAACTCAGCAGCGCAGTACACCGCACGCTTTTCGCATGGTGTAGGGCATCACTAAAATCTAGTCCGTGCTGATAGGCATCAATCGCTGTTAGCACTGCCGCGCGGTCCTCTACTGCGATGTGCGCAATGCCGACTAGGGCATTGAACACACCCGTGATTTCCGCACGCGTCATCTTGTAAAAACCGCGCATTACCCATTCGAATTCAAGCACCACAGTGATGCTAATGAAACTCCGGTCTGACATGGCAAGTATCGCCGAAGGGCGCTGTTTTGCCGCCTGCAGATCCTCTGAGTCGTCAATGAAAAACCGTGCGAGGACATTAGTATCCAGGCTTTTCACTGTGGTGATTTTGCCAGCATTGTAGCCGCATCAAAGTCGGCCAAGCTGCGCGCGTTGCCACTGGCGCGGGCTTTAATCATGCCCGCTAAATTGCTGAGATCTACCTTGGGCACGGCGCGCAACACGGTTAAATTCACGCCATCAGTGAGCTCTTCCAGTTGCAACGATGCGCCAGCGGCCAATCCCAGCCTATGCCGCAATGCTGCAGGCAACACGATTTGGCCTTTAGATGAAACGCGGACGGTAGACATTCATAGGCTCACAAAATATTTTTCACAACACTACTCTGACTTACTTAGTAAGACAATAAATTTTAAGTCGGACGCTTTCAGACAAATCTGACCCCGCGTTCCGACTGCACTGAGTTTGCAGCGATGTAACTAGTGCAAAGAAACCTGAACATCCAAGCATTAGATGCAGTGAAGCGCAAGCCGCTGAGATTGCTTCACTTCGTTCGCAAAGACGAAACGTTGATAACTCCGCTAAGTTAATCAACTCGGCTGCATAAAGCCCAAATCTGACCCTGGCACCGACAAAATCGGGTCGTTCATGAAGTTTAAATTCGGAAATATCGTTAACCGATCCGCTTCTTGCAACCCGTACCATTTTGCCAAAGTGTGCGCGTATTGATCGGTTGAAAGCGTTGGAATTAAGCGCCCGCCGTCAATATCGTCGGGGTTAGTAGACGTTGGTTTCAGACTCGGCATTTTTCCATAAATGCGATTGCCGTTGACCGCGCCGCCGAAGACCAAGTGGTGTCCGCCCCAGCCGTGGTCGGTGCCATCGCCGTTATTCGATAAGGTTCGGCCAAAATCGCTGGCGGTAAAAGCGGTGACGTTATTGGCAAGCGTGGGGTCAACGATGTCTAGGACTTGATAAAAGGCTTTGACCGATTGCGATAAATCTTTTAGCAAATCCGGGTGATCGGCGTTTTGATTGTCGTGCGTATCAAAGCCGCCGGTTGCGGCAAAAAACAGCTGGCGCTTCATCGCCAAAGTGCCGCGCGCGGCGATCACGCGTGCAATCATCAGCAGCTGTTGGGCGATACGCGGCAAGGCATCGACGTTATTCGGCCCCTGCACCAAACCATTGGCAGTCCAGAACGGCGCAAATTTTGGTGCTGACGCCGGATGCGCATCAATCGCCACCGAAACCTGCGCTGCGGTTTCAATGGAACGCCGCGTCTTAATCACATAAGCGCGCTCGAATGCGTGCCCTGGCGTGGCAGAAGCGGCAAGGTCTTGCAAGGCTTTAAAGCTTAAACAGCGTCGACTGCGATAGTCATTGGTTGGCCCGCAATTGGCATCAGGCGTATTGATGGCACCAATTTCTTCCACTCCGTAGGTGTTCATAAAATACGGTGCAACCTGCACGCCCGACTGGAACACATTGTCGCCATCCAAAGATACATTCATAGACAGCGTTTGATTGGGATTGTCGGCACGGAAAATGTCCGCCAATCGCCCACCCCAACCGGTGCGATCCGTGGCATCCGCGCGCGGCGTTTGCCACTGCACGGACTGATCCGAATGCGAAAAAAGCTGCGCGGGCAGCAAGATTCCGGGATTGGTTTGATACATGGTTTTGGTCACCGGACGCACCAGCGTGCCGACATTAGCGACGACCGCCGCTTTACCCGCGTCGAACATTTCCTTTAAACCAGTCATTACCGGATGCAGGCCAAATTGACCGCCGCCAATGGGCGCTACCGAGGGATTTAGCAGCAACAAATTAGCTTGTGGGATTGCCAAATTTGACGCGTCGCCCGCGACACCATTGCCTAAGCGCAAAGCCCGATAATCCGCATAGCCCGAGGCATCGCGCGGCACCACCATATTGAAGCAATCATTACCGCCATACAGATAAATGCAAACCAATGCTTTGTAGTCGTTCGGGCCAGTACCGCGCAGCAGAGTGCCGCCGAGCAAACTAGATTGCGCCAGCGCTAGCTTTGCTGGCAGCAGGCCAAATGCCGCGCCACCGGCAGTCGCCATCAAGGCGCGTTGAATAAAATCGCGACGTTGTAGGTAGCTCATGTTTACTTCTCCACGACATATTCAGGGGAATTCATTACCAACCACAGCGCATCTTGCACCCGTGATCGCCGATCGCCTTCGTTCGCAACGGGCATACTGTTGACGTGGGAAACCAAAATGTTGCGCATGCCGGTGCTCATTTTGCCGCCCATCATCAACAAATCTAGCCGGGCGATCAGATTTTGCGCGTTTGCTGAAACCGCAGTGTCGCGGGTCAAATCCAGCAGCATCGGGTTCCAATCGGTGATCGGCGGCAAGTTAGTGTTGCCCCTAAATTGCCAGAAAATGCGCCCTTCAAACTCGTTGTGAATGCGGGTGATGTAGGTGTCGGTGGTAATTTGAAATTCTGGCGAATATAAACCGAGCGTGGTGGTTTCGCCGGGCAGTTTGTAGTTGGGCAGATAAAAATTGAACACCGTTGGCGAGCTGACCGGCGCTTGCGCCATCCAGTAGTTCGGATACTCATAAATGCGACCGATACCGCTGGTGACAAAATTATTATTGCTATCGCGTGAATTTGCATCAAACGCGCGATAAAGCTGGGTCAAACGCAGCAGCGGCTCGCGCACTTTGCCAGCATTGGCAGCAGTAGGGCGCCGGGCCTCTGGGTCCAGCAAAATGGCTTTCACCACATTGCCTAAATTGCCGCGCGGTGCGGTATTAAAAACGGTTGCAACCCGGCTGATGTAGGCGGGGGATGGGTTTGAAGTCACGAAACGCTGAATCAATAGGCGCGAAATAAACGGCCCGACATTTGGATGATTCGCGACATTATCCAGCGCTGCATTTAAATTCGAGCGCGCCGTGCCGCCACTTGGAAGCACGCCATTCGCGGGCGCTGCACCTGGGTAGACAAGCAGTTGCTTCGCATTGTTCGGCAACGGCCCGAGCAGGGCGGAATGAAAGCGCTCGCCAAACGGGCTACCTTCGCCCCAAGGTTTCATCGGCTCGCGCCAACCCGCGTGTAGGCGGTAGTCTTGATCACCCGTTACAGATAGGCTTTTGGTATCGCAATAGTCCCAATACCACTGATAGCTAGTCGCTGATTCCGGCGGACGACAAGTGGAATAGTTCCAGCCGGTAAAGACATGGGCAAAGCCACGTATAGTTTCTTGGTTATAAGTCGGCACCGGATTACCGCCCGAAAGAATGGGCGTACCATCCAAGTTAAGCTGCACCAAGCCTACCGAAAACAGCTGCATAATTTCGCGCGCATAGTTTTCATCTGGGCGAATATTGAGCGCGGCATCCGGTTTGCGGTTCTTGTGCATCGACAGGTAGCGCCCCATCGTGGGATGCAAAGTCACATCGCCAAGCAAAGTCCGATAATTGCCAAAGGCGTTTTCGGAAAGCTTGTCGTAATAGTGGGATATCGCCGTAGGATTGCCTTCAATCGCGCCATTTTGATCCGAGATCACGAAAATTTGGCTCAGCGCAAAAGCCATGCGCTGACGCAATTGATCGTTATTTGCAAATAAGGAATTGCGAAACCAGCTTTCGGTGCGCTCACCCTGAAACACGTTAACAGGCCCTCCTGCCGCAATCGCGGCATTGATTAAGCCGTCTAAATAGGGCGTTTCTTCCGAGCGCGTGGCTGCAAACTGCTGATCAAACCAAGCGTTGTAGCCGATGCGGGCAAGGTTTTCGATTTCGCTCAGCTTAGCGCCAAATGTTGCCTGCTGTAGAAAACGTGACGCTTCCTGTGGCGTGTATGGCCCTTCGGCAGGCTCATCCATGCTGGCCTTGAAGATCTGATCGATGGGAATCTCGGCCCAGGCAGGTGCGCAATTAAGCGCTAGAATTGCCACAAATACCGCTCTTTTTAGGGACATTATCTTCCACCTCGGCAGTTTTAACGTGTCAAATTTTACAGAATAACGTTTGCAATAGCTCGGCTTCAGTACTTCGTAAATGCTTTAAATCTGCGGCTAGTTTCGCAAATTGGCATCTCAGTCACGTCTTTTCCACGGAGTTTACGGATACTTTAGCCAGACTAATCTGTTCGTTGCCTGCGGTTTTGCTCCACCTCAAAATTCGTCACTCCTTTAAAGTCTATCTTTACTCCAAACTCTATTTTTAAGGATCTAAATGAACTTGATGCGGCACTTATCATTCGGAATCGTGCGTATCACAGCCGCGCTTTTGCTGAGCACACTGTCAGGCGCACTGCACGCATTTTCATCCGGCTCCATCGTTTGTAGCGTACCGCTGATTCCTTTTTCGCCGATGTCCAGCACGCTTTCCAACCCTACACCCACCGGCTGGTCCTTGCTCAGCGATGCACGCTTTTACCAGCCGGGCGCGCTGGTGCAGTTGCGCATCATCAACACGGATGTTTTAAAAAAAGTCAAAGGTGTGCTGCTTTGGGCGCAATTCGATGATTTCGCTACTCCTGCAGGAAGCTTTCTAATCGGGCCCGGCACACCCTGGAAATATGTCTCGCCTAGCCCTAGTGCGCAATGTTTGCAAGGCTCGGTAACGCACGACAATCCCACCCCAAAAACGCAAGCCGAATTGATCTTCAACTGGACCGCACCGGAATCGGGAAAGGTGTACTTGCGGGCCTTTCTGATTGAAGACTGCACTAGCAGCTGCCGCTCAAATCAGGCGCTCACGCAAACGATTGAGTTATTTGAGGCGATCTCTATTGATGGCTTCGAGTAAACCATTAACCTAAGTCGTCTTTGCGAGCGCAGCGAAGCAATCTCGTCTTTTAAGCGCGGCGCACCTAGATCGCTTCACTGCGTTCGCGATGACGAAGCCCCAGCTTCGCGCGAATTGCTGGCAGAATCCGGGCTTAATTTGATCTTAAGTGGGGTTTTTAATGGCTGGTTCTAGTTTTTTCATGCTTTTAGACGACATCGCGACCCTGCTAGACGATGTCGCGGTAATGAGCAAAGTCGCAGTTACCAAAACCGCTGGCGTATTGGGCGATGATCTTGCGCTCAATGCGCAACAGGTCAGCGGCGTCAATCCCGACCGCGAACTGCCCGTCGTTTGGGCGGTTGCGAAAGGCTCCATGCTCAACAAAGCCATTCTGGTGCCTTCGGCGTTAGCATTAAATGTGTTCCTGCCGTGGGCGGTGACGCCGCTTTTGATGGCGGGCGGGGCGTATCTTTGTTTCGAGGGTGTCGAAAAATTAGCGCATAAATATTTGCACAGCCAGCAGGAAGACAAAGCGCATTACCAAGCGCATTTAGCGGCGGTAGATGATGAAAATGTGGACTTGGTCGCTTTCGAGAAAGGCAAGATAAAAGGCGCGATCCGCACTGATTTTATTTTATCGGCCGAAATCATTGTGATTGCGCTCAGCACCGTCAAAGCGGAAAGCTTTTTAAATCAAGTCATGGTGCTGTCTGCGGTCGCGGTGTTTTTGACGATTGCCGTTTATGGACTAGTCGCTGGCATCGTCAAAATGGACGATTTAGGCCTGTACTGGAATCGCTCGAAATCCAGCGTTAAGCGCAAACTTGGCGCACTTTTGCTAGCAGCAGCGCCTAAGCTCATGAAATTTCTATCCGTGGCCGGCACGATTGCGATGTTTTTAGTCGGCGGCGCGATTATTGTGCACGGCTGGCCGCTACTGCATCACGCGCTAGAAAGCATCGAACACAGCGCGAGTGGCGTGGCAAGCGTCGGCGCGTTTTTAAAATTACCTGCGGGTATGCTGTTTGAGCTGGTTGTCGGCTTAATAACAGGCGCGGTTTGTTTGGTGGGGTATATGTTAGCTATGAAGGCATTGGGGAAAAGTTCAGCGCATTGAAACGGCTGTTTGTGCGGCTGGCGTGGACGGATATCCAGCCGCGCTCTTGACCTTCACCCACACTTCGAATAGCCACAGTTCAAGCAAGTAGAGCAGCCATCCATAAGCACCACGGCTTTCGTTGAGCATTTCGGACAGATCGTCGCACTGGCTGGAAAACTGCCCGAGTCGGTGCTTTCCGCATCCCCCAACGATGCACTTTGCGCCAACTTTGCATCACGCGCGATGACTTCAGCGCGCTTTTTCGCGATCAGCTCGCGCATTTCTGGGCTCAGATCGGTTTTAATCATGCCAATGCGCTTCATATGGTCTTCAATCACTACGCCAAGTTCAGCCACAACCGAGGGCATGTAAACGCCGCCTGCTTTGTAATAGCCGCCACGCGGGTCAAACACTGCTTTAAGTTCTTCCACCAAAAATGTCACGTCGCCACCTTTACGGAACACCGCGCTCATAATGCGCGTCAGTGCCACCGCCCATTGAAAGTGCTCCATATTTTTGCTGTTGATGAACACTTCAAAAGGCCGATGCTGTTCATGCGGCGTGCCTTCGTTGAGGATAATGTCGTTGATCGTGACGTATAGAGCATGCTCAAATAGCGGGCTTTTGATTTTATAGGTCGAACCTTCCAAACACTCTGGCCGCTCCAAACGCTCGTGCATTTGGATCACTTCCGCCATCGGCAGCTCCAGCGGCAGCCCTTTGCTAAAAGCTGGTTTTTCGTCTGGGCGTACCACTGAATAAGCTTTGATTTTCTTTGAGATTTTAACGGCCATCTTAATTTCCTTGTTTTTCGATACGTTTTTTGACGCTCATCTGTTTTTGGCGCTCAACGCATGCTAATTGCGCGCAGTTCGTTGCCATATTGATAAAGCGCTGGCAACTTTAGGCTATCGCTCAATTTTGAAAGCGCAACCAAGTGGCTAAGTTGAATAGGCTCGCCCGACGCTAACAACACTAAATGGTCTAATTTGTATAGCTTGCCCAACTCAACTAAGACAGGCAGCAAGTCTTCGCGGCTATAAATTTTGCCGCCAAATATAAATTTGTCCAAACCCGAAGCCCCCAACTCAGCGCGCACTTTGGTGCCAGCGGCGGGTGTTTGCTTACCGCCGAGTGCTGCCATTGCCGCTGACTCTGCTTGTCGGCGCGCCGATTCAACCGCCGCACGTTGCGCCTCACCGTCACCGGTGGGCGTGTGCAATGCACTTGGCAATACCCCACCCGAGGCCTGCACCTGCGCATCCAGTTGCGCGTTCGACTTAGGCGCATATTTTTCATTCAACGCACGCACTTCAGCTTCGTGATCGGCACGCGAACGCGGACTGATGATCGTTTCCGCACTTGCTACAGTCTGCAAAAAAGCAAGTAACGCAAAGGTCGAAAAAACTTTATGTGACACAAGTAGCTCCTTGATTTTACTGTGCAATTTGCGCTTTTGTCATCCCGGCGCACGCCGGGATCCAGAAAAGACTCTGCAAAGATAAGAAATTTAATGTTGTTTTCGAAAAACTGGATTCCGGCATTCGCCGGAATGACGATAGTGGGCGCTGATATTGTTGTCCTCTCAGAATGGAATTAAAACTTACCGTAATAGCCCTCTTTAAGTGCATCAAACAAATTGGCAGCAGTGTGCATTTCACCGTCATATTCGATTTGCTCATTGCCCTTTACCTCGACAACTGAGCCGTCTTCTAACTCGAATCTATAGAGGGTATTTTCCAGATCTTGCTCTTTCACCAGCACGCCCTGAAACGCGGCCGGGTTGAATCTAAAAGTCGTACAGCCTTTTAACCCCTGCTTATGCGCATACAAATAGATGTCTTTAAAGTCTTCATAGGCGTAATCAGTCGGCACATTCGCGGTTTTGCTGATTGAGCTATCGACCCATTTTTGTGAGGCGGCTTGGATATCCACGTGTGCTTTCGGGCTAATGTCATCGGCTGCGACAAAATAATCCGGCAAACGTTCCTCAGCTTTATCGCTAAGCGGCATCGCTTTCGCGTTGATGAGTTCGCGATATGCCAGAAGCTCAAACGAATACACCTCGACTTTTTCTTTGCTCTTTTTACCTTCGCGAATAATGTTGCGCGAATAGTGGTGCGCAAAACTAGGCTCGATGCCGTTGCTGGCGTTATTACCGATTGATAAACTAATCGTGCCGGTCGGCGCTATCGAGCTATGGTGGGTAAAGCGCGCACCAACAGCGGCCAGCTTATTGACTAAATCAGGCGCCACTTCCGCAATGCGCTGCATATAGCGGCTATAGCGCGCGTGCAAAACTTTGCCTTTGATTAAATCGCCCAGCTTAATGCCATCGCGCAACATTTCAGGCCGCTTGCGCAGCATTTCACCGGTTACGGCAAAATCTTCTTCCATAATCGGCGCTGGGCCCTTTTCTTGCGCCAAACTTGCCGCGACTTCCCAACCCGCAATCGCCATTTCGCGGCTCACTTTGTCCGTGAAATCCAACGATTCTGGCGAACCATAGCGCATTTTGAGCATGGTCAGGGTCGAACCTAAGCCCAAAAAGCCCATGCCATGCCGACGCTTACGCGTAATTTCATCGCGCTGCTGCGGCAATGGCAGGCCGTTCACTTCCACCACGTTGTCTAACATCCGGGTAAAAATGCGGACGACTTCGCGATATTGCTCCCAGTCAAACACAGCGTTGGCAGTGAACGCATTGCGGACAAATTTGGTCAAGTTGACCGAGCCTAGCAAACACGAACCATACGGCGGCAAGGGCTGCTCACCGCACGGGTTGGTAGCGCGGATCGCTTCGCACCACCAGTTGTTGTTCATTTCGTTTACTCGGTCAATCAGGATAAAACCCGGCTCGGCAAAATCATAGGTCGAGGTCATAATCATGTCCCACAAACCGCGCGCCTTCACCTTACCGTATATACGACACGCCACCAGACCATCATCACGGCTGATATAACCGCTCGCCTGCGGCCATTCGCGCCAAAGCACTTGTGTGCGGTCATCCAGATTTAAATCAGCGCTTTCTTTTTGGTTAATCGGAAACACCAGCGGCCAATCGGTGTCTAGCTCAACGGCTTTGATGAAGTCATCCGTGATTAATAGGCTCAAATTGAATTGACGCAAACGGCCATCTTCGCGCTTGGCTTTTACGAACTCTTTGACATCTGGGTGGCTGACATCAAAAGTGCCCATTTGCGCACCGCGCCGCCCACCGGCGGAGCTAACGGTAAAGCACATCTTGTCGTAAATATCCATAAAGCTTAAGGGCCCGGAGGTGTGCGCGCCCGCACCGGAAACATAAGCACCGCGCGGGCGCAGCGTGGAGAATTCATAGCCGATACCACAGCCCGCTTTCAGCGTTAAGCCAGCCTCGTGCACTTTTTCCAAAATATCGTCCATGGAATCGGCAATGGTGCCGCTCACGGTGCAGTTGATCGTGCTAGTCGCCGGTTTGTGCGCCAGCGCGCCAGCGTTTGAAGTCACTCGTCCGGCTGGAATCGCGCCATGGCGCAGCGCCCAAAAAAAGCGCTCTTGCCAATGCTTTTGCAGCTCGGGCGTAACTTCTACTTCTGACAGTGCTTTGGCCACGCGCCGAAAGGTATCGTCGATGGAATGATCGACCGCGTCGCCATTTTTCGCTTTGAGACGATATTTTTTGTCCCAAATATCATAGGACGCTGGCTGCATCGGGATTTCATGCGCGGCGTGGGTGGCGTGACGAAATTCGGTATCAGATACTAATTCTAGGCGTGCTGTATTCATGTGCTGCAGTTCCTCCCGGAACGAAAGTGGGTGCTTTTATTTGCCGATTTTGCCTTGTGCAAAACCTGAATTATGTTGAGTACCGTTCGGTGTGTTGTTGGGCAAACTCATTTGGAAAATGGCGGAAACTTGTTGATTTTTGACGAGTTACATCGTGATGAGCGCTACTCCTCCTTCAACTTCAAAACGTTATTTACCGCGAACGCAGGCATGCCCAAGGCAGCACTCGGAAATAGCGCTAATCAAAAATTACATCGTAAATTTAGGTACTTGAGTGGCTAAGTTCATGCAGGGCCGCAAGTACTACATTTAGCCGATAATACTATCGCTCAACACAACATCTAGCGTTTCGTTGATTTTGAGCTGACAAAATCGCCGGGTCAAGGCCTTGACTTTTGCAGGCAATGCGCGATCCCATAGAAATCGGCGTTTGCTATAAAAAAATATTTTTTCCGCTTTCGTTCATAAGGAAAATGCCGAATGTAGTGTTATATTATACGGATATGATGCGTCAACTTTGCATCCTGCGTAGTCCACAATGCACATTGCAGAGCCGCAAAACTGGGCACACAAAAATCTGCTGTACAGACCTTAAGAGCTTTTAAATATATGACTGCCGTGGCAATCCAGAACCTTCAGTTTGCATGGCCCAGAACATCGGGAACCCAAGCACAGACCAGCCCGGCACCCATTCTCGAAATTGCCAATTTCACTCTGGCAAAGGGTGAAAAATTATTTTTGAAAGGTGCGAGTGGCAGCGGTAAAAGTACGCTGTTACAGCTGATCGCCGGCGTACTCGTGCCGACGACAGGCGAAATAACCGTGCTGGATCAGCCCATTTCTAGGCTTTCAAGCGGTAAGCGTGATCAATTCCGCGCCGATCATCTAGGCTTCGTATTTCAACTGTTCAATCTGCTCGGCTTTTTAAATGTCGTCGACAATGTGCTGCTGCCGTGCCAATTTTCCAAGTTGCGTACACAACGCGCGTTGACTCAAGGCGCTAGTTTGATAGATGCCGCAACCACGCTATTGACTGCGCTCGGTTTGCCCAGAGCAACGCGCGAACAACCGGTCAGTCGCTTAAGTGTCGGGCAACAGCAGCGGGTCGCTTTGGCGCGCGCGCTGCTTGGCGCACCGGGTTTGATTATTTGCGATGAACCGACTAGCGCGATTGATGTTGAGCACCGCGAACGCTTTATGCAGCTGCTGCTGGCGCAGGTAGAAAAGTCTGGTGCAGCGCTGCTGTTTGTAAGCCATGACCCTAGCTTGGAGCGCTATTTTGATCGAACCGTGCATTTAGCAGACATCAATCAAGCCAAGCCATTAACCGAAGAGGCCGCACAAAATTTGGCGGGGGCAATTTCATGAACTTGCTCTCTTTGGCGTTAAAAAGCTTGCGCAATCGCTGGTTCAGTGCGTTTCTGTGCGTGCTCACCATTGGCTTAAGTACCGCACTATTACTTGCTGTTGAGCATATCCGCGCCAGCGCGCGCAGCAGCTTTCAAAGTACGGTCAGCGGCACGGATTTGATTGTGGGTGCGCGCACCGGTGCCGTCCCGCTGATGCTCTACACCGTATTTCATGTGGGCGAAGCCACGAATAATGTCAGTTGGGCCAGCTATCAGCGCTATGCCAATTTAAGCTCAGTCAGCTGGACGATCCCGATCTCGCTTGGCGACTCCTACCAAGGCTATCGCGTCGTCGGCACCACGGATGCTCTGTTTCAGCACTATCGTTTTGGCGCCAAACGCGCCCTGGAATTTAGCCAAGGTCAGGCCTTTAGTAATACCGACGCGCAAGCCGTTGTCGGTGCTGCGGTCGCTGAGAAGCTTGGGTTAAAATTGGGCGCAAAGCTTGCGGTGTCGCATGGGCTAGGAAATGTCGGCTTCATCAAGCATGAGCATGCGCAGCAGACTCTAATTGGGGTGTTGGCGGCTACGGGCACGCCAATTGACCAATCGGTATTCGTCAATCTAGCCGCGATTGAGCACATGCATGAAGGTTTTAATGGAAGCGCGCGTTTTGACGGCAGCGCGCGTTTAGCTCCGGCTAGACCCGATGATCACGAGAGCCATGAAACCCATGAACCGCACGCCGCTAAACCGCCGAAAGCGATCACCGCGTTTTTCATGGGCTTAAAAGTGCGCCCGATGGCGTTGGCCTTGCAGCGCAAAATTAACGATGACGAATCTGAGCCACTGCTGGCTATTTTACCGACAGCGACCCTACAGCAGCTTTGGCAGCTCGTGGGTGTCGCCGAGCAAGCGCTGGGCTTAGTATCCATTGCCGTCGTCGCCACCGGCCTGCTCGGCATGATGATGGCGCTGATCGCGACTTTAGAGCAGCGTCGCCGGGAAATGGCAATTCTGCGCTCCGTGGGCGCACGCGGGCATCAGATTTTTTCGCTTTTACTGCTGGAAAGTGCGGCGCTGACCGCCGCTGGACTGGCCTTGGGCGCGGTACTCATATCTATTTTGCTAGCGCTTTTTGCAAATCAACTGGCGAGCCGCTATGGGCTGTTTTTAAGCGCCAATTGGCTCAGCGCTCGCACCCTATTTGGCCTAGGACTGATCTTTTTGACAAGCGTGGTGTTAGCGATTTTGCCTGCGGCTGCGGCTTATCGAAGTGCGTTGGCAGATGGGCTGTCGGTGAAGCTTTGAGGCGTTGATGGATCGTTAACCGCAATGTTGACTAAGCCATATGACTAAGCCAACATTGCTCGGCAGACTTGGAGAACCCTAATGATTAACGTGCACGAAGCGAAAACCAATTTTTCAAAACTGCTTGACCAAGCGCACGCAGGACAAGAAATTATTTTATCAAAAGCTGGGAAGCCTTATGCACGTCTAGTACCACTGGTATCTGAAGCGCAATCCCGGATTCCAGGACTCTTACCGGAAATTGATACTTCGGCCTTTTTTGAACCGTTGCCAGAATCTGAGCTTTCTTTGTGGGAAGGCACAGCATGAAGGTTTTGCTCGATACCCATACGCTACTCTGGTGGTACGCAAATGACCCACGTTTATCCGTATATGTAAGCGATATAATCCGCACGAAGTCAACTGAAGTCCTCGTCAGTGCTGCAAGCGCTTGGGAAATTGCGACCAAAGCGAGGGTCGGCAAGCTCTCCGGCGTAGAACGTTTAACTTCCGAATTTGACACGCTAATTTTGCAGGGCGGGTTTAAACATCTAGCAATAACAAATCGCCACGCCCTACTTGCGGGAAGCTTTGTTCATGTGCATCGCGATCCATTTGATCGAATGCTTGCTGCGCAGGGGTTAATTGAAAATGCTTTATTGCTCAGTAACGACCGCGAATTAAAAGCATTTGGCGCACAAGTCGCTTGGTAAGATTTTTCCCACGTGCACAACATTCAAACTGCCGCCCTTGAAGCCCTCTGCGCCCGCGATTCCGCTGAAAAAGTTCGCCTGAGCAGCCTGCATGCGAAAAATATCCAAGCTGGCGTTTATGCTTACACACATCCAGACACGCCATCACCTATGGATATTCCTGGCCGCCCGGACCGGCCGCTCTTGGTTGAGCCAAAATTTCTGGAGCAGCGCAAGCTTGGCAATGTCGAAGGGCGCGCGGTGCTGCTGCACGCGGTTGCGCATATCGAGTTCAACGCGATCAACTTGGCCTGGGATGCAGCGTATCGGTTTCCAAACATGCCAGCGGCGTTCTACACCGATTGGGCCAGCGTAGCCGCCGATGAAGCGCGCCATTTCACCTTGCTCAATGACCGCTTGCTTGAACTGGGCTATCAATACGGCGATTTTCCCGCGCACAACGGCCTGTGGGAGATGGCGCGCAGAACGCGCGGGGATTTATTGACGCGCATGGCGCTGGTGCCGCGCTTACTCGAAGCGCGTGGCTTAGACGTAACGCCGGGCATTATCTACAAGCTTAAGCATGTCGGGGATACGCGCGCGGTGGAAATTTTGCAGCTGATTTTAAGTGAAGAAATTGGCCATGTAGAAATTGGCAGCCGCTGGTTTGCTTACGCCTGCGCGCAGGCGGACAAGCCGGTCGCGGAGACGTTTTTGGCGCTTTTGCGCAGCCATGCCAGCGGCATGGTGCGCGGGCCATTCAATCGGCCCGCGCGGCTGGCCGCTGGGTTTTCGCCACAAGAAGTGGATGCGTTAGAGCGCTTTCATGCTGATTGATTTGTGTTAACCCTTCGCCAGCCGTGTTGCGAGACCAATCGAATTTTGTAAAGTCAGCGTGCACGTGCGACCATCATTTGACGATTACGTTGAGACTTTGCTGATGAGCGAATTTGGAACCCCTTCAATAACGCTCCAAACGGACGCCGCGCCAGTTCGCATTGCGCAGCTTCGCGTGCACGAAGTTGGGCCTTTTGTGGACTTCTCGCTGGATTTTCCAGCTAGCTCGGATAATGACTTGGCCGAGGTGCATATTTTTACCGGGCCAAATGGCAGCGGTAAATCAACGCTGCTCGCAGCAATATCTGCGCTTTTTGCCAGTTGGCCAATCGGCGCCAAGGAGCTTGAACGATTATCACGTTCTGATTTTGCCTCAATCACGGTAAAAATTGACGCGAACGGGGGCAACCTCCGATTGGGGCTTCCAAGCAAAATCGCGGATGAAAACATTTTAGTAAAGGACAGGATAGCAATTTCGCTGCCGCCGGACTCCTGGGTAAAAACTACATTATTTCAGTTGCTCAACGAGAAACGTAGTGGGCAACACAATCACCTAGCTTTCGGTGTACTAACTTACTCTGCAGCAAAGCAATTTCGCTCCGGAATTATTGAGTCATATGACGCGCCCTCGGCGGAATTAAGTCGGCGCACCGCGTCCGTTTTCGGCCGCGAGCCGAATGATTCGGCAGTGCAGTGGCTGGCGAATACCTTGACCAATATTTCGCTTGCTAAAACTGATGGTGATAGCGCTGCTGCCGCGACCTACGAAGCCAGTATTAACGAGATTTGTCAGGCGGTATCGCTTGTGGTGGGAGCGTCGTTTTCCTTAAAACTTAATCGAAGACCGCTAGAAGTCATGGCAGTTTGGGCCGGGCAAAGCATTCCTGTGGCACAGTTGCCAGATGGCTTGAAATCAGTGCTGAGTTTACTTGCTGACATTTCAATGCGGCTAGATGCGATGAATTGGGAACATCCTGAAGCTATCTCTAAGCGCCCATTCGTGCTGCTCTTAGACGAAATCGACGTGCATTTGCACCCCAAATGGCAGCGTCAAATTGTTTCAGTTTTACAGCGCAGCTTTCCCAATGCGCAGATTTTTGTTTCAACGCACAGCCCATTTGTGGTCGCGTCCGTGAACGATGCGTGGGTCTATTCCCTGGATCCGAGCAAAAACCAAGCCATTGCTGAGAAATCTGGTGCGGGCCAAAGTTTGTTGACGGTGATCCAAGATGTGTTTGACATCGACGAGCAGTTTGATCCGGAAACTGAGGCTCTTTTCGACAAATTTTATGCTGAGCGAAACCTTGCGATGCGAACCAAACAAGTCGAACGGCTGAAGGTTTTGGGCGCGCAGTTGAGTGATCGGGGCGCGGAAGTCGATGACATTGTCAATTCGGAAATTCATCAAGTGGAACGCAAAATTGCCATGCCTGCGAACTGATGCGTATGGTTTTGTTTGGACTAAAAACAGAAACTTCGCTGACATGATGCCCTTTGTCCGCAGTGAAGCGCCTGATTGCTTGACTGTGATTGCTCCCAGCACTTGGCCGCTGGGCAAAGAGTGTGATCGCGAAACAAGAAAGCGACTATTTGAAGCATCTGGAGATCGCTGCGCGTTCTGCGATGGTTTAATGAAAATAACGAGCAAAGCAACTGTCGAACATTTTCGGCCAAAATCCAAATTTCCAAGTCTAAAAGCAGTGTGGAGCAATCTTTTTCCCTGCTGTGACCAGTGCCAGTCGGCAAAATTAGAAAAGTTTGACGAAGCGCTGTTGAAACCGGATGAAGCGAGTTACAGCTTTCTGAAATATTTCGTTTGTAACTTTCGCAGCGGCGAAATAGAAATCGATCCAAACAGCGCGCCGGACGAACAAATACGGGCCGCTATCACAATACAAATCTATAGCCTCAATGCCACTCCACGGTGCAATGCAAGACGCAAAGAACGCCGTCATTGGCTTGCGGAAGTGTCGCAATTCGGCCAAGGCAGCGTGGAGCTCACGGACCTAGACGACTGGCAATTTCGCTTCTTTTTGCAACGGTGAAATCACCGGGTCTGGATTCGCCTTTAAAACCGAACAAGTTGGTGTTCATTTCTGAGATGTCAACGCGCACGAGTAAACATGCTGGTGTGCCGCTGGGGCATCCACGCAATGGCATACAAAGTGCTTACTCACAAAATATCGACCAAATTGGGCCGTATTCGGCCTGGGGGTCGTAACGCAACGTGATTAAGATGTTCAAATGAATGCGATCGCCGCTGATTTCAAACGCGCCTGGCGCGCCCTGACGCGCTCACCCAGCTACGCGCTGATGGCGATGCTGGTTTTTGCGATTGGCATTGGTGCCACCATGACGCTGTTTGGCGTGGTCAAAGCGGTCGTGCTGAACCCCCTGTCCTATCCTGAGCAAGATCAGCTAATCCAAATTCGCGAATCAAGCCTGCCTGATTTCCCAAAATTTTCCATGGCACCTGGGAAGTTCATGATCTGGCAAAAGCAAAGCACGGCGTTCAAGGCTATGGGGATGTATCAAGCGCTGAGTTTTAATTTGACCGGGCGCGACCAGCCGCAACGCCTGAATACGCTCGCGGTGACGGACGGCTACTTCGATACCCTGGGCGCGCCGTTGGCATCGGGCCGAGGTTTCGCGGCGGCTGACTTGGCGAATCAGGCGGATTCTGTGGTGCTCAGTTACGCGACCTGGATGGCGCTGTTTGCCGGTGATCGCAATGCCATCGGGCAGAACATCACATAGAATGACCGTAGCTACAGCATTATCGGCGTGACTTCCGAACAAGTGCTCTCGAAAGCCAAGCTGTATACGCTTTGGCGCGTGGGGGCCGAGGAAGCGAATGAAATCGGCGGCCATTACGTCGGCGTCATTGGGCGGCTGAAGGCGGGGAAGACCGAGGCCGAGGCCAATAGCGAACTCAATCGCATCGCCGAACAGATGAAAAAGCAATATGACGACGCGCGTGGTGACGACTTCGCTTGCCAAAGATGCGCTGGGTGCGGCGAACGATCAGCTTTCGTTGCTGATGGTTGGTGCGCTGCTGGTGCTGGTGATTGCTCCTTGCTGGCCTCGGTTTGTACGGCACGATCGCTTATAGCGTCACCCAAGCCAGCAAAGAAATCGGTGTGCGCTTGGCGATGTGCGCCAGCCAAAATACGGTGCTGCAGGCGGTATTGCGACAGGGTTTGACGCTTGCTGGCATGGTGCAGTGATCGGCATTGGCATTGCACTGATTAGCGCACGCGTGCTTAAAGGCTTTGTGTTTGGCATCAGCACGCGCGACCCGTTGACCTATGTCGTGATCGCCAGCACCATAATGTTGGTCGCCCTTGTGGCGGCTGCGTTGCCCGCTTGGCGCGCCACGCGGGTGAGTCCGATAGTGGCGTTACGGGCGAATGATTGAGTACCGTGGCCTAGTAAAATCTTAAACGCTAAACACGCGCCCGATCATTCGGCGTGATATGCGCCAGCGAACCATCGCCATAGGAACGTATCACTTCGGATATGACGATGTGATAGCCCTCGTACCACTTCGCATACTGCCGCTTTGCCTCCTGATGCGCTAGATGTGTAGCAAACGCTTTTAGGGCATCCAAGTCACGCCAATAATAAGTCGCGTTTCTGCGGTCATTATTCGTGGCTTGCCAGGATTCGGTACCTAGAAATCCAGGCAGCGATTTTGCGACCGCGTCGATAATCGCGTTGAGGCGATGAAACTCATCATCGTATTGACCTAGCGTGTAGATGAAGCTGGCAATGAACATCGGTGACCTGGGATTGTTGGCAAAAAGTTGAACTCATATTGTCGCATCATGCGCAACAATGCCAAGTTCGCCACTGCCCTGCCCCACCACTGGTGGCGGCAATAACAAATACATCACCGGCGTCACCAAACGCGCCAGCACCGTCGACGAAATCAGCCCGCCAATAATCACCCAAGCCATCGGCGAATAGAGCGCGACATTTTGCAACGCCAGCGGTAACAGCCCGCCAATCGCGGTCGCTGAGGTCAGTAAAATCGGTAAAAAGCGCACTTCACCGGCCTTTTCCACTGCTTCCAGCAAACCCATGCCATCGCTACGCAGCTGATTGGTAAAATCGACCAATAGAATCGAGTTCTTAATCTCGATGCCAATCAGTGCAACGAATCCGATCGTTGCGGTAAAGCTTAAGGAATAGCCGGACAGATAGAGCGCAATTAGCCCGCCCACAATCCCAAGCGGAATGACACCGGCGACGACTAGCGTGGATTTAAACGAGCCAAACTCCAAAATCAGCACCGCCAGAATCCCGAACACCGCAACCAAAATCGCCGCACCGATACCGTTAAAGCTGTCATTGCGGCTTTCAATTTCACCGCCCGCTTGCCATGAATAACCCGCAGGCAGCTTTTTTAGATCTAAAGTCGCCAGCAACGCATTCGTGACTTTTCCGGTGTTAAAACCGTCTTGCGTGTAGGCAGTCACGGTCACTGAGCGGCTGCGCTGATAGCGTTGAATCGCGTTCGGGGCACTGGCAAAACTGGGGCTAATGAATTGTTTGAGCAAAATCGATGCGCCGTTTACTGAACTGACTTCAATTTGCTCCAGTAAATCCAGGCGCGGGTGCCCATCCTTAAGCGGCAAACGCAGCGTGATCGGGTACTCGTCGCCATCGGCGTCACGATATTTCGCGGCGGTAATTCCGGCCACACCCAAACGCACCGCACGGTCTATTTCTAGGCTGGCAACGCCCAACAAACCAGCCTTTTCGACATTGATGTTCAGCGCCAAATCGGTGCGCATGCGCTTGAGCGGGTTGTCAACGTCACGGGTGCCGATGGTGTCACGAATAATTTGCTCGAACTCACCCGCCAAGCGCCGCAGCACTTTTAAATCCGGGCCGATCACACGAATGGCGATCGGCGCGTCAATCGGCGGGCCGTTCTCGAAGGGTTTCAGCATGATTTTAGCGCCCGCATAGACGGCAAATTTTTTCCGCAGCGCTTCATATAAAAGCGGCGTGGTACGCGGATCGTACTGTTTGACCTCAACAAACGCTTCTGCATAGCTCGCGTCCGTTTCGCGCGGGAAGACATTGTAGAAAATTTGCTTGTTACCGCGCCCAACGTTGGCAAACACGTGTTTAATTTCGGGTGTGTCCGCCAAGATTTTTTCGACAAACTGCATCGCCTTATTGGTTTCATCCAGCGAGCTGCCATCCGGGGTTTCCATCGTGACCAAAAATTGTGGGGTGTCCGCCAGCGGAAACAGACTAAAGCCGATCTTTGGAATCAAGCCAAGCGTCACAAAAAACAGCGCAAAGCTAATCGCCAGCGTCGCTTTGGGGAAACGCAGTGCGCGCTGCATCAAGGGTGTGTAGAAGCGATGGATTCCACCCGTCAGAGCGACCAAAAACGGATTACCGTGCGGATTCGCGTGCGGCTTTAATACTCGGCTGGCTAAAAAGGGAATGATGGTCAATGATACCAATAAGCTTGCCAGCACCGTTGCCAATACCGAAGCTGGGATATTGCGCACGAACTTGCCCGCCCCTTCCGGTAAAAACATCAGCGGCAAAAACGCGAAAATCAGCGTGGCGGTGCAGCCTAATACCGCTAAGCTAATTTGCTGCGTGCCTTCGATGGCCGCGCGCAATTTTGACTTGCCCATGCGTAAATGCCGCTCGATATTTTCCACCACCACAATTGAGTCATCCACCAGCAGCCCGAGCGCAATCACAAAGCCCGCAATGGAAAGCTGATTGAGCGAATAACCGGCGAAATACATGCAGGTCAAACCCACCGCCAAACTGAGCGGAATCGACACCATCACCACACCTGCCGCGCGCAAACCCAAAGGCAGCAACGTTAATGACACCAACAAAATCGCAATCATGAAATCAAAACCGAGCGAATCCAAACGGTGCTCGACGTTTTTGCTTTGATCAAAGCCCCATTCCAGCGTCATGCCAGGGGGCAAATGCTGCTCGAAATTTTTAATGCGTTTGGCAATGCCAGCCCGAACGGCAAAAATATTCTGCCCTTCCTTTTGATTGGCCGCGATGAACACCGCGCGCTTGCCATTGAAGCGACCCATGACCGTGCTTTCGCCTGCAGCCCAGTGCACGCTCGCGACATCCTTTAGCCGCACCCGTTGATTCGCGCCACCACCGACTGTGGTGTTGGCAATATCCTCAAGCGACGCGTAATCCCCGCTGGTGCGCAAATTGAACTTGCGTGCGCCCGCACTGACCGAGCCGCCCGGGATATTAGTGGCTTCTGCTTTGATTACATCCAGTAAACGCTGCACGCTTACGTTCGCCTGCGCCATGCGCGCCGGATCAATCACGACTTGTACTTGGGTTTCGGGAAGTCCCCAATATTCCGACTGTTTTACTCCGGGAACGGTTTTCAAAATATCTTGCAAATCTTCTGCGGTTTGCCGCATTAGGCGCACGTCAGCAGTGTCTGACAGCAGCGCAAACTGCACAATTTTGACGTTGGTTGGATTCGCTTTGCGAATACGGAATTCCGCTAAATCTGCTGGCAATTGCGCACGTAAGCCATTGATTTCACGAATCGCTTCGTCGTATTTCTTTTCCGGGTCGACATCCCAACTGAACTCCACTCGGGTAACCGAAACGCCATCGCGCACCTCACTCCAGATGGTTTTGACATCGTCAAGCTCGGAAATTGCATCTTCTAGCGGGTCGGTGACCAGCGCCTCCATGTCCGCCGGATCGGCACCCGGATAAACTGCGACTACCGTCACCACCGGAATTGGGAACGCTGGGTCTTCCGCGCGCGGAATTTTCTGGAATGAAAAAATGCCGATTGCAATCAGCAATGCGAATACCACGAGGGTGAATTGAAACTTCTCAACCGCAAAGCGCGCGATGCTCATTGAATTAGCCCTGCATCAATCGGTTTTGCCGCATTTGCGTCCACGTCTACGCTAGCCACTTGCGTGCCGCGAACAACGGGTGTGCCATCGTCCAAGTAGGGCGCGCCGCGCACGACCACCGCGTCATTCGGGTTTAAGCCACCCAGCACCAGCACCGCCTCGCCGCGAATTTCACCGAGCGCAATCTGTCGGCTTTTGGCGACATTGTTTTCCACCACATAAATCAAGCCATGCTCAGCATTGGCTTCCACCAAAGCGGCAAGCGGAATCAGCAATAGCGTAGGCCCAGAGTTGGCTGCGCCATCGCTAGACTTGGCACTAGGCTTGGCGCTCGGCTGAATCACCGCTAGCCCGATCATGCCTGAGCTCAAACGCGCCGTTGCATCATCCAAAGCTAACTCGATCTCAAACAGGCCCGTGCCGGGATTCGCTGAGCCAGCAAGCGTCAACACATGCGCCGCAATTTTGACGCCAGGCAGGGCATCAAAGCTGATTTCTGCCGGGTCACCAATATCCACGCGCACTGCATCCACATCACTCAGGCTGACTTTCAAAATCTTTTTTGCCTCGCCTTGGCTCAACGCCAAAATCGGCGCACCCGGTGCCACCACCTCGCCCGCCTGCACAAATCGGCGTAAAACCACGCCGTCTTTTTCGGCGGTAATGCGCCCCGAATCACTGTTGAAATTCATCGCAACACTGCCGGCACGCGCCACTTCAAGGGCGGTGCGCACATCGTCCAACTGCGCTTTCGGGATCACGTCTTGCTTAAAAAGTGACTCGGCGCGCACATAGTCGCGCTCGGCTTTCGCTAAGCTCATGCGCATTTGCGTGGCACCCGCGCCGACTTCGGTACGATCCAGCTCAGCAAGCAGTTGCCCGGCGCGCACCGTTTGTCCAGTATCGACGAGCAAGCGCTTTAAAATGCCGCCAGTTTTGAAACTAACGCGTAGCTCGACATTGGCGCTCAGCGTGCCGGTTGCGCGAATCGCGTTCGCGGAACCGGCTGGCTCAGGCTTGGCGGTTTCCACCGGAATCGGCGCGGAAACGTGCGCGGCTGGCTTAGCCGCAGCGCCCCCAGAATTTGAAGCGCTTTCTTTACTGCACGCGGCGATTGCGCCCAGCAAAATTAGGCTGCCGACCAAGGCACGACGGTGCAGGCTCATTGCAATTCCTTCAAAGGTTTGGATTGGGTAAAAGTGCTTGGTAAGGGAAAGCTTGCTAAGGCAAGCTCCAGTTCTGCTAATTGATTGGCGCGATCAAAACCTGCCGTGTAAAGCGCCAGTTCGGCTTCAGTACGGGCGCGTTCGGCGTCTAAAAATTCCACCTGCGTCGCGGCACCCGCATCGCGTTTACGGGCGATAATGCGAAAGCCTTCCTCGGCGGCAAGCTGGCGCGCTTGCGCCGTTTCGATGCGCGAAGTCGCACTGGCGACATCGTCGGCGGCTTGCTTGGCGGCCAGTTCTAGTTGCGCCATCAGCGCAACTCGTTCGGCTTGCAGGGCATTAATGCGCGCCGCAGCCGAAGATTTTTGCGCGCGTGTTTGACCAAAATCAAACAGGCGCCAATTCAACACAATCGCAGCAGTCGCAAAATTTTTGCCACGGCCAAAGCCGTAATTCTCGCCCTGCGTGCCCACGTCCAGGCCAAATCCGACGGTCGGTTTGCCTGCGGCGGCGGCTTGACTCAAACCCGCATGTGCAAGCGCTAAATTGGCATCTAATTTGCTTAACTCTGGGCGCAGCCCGCTACTGCCAATCGGTGCCAGAGTTCTGGTCGCCAAACCCGGATTGACATGGCTAATAGGCGCATCAAGCGCACGGTTGACCAAGAAATTTAGGTAGCGCTGTGCCGCTGTCATGGAATTTTCACTGCTCTGCAGACGATCCTGCACGCTGAGCAGCTCCGCATTCGCGCGCAGTTCGCGGTCACGCGTGGCCGAACCGGAACTCACAAGCGCGGTATTAACGCGCAGATTTTCCCGCAGCAAAAGCACCGATGCTTTCAGCACCTCGGTCGCCGCATAGGCTTGGCATAAGCCACTGTAGGCACGTCGAATATCACGCACCAAGGTGCGGGCGTAAATTTCCCGGCTGGCGTTCGCATCATTCGCCCGCGCATCGGCGGCTTCAATCGCGGCGTCCACGAGCGGCGCATAAATTGGGGTGCTTAATTTCAGCCGCGTGTCCTGTTCCCGCTGGCGCAACAAATCAAATTCCAAGTTATCAATCGCCGGAAATTGGGTCGGGTTGCCGCTGTTTGCGGTTAGCCCGTTGAGCGTTTTATACACCGGATTAAGCGCATCGCCAATCGGAAAGTTGATCGTGCGGCCGCCATCGGCGCGCAAATAGCGCGCGTCTAAGCTAATGCTGGGTCGATATGCTAAGCGCGCCGCTTTCAACGCCTGCTGCGCACTCACCACTTGAAATTCGACCGCTTGCAGCTGCTGATTTCCCTCAAGGCCGAGCGCGATAAAATTTTCAACGGTAGTCGGATCGCTGGCGGGTGCGTCTGGACGCGCTGCACCAATAAAGCAGAACAATAAGACAGCTGATAATGTTTGAGCTTTAATCCATATATTAGACATCTGTCAATTCCAGGGTAAAAATTTTTGGTTAGTTAAGACGCCGACAGCTGGGCTTTGGGGCCGGCAACCGCGACACAGCACAGCTCCATCGCCTTCGCCAAAAGCTGCGGCTGGCTGATCCCGTCGTGTGCAATCACATTGGCTTTGGTTTGCGCCAGTTGAATCACACCGTGCAAAAAGCCCCAAAGCGTGATCGCGATTAAGTGCGGGTCCCCGACATCAGCACGCACCGTGCCATCTTTAATGCCTAAGCTCACGGCCTGTGCGGTCACGGCATGTACTTCATCACCGGCCAAAATGCAGTGCTGTTCGACGGAATCCGCGACGATTTCATTGGGTTTATGCGACTCAAACGAACTCAGGGCAGCAAAATACATCGGAAATTCCTGCGAATAAGCCAAATACGCTCGGCCGATCGCGGTGATCTGATCCAGCCCTGTTACATGTCGAGCGATGGCTTGCTGAAAACGATCCCGCAGCAATTGCATTGCCCGAGTTGAGATCGCGAAGTGCAACGCCTCTTTATCGGGAAAGTACACATATAAAAGCGCGCGCGACACCCGCGCGGTGCGCGCCACATCTTCCATCTTCGCCAAAGCCACGCCTTTGCGCGCAAATACGATCTCGGCCGCATCTAAAATTTCAGATCGGCGGCGTTCTTTTTCTTCTAACCTGCGTACAGTGATATAGCTCATACGGCAAATTTTATAGCTGACGCTAGACACGTGTCAATAGAAAGCCTAAATTTCGGCTAAATCGTTTTTACTGCGGGCTGTATTCATGCGCCTTACACTGAAACCGTACTACAATAGTCCTCTTTCATAAAAGTAACGGTCTGTCAATGCTTAGAATCAGCAAACTGAGCGACTACGCAACCGCGCTCTTAGCACGGATGGCGCAGCTGGGCAAGCCGATTTCAGCGCCTGCACTGGCCGCTGACACCCGTATACCGCTCACTACCGTCGCAAAACTGCTGAAGCAATTAGCCAAATCTGAGCTTGTCAGCGCCACACGCGGCGTCAGCGGCGGCTATCAGCTGAGTCGCGCACCGGAGCTCATCAATGTCGCACAAATTTTAACTGCGTTGGAAGGGCCGCTCGCGCTGACCGAGTGTTCCGCACACGACGGCAACTGCCTTCGAACGGGCTTTTGTGGCACGAAAAACCATTGGCGCAAAATTAATCGAGCGCTGATTACGGCTTTAGAAATCGTCACGCTTGCCGATTTAGCAACGCCTGAGTATGTACCGGTGTTTGCGCCCCGCCCAAACGTTCTTGCAGCGCAGATTTAAGGAAATAAAATGATGAATACTCAAGAGCTAGTCGAAACCACGCCCAATGCGACGGCAGAAAGTGGCGGCATGACGGCAATACATGACGCGATCAAACGCGGTTATGAGCACGGCTTTACCACCGATATTGAAACCGAAAGCTTTGCCAAAGGCTTAAGCGAAGCCGTCGTGCGCGCCATTTCGGCCAAGAAAAACGAGCCGGAATGGTTGACTGATTGGCGCGTCAAGGCTTATCACCATTGGCTAACCATGACGCCACCAAACTGGGCGCAGCTGGAAATTGCCGCAATTGATTTTCAAGATTTGAGCTATTACGCAGCACCTAAGAAAAACCTGCTGAAAAGCATGGACGAAGTGGACCCAAAACTGCTTGCCACCTTCGATAAGCTCGGCGTGCCCCTGCATGAGCGCGCGCGGCTTGCTGGCGTGGCGGTGGATGCGGTGTTTGATTCGGTGTCGGTCGGCACGACTTTTAAGAAGGAACTGAACGCGGTCGGCGTGCTGTTTTGCTCGTTTTCTGAAGCCGTAAAAGAACACCCCGAGCTGGTCAAACAATATCTAGGCAGCGTCGTACCCACCGGCGACAACTATTTTGCTGCGCTCAATTCCGCCGTATTTTCCGATGGCTCCTTCGTGTACATCCCAAAAAACACGCGCTGCCCAATGGAGCTATCGACCTATTTCCGCATCAATGCACGCGATACCGGGCAATTTGAGCGCACGCTCATCATCGCCGAAGCGGGCAGCCACGTCAGCTATTTAGAAGGCTGCACCGCACCCGTGCGCGATGAAAACCAACTGCACGCAGCAGTGGTTGAGTTGGTCGCGCTGGAGTCCGCCGAAATAAAGTATTCGACGGTGCAAAACTGGTATCCGGGCGATGAAAACGGCGTGGGCGGCATTTATAACTTCGTGACCAAGCGCGGTGAATGCCGGGGCGCGAACGCAAAAATCAGCTGGACGCAGGTAGAAACCGGGTCCGCTATTACCTGGAAATATCCAAGCTGCGTATTGATCGGGGAAAACTCAACCGGTGAATTTTACTCTGTGGCACTGACGAATCACCGCCAGCAGGCCGACACCGGCACCAAAATGATCCATATCGGGCGCGGCACGAAAAGCAAAATCATCAGCAAAGGCATCAGCGCTGGGCGCGGGCAAAATAGCTACCGTGGCTTAGTGAAAGTCGAAAAATCCGCCGTCGGCGCGCGCAACTTTACCCAGTGCGATTCGCTACTGATCGGCAAGCAGTGCGGCGCACACACCTTCCCCTATATCGAAGTCAAACAACCCAACGCCATTGTCGAACACGAAGCCACTACTTCGAAAATCTCCGACGATCAACTGTTTTACTGCGCCGCGCGCGGCATTAGCAAAGAAGACGCAGTCAGTTTGATTGTGGATGGCTTTTGCAAGCAGGTGTTTCGCGAGCTGCCAATGGAGTTTGCGGTAGAAGCGAAAAAGCTGCTGGAGGTTAGTTTGGAAGGGGCGGTGGGATGAGTGCGACGTTAATCAACGCAGTTAGAAAAGTTTCAGGTCGGCAAATTGATTTAAGCATGCGCTATTTCAAACTGGACGAAGAACCAGGCCTCGTCGATGAATACGCCTTTGTGACGGATTTACAACGCTGTGAACGCTACCTTTTAATGCGAGCCAATTGGATAAAACAACACTATGGAACTGATCCGGGATTTGATCGAGCCAGTTTCGCCCACCGGTCGCTGTTGTAAAAAAAACAATCAAAAAGAAAAAAAACCTAATCATGTTAGAAATTAAAAATCTGCACGCCCGCGTCGCCGGTCGGGAAATTCTTAAAGGTGTGAACCTAACCGTCAAGCCCGGCGAAGTACATGCCATCATGGGGCCGAATGGTGCCGGAAAATCCACGCTGGGCTACGTATTGAGCGGCCGCGATGGCTATGAAATCACCGAAGGTTCGGTGCACTTCAATGGCAAAGATTTATTGGCTCTCGAAGCCAACGAACGCGCCGGAGAAGGCGTGTTTTTGGCGTTCCAATACCCGGTTGAAATTCCGGGTGTAAACAACACCTATTTTTTGCGCGCTGCTTTAAACGCGCAGCGCCGGTATCGCGGCGAGCCGGAAATGGATTCGCGCGCGTTTTTGCAGCTGGTGCGGGAAAAGCTGAAAGTGCTGCACGTCAAAGACGATTTACTGCAGCGTGCGGTCAACGAAGGTTTCTCGGGTGGTGAAAAAAAGCGCAATGAGATTTTTCAAATGGCGCTGTTAGAGCCTAAGCTGGCAGTTTTGGATGAAACCGATTCTGGCTTAGACATTGATGCGCTAAAAATGGTGGCTGAAGGCGTCAACTCACTGCGCAGCCCGGAGCGCGCATTCTTGGTGATTACCCACTATCAGCGCTTGCTGGATTACATCGTGCCAGATTTTGTACACGTATTGGCGGACGGCAAAATCGTGCAAAGCGGCGACAAAGACTTAGCGCTTAAGCTGGAGGAGCAAGGCTACGCCTGGATTAAAGAGCGCAAGCTTGCCGGGGCTTTGTGATGTTGCTGCAAAAGCTGGGCGATACCTCCAACACCTTGCAACTGCCAACGAGCAAAACGGAGTCCTGGAAATATACCAACCTTCGGGCCTTAGATAAGGCTGCGGCAAAACTGCAAGCCGGTGCATTAGCGCAGGAACTTAACGCAGAATTTGCGCTCAGCACGCAGCCAGAAGCGCCGCTGCCAAACGGCGGCGTCGCGCTTAAAACGTCCGGAGTATTTGCTGAGCTGGCCGCCAGAGCGCCAGTATTCACGCATGAGCTCAGCGCGCAGCACTATTTTTATCTGTGCCCCAGCCAAGCAAACGGCATTGTGCAGCAAGCGCAGCGGTTTACCCTGGCGGCTGGTGCGCACGCAACCTTGGTGTGGCACCACACCGGGACGTTGGAAAATACTTTTAGCAATTTTCTGACGCAGATTGCGCTGGCAGAAAACGCTGAACTCACCTTAATTCGCATGCAGTTGGCAGGCAATTCAGCCAGCTTGATTGAACGCACCGAAATTAGCGCTGCCGCCGGTGCCAAAATTAACGTAGTCGACATCAACTTCGGCGCACAGCTAGCGCGCCATGAGCTACACATCACGCTTAATGGCACCGCCGCGCACGCACAAGTCGTGAGTTTGAGCGTATTAAATGCGCGCCAGCACTGCGACACGCAATTGGTGCTCAATCACAACGCCGCGAACACCACGTCCAATACCCGCGTCAAAGCGGTGGCCGACGCCCGCGCTCGCTCGGTTTTTAATGGCCGCATTTATGTCGCGAAAGGCAGTGACGGCACCGACGCACAGCTTAAGACCAACAACCTCCTGCTCAGCGATGCGGCCGAAATTGATACGAAGCCGGAGCTTGAAATTCATGCCGAAGACGTCAAATGCAGCCACGGTGCCACCATCGGGCAATTGGACGACAATGCCCTGTTCTACCTACGCTCACGCGGCATTGACGCGCCCCAGGCGCGGCAAATTTTAACGGTGGCATTTTGCCAGGAGCTATTGGAAGCGATTCTAGATCTGGAATTACGCGCCAAACTGATCGCATTATTGACGGCGAAACTTCCGGCCACAGTTTTAAATAACGCAGGCCAAGAACCGGTATGAACGCTGCAAACTCTGAAAAAAACGATTGGCAAAGCGTGCGCGCGCAGTTCCCTGGTCTTAATCGAACTATCAACGGTAAGCCGCTGATTTATTTGGATTCAGCCAATACCGCGCAAAAATTTGAGTCCGCCATTTTGGCTAGTGATCGCTATTACCGCGAATACACCGCGAACGTGTTTCGCAGCGTCCACACGATGGGCGAAGAGGCGACGGTGGCGTTTGAAGCAGCGCGTGATGCGGTCGCTAAGCTTATCAACGCGCCGGATCGCGCCGAAATTATCTTCACCCGGGGCACCACCGAGTCGATCAATTTGCTGGCGCACAGTTTTGGCAGTAAGTTCATCAAAGCCGACGATGTGATTTTGCTCACCGAATTGGAACATCACGCCAATATCGTGCCCTGGCAAATGTTGTGTGAGCGCGTCGGCGCAACGATTCGCGTCGTGCCCATTAGCGACGATGGCGTATTAGATTTGGACAGCGCCGAGCGCCTGTTGACCGATGACGTCAAGCTGTTTGCTTTCACGCATATTTCCAACGCCCTCGGCACGATCAATCCCGCACAAGCGCTGTGCGCAATGGCGCAGGCACGCGGTATCCCTACACTGATCGACGGCTCGCAAGCCGCACCACATATGCAGGTGGATGTGCAAGCTTTAGGCTGCGATTTCTACGTCTTTACCGGGCACAAAGTATTCGCGCCCACCGGCACCGGCGTACTCTGGGGCAAGCGCCAATGGCTAGAGGCAATGCCGCCATTTTTGGGCGGCGGCGAAATGATTGAGCGCGTTAGTTTTCAAGGCACCACCTACAGCGGCATACCGAATAAATTTGAGGCGGGCACGCCCAATATCGCTGGCGTGATCGGCTTAGGCGCCGCGATTGAATCATTGCTGGAATTGGGTATAGACGCTGTCGCCGAGCGCGAAAAAGAGCTTGCGTCTTATGCTTATGGGCAGCTTATTGCGGTCGAAGGTTTAAAACTATTTGGCCCGAAAGCAGCCCGCGCGCCGGTATTTTCCTTCGCCGTCAAAAATGCCCATGCACACGATTTAGCGATGCTGCTCGATCAAGACGGCATTGCCATTCGCTCCGGCCAACACTGCGCACACCCGTTAATGCAGCGGCTGGGCGTGAGTGCCACCGCCCGCGCTTCGCTGGCGTTTTACAATACCGAAGCGGAAATTGATGCGTTCATCCGTGGCATTTTAAAGGCGCAGCGGATTTTGGCTTGAGCGATCTCCAATTTTCATTTGAAACTTTCTTCACTATTTTTTAGGTCGTAAACGACTAGACTTTGCGCAACTTCGTTTAGGCACTATAGCGATGCAATTCAATCCGCAAACAGTCCAGCGCAATATCCTGGCTTTCGCCCTCAGCGCGGCACTAAGCGTCAGTTTTCTGGCCCAGGCCAAACCCGGTGGCAATGATGCTGAACCGGTTGACCCAGCAGAATTTCGCGTTCAAACCATGCCGCCTAACACATTCGATCTTGCCCCCTCGCGTGCGCCGAATGCGGGTGGCGTTTGGGTTTCCCGTGGCCCGGCACCGACGCAATCAGCACAAGTGCGGGTGCCGCCAGACAATGAAGTCTGCGGTGCCATTCACGCGATTGCAGCGCACCCGAGCAACGCGGATATTCTATACGTGGGTGCCGTTAATGGCGGCATTTGGCGCACTACCAATGCCACGGCGGCGCGGCCCACTTGGACGCCCTTGACGGATTCCTTGCCCTCGCTATCAATGGGTGCCCTCGCATTCGACCTATTGGATACAACGCGACAAACGCTCATTGCTGGCACCGGACGCTGGAGCAACTTTGCACAGCGGGGCGACGATGAAATTGGCGTCTATCGCACGGTCAACGGCGGCACCACCTGGGCGCAGCTCGGCGGCGCTACTTTGCTGGGGCAGAAACTCATTTCCGTCGTTGCGCGCGGCAATACGCTTTTTGCGGCTTCTTTTGGTGGTGGGCTTTTCCGCAGCACTGACACGGGTGCAACCTGGGCGCTCATCTCTGGCACCAACGGCCTACCTACAGGGGGCATAGGGGCCTTGAATGAGGATCGTTTAAACCCGAATCGACTGCTTGTTGGCGTGCGCGGTGGCGCACCCAAAATTCTGCGCAGTGACGATTTAGGCGCGACTTGGGTCGATATTAGCGCTGGCATCAGCAATCTCAGTGGCAACACGGCGATGCGTATCGCCGTTGGCCCAGGCTCCGTATTGTTTACCGCTATCGTTAACAGCGGTGTTATTAACGGCGTCTATCGCTCAGCCGATTTAGGTACAACCTGGACAGCGATGGATGTGCCTGCTGTGCATCCAGGTGGGCAGGGCAGCACCAATACCGCCTTAGTTGCCGACCCGGTTAATGCCAATGTCGTGTATTTGAGCGGTGATCGCATCACCGCTGGCCCGTTCACTGGCAATGTTGCGCGCATTGATGCCGGTTTGGCTCTGGGTGCGCAAAATACGTTTGTAGTCGATGCAGGTGCCACCAACACCGCGCCGCACGCCGATTCCCGCGCCATGACCTTTGACGCCAACGGCAATCTGTTGGAATCCGATGATGGCGGCATCTATCGCTTGAATAACCCCAGCTCCGCTGGCCGTGTGTGGACTTCCGTGATTGGCAATTTAAATGTGATGGAAGCGCACAACGTCGCAAAAGACAGCATTACCAATGTCTTGATTATCGGCGCGCAAGATAACGGTACGCACCAACAAGAGACCGCGAATAACCCACGCTGGTCATGGATTAATGGTGGCGACGGCGGCGATGTTGCGGTGGATAGCGCCAGTCTGGGGTCCTCGGGAAGCTTTCGCTATATGAGTTCTCAAAATCTTGGTGGCTTCCGACGCGCGCAATATGACTTGGCAAATGCTTTCATTGCTAATCTAGGAATGCCAAACATTCCCGCAGCAGATCAACAATTCGTGACGCCTATTGAGGTGAACGCTACTAATCCAGGGCGGCTATTAGTGGGTGGCACAGGGCTTTTGTACGAATCCACAAATGCCAGCACCGGCACCCCGACATTGCTTGCAATCGGTGCGCCTGGATCAAATCGTCAGGCGCTTGCTTACGGTGCCACCAATGACCCTGATGCAATTTATGTCGGTAAATTGGCAACCGTTTGGAAGCGCGCTGGTGCTGCAGGTGCGCTTACTCAAACCACAGCTTTGCCCGCCGGTGCTGCAACGATTACCGATGTGTCGATGGATACCACGAACTCAGCTCGCGTCTTTGCCGTGGATGACAATCAAGTATTCCGCAGCATAGACAGCGGCGGAACTTGGACAGACGTGACCGGTAATTTGCCGACGATTAGCGGGCTCGACTTTCGCACCGTGGAGTATATTTCTGACGCCAGCGGCGATAGCGTTGTGGTGGGCACCCGTTCTGGCGTTTATATGGCGGCGGTAAACAGCTCCGAATGGACACGACTGGGCAGCGCTATGCCGGACGTATTGGTGTTTGATTTGCGCTATCTAAAAGCCCAAAAAACCTTAATCGCTGGCACGCTTGGCCGTGGTGTTTGGACGTATGTTTTTGATTCTGATCAACTTTTACGTGACGGCTTTGAATGAAGGAGCGCTTGCTTTGATCGGGTTACGCGGGTCCTGAGTCCAATTCATGTAGGGTTTATCGGTAATCTGTTCAACCATCGTGATGCAGCCCGCAATTGGACACGTAATTTCGCATAAATTACAGCCGACGCATTCTTCCTCAATTACTGCATATTGACGCGCACCCGACGCGCTAATAATTTGTGCGATGGACTGGTGCGAGGTATCTTCACAGGCGATATAGCATTTGCCACAGCCAATACATTTTTCCTGATCGATATGGGCGATCACTTGATAATTCATATCAAGATATTTCCAATCGGTAGTATTGCGCACGGCTTTACCAACAAAATCATTCAATGTGGCATAGCCTTTAGAGTCCATCCAGCGCGCTAACCCGTCCTTCATTTCTTTGACAATACCAAAACCGTGCAGCATTGCCGCTGTGCACACTTGCACCGAGCCAGAACCGAGCGCGATAAACTCAGCGGCGTCGCGCCAATTCGAAATGCCGCCGATGCCGGAAATAGGTATCCCCGCCGTCTCTGGATCGCGGGCAATTTCGGCGACCATATTGAGGGCGATTGGTTTAACGGCGCTCCCGCAATAGCCGCCGTGGGTGCTGCGGCCACCCACAATCGGCCGCGCCACCATCGCATCTAAATCAATTGAGGTAATTGAGTTGAGCGTATTAATAAGTGAAATCGCGTCTGCACCCCCACGCTTTGCCGCACGCGCAGGCATGCGCACGTCGGTGATATTCGGCGTTAATTTAACGATTACGGGTAGCGAGCAATATTTTTTGCACCAGCGCGTCACCATTTCTACATAGTCGGGCACTTGCCCGACGGCAGCCCCCATGCCGCGCTCCGGCATGCCGTGCGGGCAGCCGAAATTCAGCTCAATGGCATCGGCACCCGTGGCTTCGACTAAGGGCAAAACGTTGCGCCAGCTTTCTTCGTCACACGGAAACATTAAAGACACGATCATGGCGCGGTCTGGCCAATCTTTTTTAACTTGGGTAATTTCGCGCAGATTAATTTCTAGGCTGCGATCGGTAATCAGCTCAATATTATTGAACCCAATAACTTCGCGGTTTTTGCCGTAATGCGCGGAATAGCGCGACGACACATTCACCAGCGGCGGATTTTCACCGAGGGTTTTCCACACCACGCCACCCCAGCCTGCTTCAAAAGCGCGGATAACGTTATAGGCTTTATCGGTGGGTGGTGCTGATGCCAGCCAAAATGGATTGGGGGCTTTAATGCCAGCGAAATTAACGCTTAAATCAGCCATTTTTATGCCTCCGCCAGTTTATTGATTTTTTCACCTTCGTTTGCCAACGCAAACAAATCCGCATGAATTGCGCGTGCCGCAAGTTTCCCATGCTGCACCGCTTGTACGGTCAAATCTTGTCCGGGGCCAATGCAGTCGCCACCGGCGTAAACGCCTTTTAGATTGGTGCGAAAGTTTGCGTCGACGGCAATTTTGTCTGCCGCAAAAGCCAGCCCCGTTTTATCAACATCGGTTTGCTCAACATCTAGAGTTTGTCCGATGGCCTTAAAAATGGCGTCTGCAGCCAACTCAAAGCGCTCGCCCGCCAAATTTCGCATGTTCTCAAAGCGCATGCCGCGCACACGACCCGCATCGTCCAGTAACACCTGCACTGGCTTTGCCCAGGTTTTAATACGCACTTGATTTGCCTTAGCAATTTCCTGCTCGTGGTGCGTGGCTGACATGGATTCAACGCCGCGTCGATATACCACCGTCACATCTTCACAGCCTAAGCGCGCGATTTGTACGGCCATATCAATCGCGGTATTGCCCGCACCAATCACTAATGCGCATTTAGGCACCGGCAATTGCGTTAAATCACCAGCTTGACGCAATTGGGCAATGTAATCTACCGCCGCCATTAAGCCCGGCGCGTCTTCACCGGTTAAACCCAATGCCCGGCTTGTAGCTAAACCTACGGCCAGAAAAACTGCAGAATAATCGTTCTTTAATTGCGTTAGCGATAAATTAGCACCTAGAGTCTGGCCATATTGAATAGAAATACCGCCAATCGCTAATAAAAATTCGACTTCGCGCCGGGCGTAATTGTCGGTCAATTTATATTTTGCAATCCCATATTCATTTAAACCACCCGGTTTTGGCAAAGCCTCAAAAATCACCACGTTATTGCCCAACATCGCCAGCTGATGCGCGCAGGCCAATCCGGCAGGCCCTGCGCCAACCACAGCAATTGTCCGGCTAGTTAGGGCTGCACGGGCAAATGGATGCGTATCAAAACGCATATGGTCAATCGCAAAACGCTGCAATAAACCAATTTTGACCGGCACCCCCTCAGCATCATGATTACGCACGCAAGCGTCTTCACACAATATTTCGGTCGGGCAAACCCGCGCGCAGCTTCCACCCAAAATATTCTGCTGCAGAATCGTTTTTGCTGCGCCATTGATATTTTCTGTGGCGATATTACGAATAAAACTAGCCACATCAATTTCCGTGGGGCAAATACGGGTACAGGGCGCATCATAACAATACAAACAGCGCTCAGATTCTATTTGGGCTTGGCGTGGATTTAAGGCGGGCGCTAAATCAGTGAATTGTGCTGCGAGCGTTGCATGATCTAACTGCGCGGGATTTAGATGCTTTAGGGACTCAATCATATTTGCTTTCCTAAGATATTTTTCATTACATTACTTCATCTGCGGAAACGCAAACTCCGCGCCCACCGACGCGGTATTCGGCCAGCGCTGCATCACCGCCTTCACGCGGGTATAGAACCGCACGCCCTCGGGGCCATAGACATGATGGTCACCAAACAGACTGCGCTTCCAGCCACCAAAACTATGAAACGCCATCGGCACCGGCAAGGGCACATTGACGCCGACCATGCCGACCTGAATCTGGCGCACGAATTCGCGCGCCACGCCGCCGTCGCGGGTAAAAATGGCGACACCATTGGCGTACTCATTGGCGTTAATCAAATCAATCGCGCTGGCAATATCTTTGGCGCGCAGCACGCACAACACTGGCCCAAAAATTTCTTCTTTATAAATCGACATGTCCGCAGTGACGTGATCAAACAGCGTGCCGCCGACAAAAAAGCCCTGCTCGCGCCCCGGCACACTTAAACCGCGACCGTCCACGACCAGAGTGGCACCCTCGTGTGCACCCTGCCCGATCAGCTTTTCAATGCGCTCTTTTGCGGCCCTAGTAATCACCGGCCCCATTTCAGCACCCGCTGCCATGCCGTCGTCAATTTTCAAATTGCGCGCGCGTTGAGCCAAGGCGGCAATCAATTGATCGCCCGCAGCACCGACCGCCACCGCCACCGAAATCGCCATACAGCGTTCACCGGCTGAGCCATAGGCCGCACCAATTAACGCATCGACAGCCATGTCCATATCCGCATCCGGCATCACCACCATATGATTTTTAGCACCGCCCAAAGCCTGCACGCGCTTACCATTCGCGGTGCCACGGCTGTAGATGTATTGCGCAATCGGGGTGGAGCCAACGAAGCTAATCGCCTGCACTAACTCGTGATCCAGCAGTGCATCTACCGCCACTTTATCGCCCTGCACGACGTTAAAAACGCCATCCGGCAAACCCGCTTGCTGCAATAATTTCGCGTGCAACAGCGAAGGCGATGGATCGCGCTCCGAGGGTTTCAGGACGAACGTGTTGCCGCAGGCAAGCGCAATCGGAAACATCCACATCGGCACCATGGTCGGAAAATTAAATGGCGTAATGCCCGCCACCACGCCTAGCGGCTGGCGAAAACTACAGGCATCCACACCGCGCGCAATTTGGTCGCTGAATTCCCCTTTCAACAGCTGCGGAATGCCGACCGCAAACTCCACCACTTCAATGCCGCGCGCAACTTCACCTTGGGCGTCAGCAAAGGTTTTGCCGTGTTCGCGAGTTAGCAGTGCGGCAAATTCATCGGCGTGCTGCTGCATCAGCTGCAAATACTTAAAAAGCACGCGCGCACGGCCCAAAGCCGGGGTATTGGCCCAGGCCGGAAAGGCAGCGGCGGCGGCGGCAACTGCCGATTCAACATCGTTTGCCGATGCCAGTGCAACGCGGGCAACCGGCACACCGAGCGCCGGGTTGTAGACATCGCCGTAACGTCCGCTGTCGGTATCTTGCAATTTCCCGGCAATGAAATGCGGGATCAGTTGTAGTTGGTTTTGCATGTGTGTTCCAAATTTGTGCGGTGTTTATTACCTGAAATTAATTTTTAGTCCCTAATATTCAAGGAAACCCGTTCGTGCTGAGCTTGTCGAAGCATGTGTCCACGAGCTTCCTAACGCACAAAATCCTAAGACTTCGTTAGAAATCATACTGCTCTGCCCTTCGACAGGCTCAGGGCGAACGACAAAAACACCTCCAAAAGCTCATACCTATAAAGTTAATTAATCCAATGTTTTGAGGATGTTTGCCAACTTGCCAAACAGCTCGTCAATATGCGTTTTCTCTAATATCAGCGGCGGCGACAGCGCAATAATATCGCCGGTGGTGCGAATCAAAATACCGTCCGCAAACGCGCGCTTAAACGCATTGAAGGCGCGTGCGCCGGGTTTGCCGGGAATGGTCGCTAACTCAATACCAGCAATCAAACCGATGCTGCGCAAATCAATGACGTGCGGCAGGCCTTTGAGCGAATGCACCGCATCTGCCCAGTATTCCGCCATGCCACTCGCATGTTCCAGCACTTTTTGTTCTTCAAAAATTTCCAAGCTTGCTAGTGCCGCCGCACAGGCCAACGGGTGCCCGGAATAGGTATAGCCGTGAAATAGCTCAATGCCATCTGGGCCGTGCATAAACGCATCATGGATAAAGGCTTTACTAAACACCGCCCCCATCGGCACCACACCGTTAGTCAGGCCTTTTGCCACCGTGACCATATCCGGCTCGACATCGAAATAATCGAATGCGAAGGGCGTGGTCAGGCGGCCAAAGCCGGTAATCACCTCATCAAAAATCAACAAAATGCCGTGCTTGGTGCAGATTTCACGCAGGCGCTTCAAATAGTTTTTCGGTGGGATCAATACGCCCGTTGAACCCGCGACCGGCTCGACAATCACGGCGGCGATTGTGGAGGCGTCATGCAAGGTGACGATGCGCTCTAACTCATCCGCCAAATGCGCGCCCCATGCCGGTTCGCCGCGCGAATAGGCGTTGTGTTCCAAATTATGCGTGTGTGGCAAGTGATCCACGCCCGCCAGCATACTGCCGAAAGACTTGCGATTACCCGCAATACCGCCGACCGAAATACCGCCAAAACCGACGCCGTGATAGCCACGTTCGCGCCCAATTAAGCGGGTGCGGGCTGCATCACCCCGCACCCGGTGATAGGCCAGCGCCATCTTTAATGCGGTATCAACCGCTTCTGAGCCTGAGTTGGTGTAAAAAACTTGACCGAATTTGTGCTTGGTATACGCCATCAAACGCTCAGCTAACAAAAACGCCGCCGGGTGTGCCATTTGAAACGACGGCGAGTAGTCCAGTTGCCCGATCATCTCCTGGACGGCTTTGACCAGTTTTGGCTGCCCATGCCCCAGGGGCACGCACCACAGTCCGGCCGTGCCGTCCAAAATTTGATTGCCATCAACGTCTTTGTAGTACATGCCGTGCGCGGACACCATCAGGCGCGGGTTCGCCTTAAAATCTCGGTTCGCGGTAAACGGCATCCAATAGGCAGACATCGCTTCGGGGCGGGTTTCATACATAACGCAAATCCTGTGCAAAATTCAAAAGTCCCCGACTGCATTTAGCAAGGTCGGATCGCAGTGGGTTCATCAGATCGCTCAGCAACAAGCGCGATTTGACGAAACCTTGACGGATGATTCTGACATGAAATTCATGCTCAATTGGCAGAACTTCAGATTTTGCATTCCGAACGAGACTAAATGCGCTCAAGCAGCCTTGAGCGAGTAATCTCCAGCGCTTCATTTCTTAGAGCGCCGAAATGCCCGCTAACCCCGAACCTCAGCAAAATCATCTTCTGGCAGCCCTCATGCCTGAGGTGCAAGCGCGTTTGTTCCCGTACTTGGAACTGGTGCCACTGCCATTACGCACGATCTTGTATGAATCCCGGCGCCCAATGCGGCATGTCTATTTTCCTACGGACTCCATCGTCTCGCTGCAGTACGTCATGGAAAACGGCGCATCGACCGCAATCTTGGTGGTGGGCAACGAGGGTTTGCTAGGGATTAGTTTGCTGATGGGCGGGGAAAGCACGCCGAGCCGGTCCTTGGTGCAAAGTGCCGGTTACGCCTATCGCCTACCCAGACGTCGGGTGAAAGACGAGTTCAACCGCCACGGCCAGCTGCTCATGCTCATGCTGCGCTACACGCAGGCGCTGATTACCCAAGTCTCGCAGACCGCAGTTTGCAATCGGCACCATTCAATCGACCAGCAGCTCTGCCGCTGGCTTTTGCTGTCGATGGATCGCCTGTCGCATAACCAATTGACGATGACTCAAGAATTCATCAGCAATATGCTCGGCGTTCGCCGCGAGGGGGTCACCCAGGCCGCGTTGAGATTGCAGCAGCTCGGCGTAATTTCCTATGCGCGCGGTCTGATCAAAGTGCTTGACCGCGAAAAACTTGAAGCCTTGAGCTGCGAATGCTACGAAGTGGTTAAGAAGGAAACCGATCTGCTGCTGCATTATTTGCCACAGCGCCAAGTGATCACGAATACCGACTCCATTCCTATTGCAACGCTGCAAACGCCATAGCATTCTGTATTCGCACCGGGTTTATTTTTCTAATCACCCATAAAGCAAAAGGCACCGCGATTCGGTGCCTTTTGTTTAGGATTAACGAGCAAACCAGTTCAGCACTTAGTTTGCCTTCAACGCAGCCTTAAATGGGCTGCTCAATACACTTCAAAGTCGCCACGGCAGCCTCTTGAAACCCATACGCCACGACGATCAAAGCCCCAGCTGTAGCCCTCGGTGCAGGCGGCGCGACTCACTTGATTGACCAATCGAACACGGCCTCTGAATGGCAATGCGCAATACGCCTGCTGCTGATCATAGCTCTCACAGCGAACTACCGTCTCAGCTGGCTGTTGCGGCGCATAGCCACCACCGCCTCGGCGCTGCGGTTGGCGCTGCACCACTGAAGCAAAATTGCCTCTGCAGCCTTGACTCACCCACAACCCACGTCGATCCACGCCCCAGCTCTGGCCTTCAACACACTGAGAGCGCGAAGTTTGCTCAACCAAAACAACATCGCCCTGAGTATCAATGTCGCAATAGGCCACGCGGCCTTTGTAGCTCTCACAAACAACTTCGTCGATGACGTCAACATCATCGTCATTCCACGCTGCGGCATGACCACTAAAAAATATTGAAGCGCTGCTTATCAATAAAAGCAAAAACAGCTTGAAATTTGTGTGCGAAATCATAGTGAAGTGCTCCTTTAATGGTCGAACGATTGCAGCATGATAATGAAACAACTTGGTATTGAATGCTTTGTCAGAACAAATCAACGGCACCAGTCTAAACTTGAATACTGAACAAAAACGCGCCATTCACTTCCTGGAGCCTGAACAAACTAGAGGGCTGCCAACTTCGTTCATAAACATGCTCGGCTGAGCCGCAGCGAGGACGAAAAAAACTTGATGCGATGCAATTTTTTCCGGTCTGTACTGTGCCAAGCCGCTACCATGCTTGTTCTTAACGACAAGCTCGGTGCATAGTCGAATCCTATCGCCACTCAACATAATAACGCTCATTGTATGAAAACCTACACCGCATGAAACTTCTCTCACATTGGCGCCTTGCGACAACCATCGGCTTGAGCCTGGCGGCGGCAATTGTCATAGCCCTTCCTGCATTAAGCGTACTGAGATTTCCGCTTGGTGCAACCTTTTTTTCAGCGGCTGTTTTTGCACTGGCGCTTGCAATTGCCGCAATCATTTGGCTCTATAATTTTCAAAGAAACCATATTATTGCTGCGGGAAAAGACGCAAATTTCCTTATCAAAACGATTCCACTGATTTTTTTTACGCTTGATAAGCAAATGCAATTGAGTCGATTAAAATCGGCAGGATTCGAAACATTTTTTTATGGTAAAAATTTTGGCGCAGGAACTGATTTTGCTCAAATTATTAGTTTTTTGACGGATGTTCAGTTACGTCAACAAGCGGGTGACTATGTCAAGTTGATGCTCGCGCAACGCCAAAGTACGGTCATCGGCAGCAATCCGCTGGAATGCGTTTCGGCACTGATGCTTAATAGCGACGGTCGCCCTGAACTACGTTATTTTAAGTTCGCTTTTAGCGATTATTTTGAAAAGGGTCATTTCGCTGGAATCTTCGTTGCGATCAATGACATCTCTGATCTCGTCAATGCCAATGCTCAAGTGCAAGCGTTGATGCAAAAATCCGAGCACAGCGCGCAGTCTAGCGTGGATTTAATGCTTCGACTGCTTAAGCTTGACCGAAAAACGCTGCAAGAAAAGCTGGGAAGTTTTGAAAACTTGCTCGATGAGGCTAACCTTGATCTAAAAGATAGTGGCCACAGCGGCGTGCGGTATCAAACCCTGGCTGATCGCGTGCATAAAAAGATCAAACTGCTGAAAAATGACGCAGCCACGCTTGGTTTAAGCGAACTCAGCACGAGCGCTGCAGAAATGGCGGCGGAACTTGAAACACTGGGACAGAAAACCGAGCTATCAGGCAATGATTTTTTCAGCGTAGCACTAAAGCTGGATGAACTTTACGATTGCCTCCATAAATTAAGTGCTCTGATTGGTCAGCTTCCCGAGGCCGCCCTAACTGCAACTGCACCAGCCTACACACCTCCGTATAAGTCAGTCGCCGCAGAACTGCCGGAAATGGCGCAAACAGCAGCAGGCACCACAGAAAAATCAGCATCCTCTAGTGAAACGGACTTGACTGGCTATAGGCCTGCATCCACTGATACCCCGCCTTTAGTTGATACCCCGCCCTTAGTTGATACCCCGCCCTTAGTTGATACCACGCCTTTGGTTGATCCCATAGTTAATCATGCAAAACCCACAGCAACAGCACCCAGTCCAAACGCAGCGCGTGGCGTCGCAAATGCCCCCTCACTGCGTTTTGAATTCGCCTTAATTCAACAAGCATGTATTAGAACTGCCGAAAAATTAGGCAAAAAGGTGGTCGTACGTGCCCAAAACCTTGTTGCTGAAGCGGTTCCTGGCCGTCTGAAACAACCCTTAACGGAAATTTTGGTGCAACTGATTCGTAGTTCACTATCAAATGGACTGGAGCTGCCCGCTGTTCGAACTGCTGCCGGCAAAGACGAAACCGCGACCATAACTCTTACGTGGACACAACTAGCTAATAACGGCTATGAGTTAGTTTTTCGTGATGATGGCTGTGGTTTAAATTTTGAAATGATCCGTGCGCGTGCACTGGCGCTAAACCGCCTATCTGCTGCCCAGGCTGAAGTACTCGAATCGCGTCAGCTAGTCGGATTTATCTTTGAACCTGGATTTTCTACTGCGATAAAAACCGGCGATAACGCAGGTTTTGGTGTCGGTTTAGACTTGGTCATGGCAGCGGTAAAGCGAGCAGGCGGAAAAATCTCGGTGGGTACGCAGCCTGGACTCTACACCCAGTTTCGCGTCAGCTTCCCCGATTTAAAGGAACTCAGCTAAATGCCTGCGTTAAAGAGAGTAGGTTCTATGCCACGCAAGCGCTGGCAACCCAGTTCGTGAAAGCGCAATGCCGAAAACGTTTAAAGTGGGAACTTTTCCATCAGTCCCCACTCAACGGCGCTAACTTCTATTGGCGATCCTCTTATGGCTTACGCACAGCTTACGCTATCGAATCCAGCACCTCCTCCGCCTATGCCCAATCCGAGCACTCTCTATGCGCTTAGCTCTACAGCTAAACCGCCGGCAGCGCAGGCTGCTGAATTGCAGGCTGCGTCTTCAGCCCTTGGAAGTGATTGGATGACTGAAGCAGACCTTGATGTGTTGCTTGTGCAGCGGGCGCAAGCGGGCGAAATGAAAGCGTTCGATTTGCTGATCCGCCGCTATCAGTCCAAGGTCATTGCCGCTATCGGGCGGCTCGTGCGGGATCGCACGGAGTGCGAAGATATTGCCCAAGAAGTGTTTTTACGCGTCTATAAAAACCTCAACGGTTTTCGCGGTGAAAGTTCTTTCTACACGTGGATATATCGAATTTCATTAAACACCGCGAAAAATTTCTTGGCGTCAAATAATCGGAAAATTAGCACATCTGGCTTAGAGCTTGATGTTGCGGATCAAATTCAAGATCCTGCAAGCCTGCGTGACCGCGCCACGCCAGAACGGGAATTCTTACGCGAAGAAATTCAGCGCGCGGTCGTCGAAAGTATGGCAGCACTGCCCCCGGATATTCGCTTGGCCCTGCATTTACGAGAACTTGAGGGCTTAAGCTATGAGAAAATCGCCGCACAAATGGATTGCCCGATTGGCACCGTACGCTCCAGAATTTTCCGTGCGCGTGAAGCGGTGGATAAACGCATCCGCCCTATGCTTGAGCAACACTAGTCGAAATAACAATGAAAACGATTTGCCTAACCCTCAAAGAAACTCAGTTTCTCATTATGCCGATCAGAGATACCTGCCATGATTAACGACAACCATTCAAATTCGCCGGAAGTATCAGAGTCGCTAAGGGAAAGCCTGTCAGCGCTGCTGGATGGTGAGCTAAACGCAACGGAATCAGCATTTTTAATTAAGCGTATGGCGCACGACGCTGGACTTCATGCGCAATGGCAACGCTTTCAAGGCATTGGTGAAGTGCTGCGTGGGCAGGCGCAAATACTAGAGAACGATCATTTCAGCGCCCGGGTTTTGAGCCGGATTGCACTTGCTGAGGCAGAATCAGCGAATGTGGCCCAAGCGTTTTCTGAGCCACTAATCACTGCAACAAAGCATAAATTCAACCGCCAAATGCTTCAGCGCTTTGGCGCGGGCATAGCCCTTGCGGCCGCAGTAGCCTGGGCCGCTTTACTGTTACCACAGCGCTATCAAGCTGATCTAGAGCCCCAGCGTGTCGCACAAACCGAAGCGCCATTTACCCTGGCAAGCCCGGTGGTCAGCATGCGCACAGTATCGGGTCACATTGGCGGTGAAGTGATGTCTGGCGCGGATCAAAACAACGCTTTGCTTGCGCAATCAATGGACGCTTTTTTATTAGAGCATGTACAACGTTCGCCCGTTTCGCCGATTTCTGATGCGGTGTATTTGCAAAATGTCGCACTCAGCGGCACAACAGAAATGCGCTTGGTACCTCAATGATGCGAGCGCTATTACCGGCCCTGTGCGGCTTTTTCATGTTACCGAGTTTATTGATGGCGCAAACACCAAGCGCCTCGGCCAACCGCGACACCTTGTTACAACGCTTTGTTGCACCCAAGCCAATGAGTTACCGCGCCGAGATCATTTTTGGGTCAAGTGATGCAAGCGCTGGCTTAACCATGCGTATTTTAGAAGTGCAAAATGGCCTGCTAACTTCCTCCCCTCCAGTACCGGGTGCACAATTTGCGATTTCTGATCAAACTAAAGCAATCGCTGCTTTGCTGAGTAATTATCAGGCGCAGTGGCAAGAAATTGCCGCGAATACAAAACTGGCAGACACAAGGCTTGCGGATCGCCCCATACAACAGCTCAAGTTGCTGCCTAGAGATGGCTGGCGCTATACCCGCGTGCTCTGGTTAGACGAACAAACAGGGATGCCACTGAAAACAGAAATCTATCGGAAAAATGAGCTTATTGAACGCGTTCAAGTAAAAAACATCCATTTTTTAGAGGCTGGTATTGACAGAACTCCAGGCGAAACGCCAAAAACGGAGCCAGCACCCGAAATTTCAACGCATTCAATGTTTTATGTGCGCAATGTACCGGCAGGGTTTGTGTTGACTTTGGTTTTTAGCGACGCCGTGCATGTGCAACAAATCTATAGTGATGGTGTAGCGCGCGTGAGCGTCTTCGTCCAGTCTTTAGGCGCGCTTCCTGCGGCTGGCTATACCCAACGTGGCAGCACCGGCTTTGTCGTACGTAGAAGCGGCAACGTTGATTTGGTAGCGGTTGGCGATGTGCCGCAAGCGACGCTTGAGCGCTTTTTAAGCGGCGTAGACGCTGTCCAATAATAAACTTAATTCTTAAACCTTAGCCTTCGTGATTTGCTTTATTGACTGTTTGACTTAAACGTTCCGGGCTATGATCGCAGGCTACTCGGGCCTAGTAAGGCCTACTTAAGTTTACGCACACGGGCTCATGCTTTCTGCCAGCCAGGCGTTCGCTTTGCGCCGGATAATTGGCTTAGTAAAAAAGGTTCAATGAAAAACATACGGAATTTTTCCATTATTGCGCACGTTGATCACGGAAAATCGACGTTATCAGACCGCTTTATCCAATTTTGCGGCGGCTTAAGCAATCGTGAAATGAGCGAGCAAGTGCTCGACAATATGGACATTGAGCGCGAGCGCGGCATTACGATCAAAGCCCAAAGCGTCTCACTTGACTATCTTGCGCTGGACGGCGAAACCTATCATTTGAATTTTATTGATACGCCTGGGCACGTTGATTTTTCCTACGAAGTCAGCCGCTCCTTATCTGCTTGCGAAGGCGCGTTGCTGGTGGTTGATGCCGCGCAAGGTGTAGAAGCCCAAAGCGTTGCCAACTGCTATACCGCTGTCGAGATGGGTTTAGAAGTCGTACCCGTGCTGAATAAAATAGATTTGCCCACCGCCGACCCAGACCGAGTGCGCCAAGAAATTGAAGACGTGATCGGCATTGACGCCACGGACGCCGTCGAAGTCAGCGCCAAGACTGGCCTTAATATCCGTGAAGCTTTGGAAGCGTTGGTCAAGCGCATCCCCGCACCGACCCAGCCACCGGGTGACGAAGTCAAAGCACTGATTATCGACTCCTGGTTCGACAACTATCTAGGCGTCGTGTCGCTGGTTCGCGTGATGCAGGGCGTCTTTAAGAAAGGCGACAAAATTTTAGTGATGTCTACGGGGCGCACGCATCAAATTGAAGAAATGGGTGTATTTACGCCCAAGCGGGTTTTGCGGGATCGTCTGAGCGCCGGGCAAGTCGGCTTTATTTGCGCGTCCATTAAAGAAGTTCACGGTGCGCCCGTAGGCGACACGCTAACGCTTGCCAGCAAACCCGCCGCCGAACCGCTCCCAGGCTTTCAGAAAATCAAACCCCGCGTGTTTGCCGGCATGTTTCCCGTCAACGGCGAGGATTACCCGGCGCAACGCGAGGCCCTAGAAAAACTCAAGCTCAATGATTCCTCGATCACTTTTGAGCCAGAAAGTTCAGAGGCTATGGGCTTTGGCTTTCGCATCGGCTTTCTGGGCTTGCTGCACATGGAAATTGTGCAAGAGCGCTTGGAGCGTGAGTACGACCTAGATTTGGTCACCACCGCGCCGACCGTGATCTATCAGCTTGAATTGACCGACGGCAGCATTGTCGAGCTGGATAACCCCGCAAAACTACCGGCCGGGCACTTGGTCGCAGAAATTCGCGAACCCATCATCACTGCGAACATTTTGGTACCACCCGACTATCTAGGTTCGGTTATCAAGCTATGCGAAGAAAAGCGTGGCACTCAAAAGAGCTTAAATTTTTTGGGCACCCAGGTTGCGGTGGTTTATGAGTTGCCGCTTTCAGAAGTGGTTATGGACTTTTTCGACAAACTGAAAAGCGTTTCACGCGGTTACGCCAGCTTTGACTACACCTTTAATCGCTTTGAAGCGGGGCCTTTCGTGCGCGTTGACGTATTAATCAACGGTGATCGGGTCGATGCCCTCAGCCTGATTACGCACCGGGGTGTTGCGGATCGTCGCGGACGTGATCTGGTAGAAAAATTACGTGAACTGGTGCCGCGCCAAATGTTCGACGTGGCGATTCAGGCGGCTATTGGCGCACAAATCATCGCGCGTTCAACAGTGAAGGCAATGCGGAAAAACGTGCTGGCAAAATGCTACGGCGGTGACGCGACACGTAAGAAGAAACTGCTAGAGAAGCAAAAAGAAGGTAAAAAACGCATGAAACAAGTTGGTAATGTTGAAATACCTCAAGAAGCGTTCCTTGCCGTACTCAAACTAGATCGCTAATTCAAGCAAACGGGTTTCGCGCAAATAGCCGCGCTACTCTAAAAGTTAAGTCCAACGTGGTTAAAAATTATGAATGTTGATTTCCCCCTGATTCTTACCGTTTTAGCACTATTTTCTGGCTTGATTTGGCTGGTCGATGCGCTCTTTTTTGCGCGCGCCCGACGTGCAAGAAACGCGGCCGTTGCCGAAGGCGAACTGCCGGAGAAGGAATCATGGCTGACTGAGCAGGCCAAGGCGTTTTTTCCAGTATTAATGATTGTTTTATTAGTGCGATCGTTCTGGTTCGAGCCCTTTCAGATTCCTAGCGGTTCTATGATGCCAACGCTGTTGGTTGGGGATTTTATTGTCGTCAACAAGTATGCCTATGGCTTACGCTTGCCCGTAACCAATCAGAAAATTCTCAACTTAGGTGAACCCAAGCGTGGTGACGTTGTGATCTTTAGACGGCCAGCGCGCCAGGCTGAATTTGATAGCCCGATGTCAGCCGATCAACGCGTTAAGGACTTGGCGATTGTGGGGGCGACTTTTATCAAACGCTGTGTCGGCCTGCCTGGCGATACGATTAGCTACCAAAACCATGAGTTCCGAGTTAATGGCGAATTGATTGTGCACACGCCAATTGGCAACTACATCACCGATGCTTCGAGTGAAGCGCCCACTGAAGCGATCCTGCAAAGTGAAAACCTGCTGGGCGTCACCCATCAAACGCTGACTACGCCCTATGGACAGCTCAATGGCCAGTGGACTGTGCCTGCGGGGCACTATTTGATGATGGGTGATAACCGCGACGGTAGTTCAGATAGTCGCGATTGGGGCTTTGTGCCTGAAGAAAATTTGATGGGCCGCGCCAGTTTTATTTGGATGCACTGGGATTGGAAGCGCAAAGGCGTCGTCGCTTGGAATAGAATCGGCACCACAGTACATTAACGCAAACTAGGAGCAGTGTATGAAAGTTACAGCGCAACGCGGTATTACTTTAATGGGTTTTTTGGTGGTGCTTGTGGTGGTGAGCTTTTTTTTCATCATCGGCGCAAAGCTCTTTCCGGCGTATTCCGAATTCAACTCAGTCAAAACGATTATGAATGAAATGGCGCTTGAACCAAATGCCGCGAACTTTACTATCACGCAGGCTTGGGGTTCGATGGAACGTCGCTTTAATATTAGCTATGTAGAAACGCCCACGCGCGCTTGCCTTACCCTGGATCGTAAAGCGGGCGCAAATTTGACCTGCACCTATGAATACCGCACTGGCTTTATTTACAACATTGATTTTGTTGTTAAATTCAGTCACACCGTGAAAATGGGCGGCGCGCCTAGTTAAGTTTGAACGTGGCTAAGTTCGAGCGCACGCTTAGCCAACTGGGCGTCGCTATACCAACGGCTGCAAATCTTCGCATGGCGCTGACGCATCGCAGCGCCGGTAAAGTCAATTATGAGCGCATGGAGTTTTTGGGCGACTCACTGGTGAATATGGTGTGCGCAGAGCTGCTGTTTAAAACTGAAACCAGCGCTTCTGAGGGCGAACTCACTCGATTACGCTCGAATTTAGTGGATGAAGCCTCGCTCGCCGCCTTTGCCCGCAGCCTCAAACTGGGGGACTTTTTGGTTTTAGGCGGTGGCGAGCTAAAAAGCGGTGGCCATCGGCGTGATTCCATTTTGGCGGATACCTTTGAGGCGTTGTGCGCCGCAATTTATCTCGATCACGGCCTAGCTGCGATGCGCGTCTTGCTTGAACCGTTGCTGCTAGCCGCGCTGCCGGTTGCCTTAGAAAAAGCGCAAAGCAAGGACGGCAAAACGCAACTGCAGGAATGGTTACAAGACAAAGGCCGCGTGCTACCGATTTATACACTGCTAGAAACTTTTGGGTTGGAACATAACCGTGAATTTCTTGTGCGATGCAACATTAGCGCAACCGAGAAATTTCAGGCGATGGAAAGCAGCGGCCGTGGCAGCAGCTTGCGGCGCGCCGAACAAGCAGCAGCGACTTCGATGTTGCAAACGCTAAAACACAGTTTGCCCCCAAGTGTGATCCCCAATGTATTGGGTCGCAAAAAAATATGACCCACCCCCATTTTTCCCGGAAATAAATAAAACTATGAGCTATCGCTGCGGCACCATTGCCTTGATCGGCCGCCCCAATGTGGGCAAGTCCACGTTACTGAACGCGCTAATTGGTGCCCACCTAGCAGCTACCGCCCGCAAACCGCAGACCACGCGCCATCGCATCTTGGGCTTAGCTACCGATGCAACGGCGCAGCTGATCTTCATTGACACCCCTGGCATCCACCAAAAAACCCCGCGCGCGTTAAATCGCACGCTGAATCGAACGGCGGCAAAAGCCATTTCCGAGGTCGATGTGTTGGCGTTTGTAGTGGATGGCGTGCATTTTGAGGACGACGACGCGTTGGCGCTCAAGCATGCCGTGGCCGCCAACAAGCCGGTACTTTTAGTGATTAATAAAGTTGATCGCGTAACCGATAAAGAAAAACTTTTGCCCTTTGTGGAAGAAATGTATTTGCGGCATCAATTTTCGGGCACAGCAATGGTGTCTGCGACCAAACGCAAAGGGCTAGAAGAACTTAAGCGGGAATTGGCGGCGCTTTTACCGATCGGTGAAGCCCAATATGACGCCGACGATCTAACCGATCGACCGGAGCGCTTTTTAGCCGCCGAATTCATTCGCGAACAATTGATCCGCCTGCTGGGTGAAGAGCTTCCCTACACGTCCACCGTCACCATCGACGAATTCACACTTGAACCGAAGCTCAAACGTATACAAGCAACTATTTGGGTGGAGCGTGATGGGCAAAAAGCCATTGTGATTGGCGAAGGCGGTGCGCGCTTAAAAGAAATCGGCACGAAGGCGCGCTTGGCAATGGAGCGAATTTTTGACTCCAAAGTGTTTTTAAGCGTCTGGGTTAAAGTCAAATCGGGCTGGAGTGACGACGAGCGCGCACTTAAGTTGCTCGGGTATGGGGATTAGCGCTCAGCTGCTGAATCGTTATGGTGCGTATCGAAAACGAGCTGACCTATGTGCTGCATCGGCGCGCCTTTGGCGAATCTAGCTTAACGCTTGAGCTACTCACAAAAAATTACGGCCGAGTGGGTGCACTCGCGCGTGGTGCCCGCCAGCTCAGCCCTAAAGGCGGCAAAGATATGCTCGCGATGGGGGTACTTTATTTAGCTGATTTGGGCGGCAGTGGTGAACTCTTGCAGCTAAAGCGCTATGAAATTTGCGCCACCGCTCCTACCTTGGTCGGCGAACGCAGTTTGGCGTTGATGTATATCAACGAACTCATTATTGCGTTACTCCCGCGTGGCGATGCGCATGACCGCTTGTTTTCGTACTATCAAAGTTCCATTCAAAGTATTGCATTCAGTGAGTTGAGTGCGCACTTACGCGGCTTTGAACGCATGCTGTTAGAGGAACTAGGCTATGGAATTGATTTCGCCAATGCGGTGACAGGCGAGGCGATCACTAATACGGCATGGTATCGACTTGACCCGGATGCTGGCTTCATTGCCACGCAGGCCGGTGCGACGGGCGCAATCACGGGTGCGGCAATTTTAGAGTTTGGTTCGGGCTGCTTTAGTAAAACTCATAACAGCATTACACGCGCCATCATGCGTGAGCTGATTTCAGAACGTTTGGGCGGAAAGACGCTAAAATCTTGGGATATGCTGCGTGATTTAGCTACTTTACGCAGTTAGCATCAGGACAGCCTTACTTAGAGCTATCTTCCCGTAAAAAATCGTTTTGCAAGTATTCAATCTTGCGGAACGGCCAAATGCTAACAATTTTTTCAGCATGAACGGAACCGTCCACCCAAAGCCCACCCACATATTGCTGCACGGTCCATTGATAGCGCGCACCCAATCTAGACGCCACTTTGAGCCGGCAATCTTTGGATAACCCAAGCGCAAAACAGGCGAGTGCTTGCGTGGCGTCGTTAAAAGTTTCCTGCCATCGATCAAAGCCAACCGTAAATTTGCGGCCTTTGTCTTCGCGAATCCATAGCTTAAAACCGGTCGGTTCACTGGGGATGATTGAAAAAGTGTTGCCGGTCAAATCAGTCTTCAATCCAGGCCGATTACTAAATTTATCGATCAACTGTTCTAAAATCATGGATCTAGCTCGAGTGCCCCTGTGCTCTTAACAATATCGTCTATTGCCTTCAACGTCGACAGCAATGTCTGCATTTTGTGTAAAGGCCAAGCGTTCGGGCCATCGGACAGCGCTTTATCTGGCTCGGGATGGGTTTCCATAAATAAACCCGCTACACCCGCCGCCACTGCCGCGCGCGCCAAAACCGGCACATATTCGCGCTGACCGCCACTGGTTGCGCCCTGCCCGCCCGGCTGCTGCACCGAATGGGTAGCATCAAACACAACCGGGCAGCCGGTTTCACGCATCACGACTAGCCCACGCATATCTGAAATCAGCGTGTTATAGCCAAAACTAACGCCACGCTCGCACACCATAATTTGCTGATTGCCTGTGGCTTTGGCTTTATCGGCGACATGCTTCATATCCCAGGGCGCTAAAAACTGGCCTTTTTTGATGTTGACCGGTTTGCCTGCACGCGCCACGGCCTGGATGAAATTGGTTTGCCGGCAGAGGAATGCCGGCGTTTGCAATACATCCACCACACTCGCCACTTCGTTAAAAGGCGTGTCTTCATGCACATCCGTCAACACCGGCACGCCAATTTGACGCTTCACCTCGCTCAGAATACGCAAGCCTTCAGCAATGCCGGGGCCGCGAAAACTACTAGTTGAGCTGCGATTAGCTTTATCGAAACTAGACTTGTAAATAAATGGCACACCTAACTCAGCGCATACCGCTTTCAGATAGCCAGCGGTATCAATGGCAAGCTGTTCTGATTCAATGACGCACGGGCCGCTAATCAAAAAAAATGGCCGCGTTAAGCCAACTTCAAAACCGCAAAGATTCAAGATGATGCACTCTGGTTAGGGGGAACGATTTGACGCGCAAACGATCTGGCCTCAAATGGCTCCCTCTCCCCGCCGAAACCATTAGACACGCAAAATCTGTCTTACGGGGAGAGGGTTGGGGTGAGGGGCATTTTTAAAGGTACTTAAGCCATATTACTTGCGACAAAATCCCAATTGACCAGCGCCCAAAACGCCTCAACATACTTAGCGCGGGCATTGCGATAGTCAACATAATACGCATGTTCCCAAACATCGCACGTCAACAAAGCACGATCAGAGCCCGTTAAAGGACATGCGGCGTTGCTGGTCGAGACCAGCGCCAGTGCACCGTCGGGCTTTTGTACCAACCACGCCCAGCCAGAGCCAAACGTTGTTATCGCTGTTTGAGTAAATTGTTCTTTGAACGCCGCAAAGCTACCGAAAGAGCGCGCAATTGCTTCGCCCAACTTGCCACTCGGTTCACCGCCACCATTTGGCTTCAAGCCATTCCAATAAAAAGTGTGGTTCCAAACTTGGGCCGCGTTATTGAACAAACCGCCAGAGCTAGTCTTAATGATCTCTTCTAAGGTTTTGTTCTCGTTCGGCGTGCCTTTGACCAAATTATTTAAATTGGTCACATAGGTTTGGTGATGTTTACCATAGTGATAGTCAATCGTTTCTGACGAAATATGCGGTGCGAGTGCATCACGTGCATAGGGAAGTTCGGGAAGTACGTGTTCCATGTCTTGCTCCTGATTGAATTAAAACGGCTTGTGGTTTTTTAAAGTCATAGACTTCGTGGTGACTAAATGACAAATTTCAATGGTGAAGGAATTACGGAACAATGCCCCATGCGACGCATTTGGAGTTAAAAGCCCAGCAAAAAATTCAGTTAGATGCAGATTTTTCTGATGCAGGCTTCGCCACTAAACCCTGACGCATGCCATGCTGCAACTGACTCAACAGCCCACGCAACATTTTCAGCTCAGCAGTTGATCCTTGCAAGCGTTGAAAAATTCGCCGCAGCTGGGTGCCGGTGATGGCGGCATTTTTATTACCAAAATAATTTGCCTGTTCGGCGGTACTCAGCAAATGCGTAAAAAATGCATCGAAGGCCTCGACCGGGGCGGGCACGTGACGTGGCTGATAGACAGGCCCCGCCAATGCGGCTAAACGTAACTCGTAACACAAAATTTGCACCGCAGCAGCCAAGTTCAGCGAAGGGTACTCCGGGTTTGCCGGCACCTGCACTAAAAACTGACAGCAGTCGAGTGCTGCATTGTCCAAGCCTGCGGGTTCGGGGCCAAAGATAAGCGCAATGTCGCTAGCTTCATCGCCCTTGCGGGAGATTTCCAGGGCCGCCAAAGTCGCACTGGCGTGCTCGGCGCACTGGCGCGGGGTAAATTCTGGCACCGGAATTAAACGCCGACGCGCACTGGCACCATAAACCACGGCACAGCCTTCAAGCGCACTTTGCAGGCTAGCAACAACCACTGCGTTCGCTAATACATCCAGCGCACCAGCGGCTAGATCGTTGGCTTGCTTATCGGGAAACGCCATTGGGTTCACCAAATACAGCCGACTCAATCCCATCACCTTCATCGCACGCGCACAAGCACCAATATTTCGCGCGAAATGCGTCTCTACCAACACAACACGAATACGCGCCAACGCATCAGGTTCGCACTTCACGGGGCCAGGATTGGTAGCGTTTCTGGCGTTGATGTTTTTAGACGCGGCCATTTGGGTTCCAAAAGATTATTGTGTAGTATTAGTTTGTACAGCATCGACAAAAAACGCTTTCATTTAGTTAGGGCCAAATAATTAACGTCGCTAAATATCCGTTCAGAAATCAGCACCCTGCCCTTTGAGCTTACGGCGTAATTGCACTAGACTTCGCCCCGCGTGCCCGAATGGCGAAACAGGTAGACGCAGCGGACTTAAAATCCGCCGGTTGGCTAAAACCACCATGCCGGTTCGATTCCGGCTTCGGGCACCACCTCAGCAAGCAATATGACCGCAATAGCCGGTATGCACTCCAGCTATAGCCCAAGAACTCGCCTCACGCAGGCTTTTTCCGCCGCCCTTTAAACCTGCAAACAAGTTTTCCTGCCGCTAGCAGCCAATGGCTATCAAGAACTTGAACCCACGAGCGCCCTATCCAACGACCTTGCCAAAGCTAGCTGCACTTGTCGATCTCAAACGTGCTGGCAAGGCTGCACTTTCCGCAATAGTCATACTTTTTGCTGATCCTCAAATTATTTCACCTGCAAAACCCCAAACAACAGCGGGTAACTTTTTGTACGAAGCAACTAGCAAAATTGCGACTTTTAGTCAGCCTGCGCCCGCCCTCACCACGCAGGAGCTGGAAACTTTTAATCTGGGCAATCGACTATTCAACACGAATTGGGTGCCAACAAGCGCCTCAACAAACGCTTTTAGCGGCCTTTGCCCGCTGTGGGCCGCACCACGCTGGGGCGCTACGGTTGGAAGGCGAATATCGCGACTTTGCAGGATTAAACGCTGGACGCAGCACGTTTTGATATGGGCCTGACATCCGAGCTTGCGCCACAACAAAACTGTGAGGCCGTACAAATCACTTGCGCGCAATCGCTAAGCGGGCACATTCCTGAACTTTCCAGCAGTTTTACCGCAAAAATCACCGACTACCTGCGCATGCTCGGCGTGCCTAGGCAACGCCCGCTCAACCCGACGAGTGCACACGGCGCAATGCTGTTTCGTGACTTTCAATGCGGCGCTTGCCACGTTGAAAACTTCGCAACCGCCTCGCATTCCAGCCTGAGCTATTTGCACAATCAAACTTTTCATCCCTACACCGATCTTTTGCTGCACGACATGGGTGCCGGTTTAAGCGACAGCCGCCCCGATTTCGCGGCAAGCGGCTCGGAATGGCGCACCGCTCCGCTTTGGGGTATTGGACTAATTCCAAACGTCAATGCTCACAATCTATATCTTCACGACGGCCGCGCGCGTGGCGTTGCTGAGGCCGTTTTGTGGCACGGCGGCGAGGCGCAAGCAGCGAAGGAACGCTTTCGCAACACAAGCAAGGCAGATCGTGAGGCATTGATTGCGTTTGTAAATCGGCTATAGGCCGAAAGCGTTGACTAAACTGGGATTCGATAAGAACCGCTGACACGGGTTGGGCTTACTCGGTTTCAGGAATGCAGGCTTGCTGGACTCAATACGATGAGTTTCACGCCGGGTAAGTTGTCAAAGTCATTTGCGTTTAGTGTGAGCAGTGCAAATCCGTGTTCAATGGCCTGCGCCGCGATCCACAAATCGTTATAGCGCGGACGCGGTGAGCGTCCTGAGCGTTTTTCAGAGGCTGAAAGTACACCGAAAGCCGCAGCTGATAGCGGCGTTAATTGCAGTATCGGCCCCGCTTCGATGCGCTGTAAATAGGCCGATCGGATCGCTCGCATCGCTGGATCCGCACAAGATTGCACACCAAAATGCAGCTCTCCAAGTGTAATGACCGACGTTGTAAGGTTTGCATTCTGTGTCGCAGCAACCACTGCGCTAAAGGTAAACTGCCGCGTTGAAAGCCCTATCCAAATACAGCTGTCTAAAATTACGCCCACGGATCGCGCACGCTTTGATCAAACGCATGCTGACTGTCTTTTAGCCATGCCGCACCTTCTTTTGGACTCAGTGCGGGCAGTTCAAATCCTTCAAACGCTTGGAAAGCCGTCAAGGTGCGCTTAGGCGGTCCAATCTGAGCGATCGCGACGTTGTTGCGCAAAATGACGACGGTTTCGCCGCTTTGCATCACTTTGTCGAGTATGCCGCGCGTGTTTCGCGCGAGTTCGGTAGCGCTAATCGAAAGCATATTGGATCCATAAAATACGTATCGTTACGTAATATACATCATTTAGGTGGCCACGCGTGAACGCGTCGGGACTTAACCGCTCATAAGTCTACGCTCGGGGTTGTAAGCTTATGAAGACCGCAATGGCCAATTGTTGAGCGTACCAAAGTATTTTTTCCTAATGGCGTGGTGTTTGTCGCACGCAAAACAGCGGCAAGGGCAGTATCGTTTCCATAGTGTCGAGCACGAAGCCCCCGCGCGAACGATTGCTTCGGGTGGTAAGCAGCATGCCGCTAACGTGCCTAGCCCGCTTTCGAGCGCGCCAACAACAACCAAGTTTCCACCACCGTATCTGGCGTCAAAGAAATACTTTCGATACCCTGCGCCAGCAGCCACTGCGCCAAATCTGGATGATCCGACGGCCCTTGGCCGCAGATGCCGATGTATTTGCCCATTTTCTTGGCGGCAGTAATCGCCATCGACAGCAGCTTTTTGACCGCCGGGTCGCGCTCATCAAAGAGGTGGGCTACGATATCGGAATCGCGGTCTAGGCCGAGTGTGAGCTGGGTTAAGTCATTGCTGCCAATGGAAAATCCGTCGAAGTGCGCTAAAAATTCCTCCGCCAAAATCGCGTTGCTGGGCACTTCGCACATCATGATGACTTTCAAGCCGCATTCGCCGCGCTTGAGGCCAAATTCGGCCAAGGTTTCGATCACCTTTTCGGCTTCGCCAACCGTGCGCACAAAGGGAATCATTGCCCAGACGTTGGTCAAACCCATTTCTTCGCGCACGCGCTTCATCGCACGGCATTCCAGCGCGAAGCAATCTTTGAAGCGTACATCGACGTAGCGCGACGCGCCGCGGAAGCCAATCATTGGATTGTGCTCAATCGGCTCGTAGCGCTTGCCGCCGATGAGTTCAGCATATTCGTTGGATTTAAAATCGCTCAAGCGCACGATCACCGGGTTCGGCGCAAACGCCGCCGCGATCATTGCCATGCCTTCGGCTAAGCGATCCACATAAAAATCGACCGGGCTGGCATAGCCCTGGATGCGCGCATCAATTTGCGCTTTGACGGCCGCATCTTGCTGATCGTATTCCAGCAGCGCTTTTGGGTGCACGCCAATGTGGCTATTGATAATCATCTCAAGGCGCGCCAAACCGACACCGGCATTGGGCAGCTGGCCGAATTCAAACGCGCGCTCTGGGTGCGCGACGTTCATCATAATTTTGAGCGGTGCCGGTGGCATAGCGCCCAAATTTGCAGTCAGGCGCTCAAATTTTAGTTCGCCCGCGTAAACATTGCCGGTGTCGCCCTCTGCGCAAGAAACCGTAACCTGCGCGCCCGCTGCGATTTTTAACGTCGCATCGCCACAGCCCACAATCGCCGGAATACCCAGTTCACGCGCGATAATTGCGGCGTGGCAGGTGCGGCCACCGCGATTGGTCACAATCGCCGAGGCGCGCTTCATCACCGGTTCCCAATCCGGGTCGGTCATATCCGTCACTAGCACATCGCCCGCCTGCACCAAGTCCATCTGCGCCGTGCCCTTGACCACGCGCGCCGGGCCAGCGCCAATTTTTTGCCCAATCGCCCGGCCCTGCACCAACAGCTCACCTTTTTCGCGCAAGTGGAATTTCTCGACTTCGGTGGCGTTTTGCCGCGACTTCACCGTTTCAGGCCGCGCCTGCACGATATAGAGCTTGCCGCTCAAGCCATCTTTGGCCCATTCGATATCCATCGGGCGGCCGTAATGCTGCTCAATGGTCAGCGCTTGGCGCGCCAATTCCGCGCATTCCACCTCCGTCATGCAAAACTGATTCTGATCGGCAGCCGGCACCGGCTCGACGCGCACGCGCTCGCCGGGTTTATCCGAATACACCATGCGCGTTTGTTTGCTGCCTAAAACTCGACGAATCAGCGCACGTTTGCCTGCACGCAGCGCCGGTTTATAGACAATATATTCGTCCGGATTTACCGCGCCCTGCACCACCATTTCGCCCAAACCGTAGCTCGCGGTAATAAACACCACATCAGTAAAACCGGATTCAGTATCCAGCGTAAACGCCACGCCCGAGGTCGCCAAATCCGAGCGCACCATTTGCTGAATACCGGCGGACAAAAATACATCTTCATGCTTAAAACCGTGATGCACGCGATAGCTAATCGCGCGGTCGTTGTAAAGCGAGGCAAACACCTCTTTGATGCGCGCCAACACTGAATCCGCACCTGTGACATTCAAAAAGGTTTCTTGTTGCCCGGCGAACGAGGCATCCGGCAAGTCTTCTGCAGTTGCCGACGAACGCACCGCCACCGCTGGGTTCGACAAACCTGTTTTTTGCTCTAATTCGGCGTAAGCGCGGCGAATTTCGGCCTCAAACGCCGCCGGGAATTGCGCGGCATGCACCCAGCCGCGAATTTCTGCACCTGCAGCGATCAGTGCGTTTACGTCATCAATATTCAGCGCCGCTAAGCGCGCATAAATGCGTTCTTTAATTTGATTAAATTCGACAAACTCGCGGAAGCCGCTGGCGGTGGTGGCAAATCCACCTGGCACCGAAACGCCAAGCGCCGACAAATTGCCGATCATCTCGCCCAAGCTTGCATTTTTCCCGCCGACCTGCGGCAAATCGCTCAAACGAAGTTGGTCTAACCAAAGAATATAAGGGTTGCTCATTGCAAATCCAGGCGCTCGAAAGATGGCGCGGATAATGCTAAGCGCGCGCTGAGTTCACAAGCTAGAGTTGCAGGTCTCGTTGGCAAATTCCATACCCTTGGAACTTTTGCAGTGTTTGCGCTACATTGAAGGCCTATGACTCGACTCGCTCGCCACTGTTTGCTTTCCCTGCTGCTGATCGTGCAGTCGCTAAGTAGCGCTTGGGGGCAGGCGCACATTGCTAATGCGATGGCGACAGTCAACCCAACAATGCAGGCTGGACGCGACTGCGAGGCTATGAAGTCGTTTTTGAGCATTCGCGCTGAAACTTCCGTTGAAGCGCCGGCAGATGCAGTTCCCGGCAAATCCCCCCTCAATTGCCCCTGCTGTAGCAAACAGTGCCCGCCCACGCATTGCGCAGCGACCGCGCTTGTGATCGCTTTGCCTACTGCGCTAGCGCCAGCATTAGCATTTTTACCGCTGGCAACGCCGCTGGGCGCATTTGCGCAACGCACGCGCAAACATTTTTCTACGCCGCCGACACCGCCGCCGAATCCACTCAGTTAAATTAACTTTTCAGGCGGCGTGCTGCCTTTGCAGCGCACAGCGCAGAGTAATTTTTGCTGGGAGTGGCTTTATTTATGTATACCAAATTTTTATGTGCGCTGCTGTTAGCAAGTGCGGCACCCGTGTGGGCAGGCCCGGGCAACGCCGAACGCATGCGCGCCGAGCCCGTGAGCTTCAATGCCGCGCTACACTTGGCGCAACAGCAAGCACCTGAGCAAATAGCGGCGGCCAGCATGACCCAGGCGGCGCGCTTGGATGCGATCCCGGCCGGCAGTTTACCCAAACCAAAACTATTGTTTGGCATTGATAATTTACCGATTAATTCGGTGGATCGCTTTAGCGTATCGAACGATTTCATGACCATGCGTCGGATTGGCCTCATGCAGGAATTTCCGAATCATGATAAGCGTGCTGCGCAACAGGCCATCGCGCAAAGCGAAATTGGACTGGGAGTTAGCCTGCAGGGCACGGCGCGCATTACGGTCAGTAATAACGTCGCCGCCGCATGGCTAACGCGCTACAGCAGCGAACAGCAATTGCGCCTACTGGCAGATTTGCGCGCGGAAAATCAGCGCTTTGCGCAGGTAGTAGCGGCGCAATTTGCGGCGGGTAATGCTGCACTTGTAGATATTTTAGCCCCCAAGCTTGAGGCAGCGGAGCTAGATACTTTGGATGACGCGCTGCAAGAACAGCAGCGGGTAGCCATCGCTAGCCTAAAACGCTGGCTTGGGGATCGTGGCAGCGCGCCGCTGCAGGGTAGCCCGCCGCCTTGGCTGGCGATTAAGCCGTCAAGTCAACAGTGGCACAACCGGGTGGCGGCGCATCCAACCCTTGGCCGCTTGCGCGCCCTGCTAGACGCGGCGGATGCACGTGTGGCTGCGACGCAGGCCGAGAAGCACCCTGACTGGGCGGTGGAGCTGAGCTATCAGGAACGCAATCGGCCCTTTTCTGACATGATTTCCTTACAGTTCAGTGTAGATTTGCCGATTTTTGCCAAGCAACGCCTCGACCCGAGCATTGCCGCACGGCTAGCTGCGCGTAACGCACGGGTGGCCGAACTTGATGCCATGCAGCGCGAACAGCACGCAAACTTAGATGCGCAATTGGCGCAAGTGGCGCGTTTGACCCAGGCGCTAACGCGTCAAAACGCCACATTAATTCCGTTGGCGCAAGAGAAAATTCGCTTAAGTACCGCCGCGTGGAGTGCCGGCACCGCCAGCCTGAGCGATGTGATGCTCGCCCGCCGTGAAGGGCAAATGGCAGCGTTACGCGCGCTTGAGCTGGACAACCAACGCATGCTGGCGATCGCCGCGCTGCACTATAACTATGGCACTTTTGCCACATCTGGAGCTGCACCATGAAGCGCGCGATGCAAGGACTTAGTATCGGCATCGCCGCCATCGCCCTGCTTGCCTGCGGCTTTTTGATTGGGCGGAATTGGCCGAGTGCACGCACCGCTATGCCATCTTTGCGGGCGAACGGGGCGATGCCGATGGAAACCGCGACTGCTCCGGCCCGTGCGGCGGTCAATACTTCAGCACCCAAAGTGCTTTATTGGTACGACCCGATGGTGCCAGCCCAGCATTTTGCTGCACCCGGCAAGTCGCCGTTTATGGATATGCAGCTGGTTGCAAAATATGCCGATACCGACAGCACAGCAGTGGCGGGCATTCGCGTTGATGGCGGTATGGCGCAAAACCTAGCCATACGCTTAAGCACCGTCAAACGCAGTCAGCAAGTGCAGGAAATTCGCGCCAGTGGTGTGTTGGCGTTTGACGAACGTGCGCTCAGCATTATGCAAAGCCGCACGGTGGGCTTTGTCGAACGGGTGTGGCCGATAGCGGTGGGTGATCAGGTAAAAGCAGGCCAGCCGCTGCTGCAGCTGTTGGTGCCTGAGTGGGCCGCCGCGCAAAGCGAGATGCTAGCGGTACGAGCAATGGGTGACGCCACGCTGCTACAGGCAGCGCGCACGCGGCTGCAGCGGTTGGGCATGCCAGCGGCCTTGATTGAGCGCGTGGCAAGCAGCGGGCGCAGCGAGCCCGTATTTACCGTGACTGCAGCGCAATCGGGCGTCGTGCTCAGCGTCGATGCGCGCGCTGGCATGAGCGTTATTGCGGGGCAAACGCTGTTTTCCATCAATGGTTTTAGCGATATTTGGCTAAATGTCGCGGTGCCACAGAGCCAGCTTAACCAAGTGCTACCTGGCTCTGCGGTGCGTGCGACGATTGCCGGTATCAGTGCCGCAGTGCCGGGCACCGTATTAGACATTTTGCCGGAATTAGACGCAGCCAGCCGCAGCTTACAGGTGCGCATTGTGCTGACTAATAGCGATCAGCAACTGCGCCCCGGCATGCGCGCGGACGTGACGCTACAAAGCGCTGAATCCGCGACGGTGCTGACGGTGCCGACCGAAGCGATCATTCGCACCGGCCAGCGCAGCGTGGTGATGTTGGCGTTACAAGGCGGCCGCTTTGCGCCCGTTGAAGTAACGTTGGGCGCAGAAATGGGTGCGCAAACTGCGATTCTGTCCGGCTTGAGCGAAGCTCAGCAAATCGTCAGCAGCGGGCAATTTCTATTTGATTCGGAAGCGAATTTATCCGGCCTAGGTTTGCAAGAGGGTGAGTTGGAAGACGCGGGTTTAGCTGAACCTCCCATGCCCGAACACACGCCTGAGCCAACACCGTGATCGCGCGCTTAATTCATTGGGCCATTGCGCAGCGCGCGTTAGTGCTGCTTTTGAGCGCATTTTTGGCCGCAGCTGGCATTTGGGCGCTTAGAAGTACGCCGATAGATGCGTTGCCCGATCTCTCGGATGTGCAAGTAATTATTCGCACCAGCTATCCAGGACAGGCACCGCAACTGGTGGAAAATCAAATCAGCTACCCGATTGCCACCAGCATGATGTCAGTGCCGGGTGCGAAAACGGTGCGCGCGTTTTCGTTTTATGGGGACAGTTTTGTCTACGTGATTTTCGCAGACGGCACCGATTTATACTGGGCGCGTTCACGCGTTTTGGAATATCTGAGCGGGGTGCAGGCGAAGCTTCCAGCGGGTGCCAGCGCCAGTTTAGGCCCGGATGCCACCGGCGTTGGTTGGATTTATGAGTATGCACTGGTCGATAAAAGCGGTGCGCACGATTTAGCCGAACTGCGCACACTCCAGGATTGGTTTTTGCGGTTTGAGTTGAAAACGCTGCCGAATGTGGCAGAAGTAGCCAGCATTGGCGGCATGGTTAAGCAGTATCAGGTACTGCTTGACCCGTTAAAAATGGCAGCGCTAGGAGTAACGCAGGCAGAGATCAAAGCCGCAGTACAGGCCGCTAACCAGGAAGCAGGTGGCGGTGTGCTGAATTTGGGCGAGGCCGAACTGATGCTGCGCGCCAGCGGTTATTTGCGTTCCCTGGATGATTTCCGAGCGATTCTGATTCGCCTCAGCGGCAACACACCGATCCTACTGGGCGATGTTGCCAGGGTTCAACTGGGGCCAGAAATGCGGCGCGGCGTGGCGGAGCTTAATGGCGAAGGTGAGGTGGCGGGCGGCGTGGTGATTTTGCGCTCCGGTGCCAATGCGCGCGCCACGCTGGCAGCCCTGCACGCAAAATTAGCGGCGCTGCAGGCGGGTTTGCCCGAAGGCGTGCAAATTGTCAGTACTTATGATCGCAGCCAGCTGATTGATCGCGCCGTGCAAAATCTAAGCTATAAGCTCATCGAAGAATTTGTCGTGGTGGCGCTGGTATGCCTGCTGTTTTTAGGGCATTTGCGTTCAAGTTTGGTAGCCATAATCACGCTGCCGCTGGGTATTTTAGCGGCCTTTTTGGTGATGCGCATGCAGGGCGTGAACGCCAATATTATGTCGCTCGGCGGTATTGCGATTGCGATTGGCGCGATGTTGGATGCCGCCGTGGTGATGATTGAAAATGCGCATAAGCATATTGAGGCTTGGCAGCACCAACACCCAGATGCGGTGCTGCGCGGTGAGACGCATTGGCACGTGATCGCAAAAGCCGCTGTTGAAGTCGGCCCGGCACTGTTTTTCTGTTTATTAATCATCACGCTATCGTTTATTCCGGTGTTTTTATTGCAGGCGCAAGAAGGCCGTTTATTCGGCCCGCTGGCGTACACCAAAACCTATGCTATGGCTGCTGCGGCGGCGCTCTCGATTACGCTGGTGCCGGTGTTGATGGGCTATTGGATTCGCGGCAAAATCCCGGATTCCGGGAAAAATCCACTGAACCGGCTGTTGATTAGGCTGTATCAGCCCCTGCTGAATGCCGCGCTGGCCGCGCCAAAAATGACCCTCTTGTTGGCATTGCTGGTGATGCTTTCGGCGCTATGGCCGGCGGCGCAACTAGGGGGTGAGTTTCTGCCGCCATTGGATGAGGGAGATGTACTGTATATGCCCTCCGCGCTGCCGGGCTTATCCGCGCAAAAGGCCAGCGAGCTATTGCAACAAACTGATCGGCTCATTAAAACCGTGCCTGAGGTGGCGTCCGTATTTGGTAAAGCCGGGCGCGCGGAAAGTGCGACGGATCCGGCCCCGATGGAGATGTTTGAAACCACCGTACAGTTCAAACCGCGCGCGCAGTGGCGCGCGGGCATGACGTCAGAAAAACTGATCGCCGAGCTGGATCGCTTAGTGCAAGTTCCAGGGCTGTCAAATATCTGGGTGCCACCGATTCGCAATCGTATCGATATGTTGGCAACCGGGATCAAAAGCCCGATTGGCGTGAAAGTTGCGGGCAGCGATTTAGCGGCACTGGATCGCGTCGCGCAGCAGGTCGCCAAAGCTGCGAAATCTGTGGCCGGAGTGAGTTCCAGTTTTGCCGAACGCCTGAGCGGCGGGCGTTACGTCGATATTGATATTGATCGCATTACCGCAGCGCGCTATGGCCTGAGCATTACGGCGGTGCAAGCGGTCGTCAGTGGCGCGATGGGTGGCGAAAATATTGGCGAAGTAGTGGACGGCGCAGCACGCTTTCCAATCAGTTTGCGCTACCAGCGCGACTGGCGCAGCAGTATCGAAGCGGTGCACAAGCTGCCGATCTTGACGGCAAGCGGCGCGCAAATCCCGCTGGGTAGCGTTGCCAAAATCGCCGTACATGATGGCCCGCCGATGCTGAAAAGCGAAAATGCGCGCCTGAGTGCGTGGGTTTACATTGACGTCCAGGGGCGCGATCTAGTGTCGGTGGTACATGATCTGCAAAAAATATTGCCGCAACAAGTCAAGCTGGAGCCTGGAATTTCCCTGAGTTATTCCGGCCAGTTCGAGTTTATCGAGCGGGCCAATGCTCGGCTCAAAATTTTAGTGCCCGCCACGCTACTGATTATTTTCATCCTGCTGTATTTAACCTTCAACCGCTTTGACGAAGCGCTGCTGATTATGGCTACTTTACCGTTTGCACTGACCGGCGGCGTGTGGCTTTTATATTTGCTGGACTACCGCTTATCCATTGCAACCGGCGTTGGCTTCATCGCGCTGGCCGGTGTGTCGGCAGAATTTGGCGTGATTATGCTGATCTATCTCAAGCAAGCGTGGCAGCACGAAAAACATTCATCGCCGGAACAAAATTCCAGTGCACCGGATTTACTGGGCGCGATTCGCTACGGTGCGGTGCAGCGCGTGCGCCCCAAAGCGATGACGGTAGCGGTGATTATGGCCGGCTTGCTGCCGATGTTTTGGGGCGGAGGCAGCGGCTCGGAGATCATGCAGCGCATTGCGGCACCGATGCTGGGTGGCATGCTGAGTGCGCCGCTGCTGTCTTTATTTGTGATTCCAGTGGCGTATTTATTAATGCGCCGCCCAGAAACCCAGCATAACTCTACGCCCTGACCCCGGAATAAAGAAATTCGCGATTCCGTCATCCCGGCACACGCCGGGATCCAGAAAAGACTCTGCAAAGATAGGAAATTCAATGTTCTTGGCACCAATCGGGAGAGCGGAGAACGCACTCTTTCCTTGCACAACCGCCGAATTTACCGCTGCACATTCGGTCGCCCTCATGCAATTGCGCTTCACTTTGCTCACTGTGAGCAGCTTGCGGGAGGACTTACGCCTCCTAGAGTGCGCCCATGCTGGGCGCACAACTGGATTCCGGCTTTCGCGGGAATGACGAGCGGACGCTGGCGTATCATTGTTCTCTCGAACTAGAATTGGAATTAAAGCCCCTGCTTCAAACTGGCTTCAACAAAATCGTCCAAATCGCCGTCCAAAACAGTTTGGGTATCGCGCCGCTCAACGCTGGTGCGCAAATCTTTGATGCGCGCATCGTCTAATACGTAGGAGCGAATTTGATGGCCCCAGCCAATATCACTTTTCGCGTCTTCAATTTTCTGTTTGGCAGCGCTACGCTTTTGAATTTCAATCTCATACAGCCGCGCCTTCAACATTTTCATCGCGAAATCACGGTTCGCATGCTGGCTGCGCTGGGTCTGGCAGGCAACGACGACACCGCTAGGCACGTGGGTAATGCGCACAGCGGATTCGGTTTTGTTGACGTGCTGACCGCCGGCACCGCTGGAGCGATAGACGTCGGTTTTTAAATCCGCCGGATTGATGTCGATATCAATATTGTCGTCCACTTCCGGTGAAACAGTGACGGAAGCGAACGAAGTATGGCGGCGCTTCGCCGAGTCAAACGGGCTGATGCGCACCAAACGATGCACGCCCGATTCGGTGCGTGTCCAGCCAAAAGCGTAATCGCCTTCCACCCGAAACGTTGCGCTCTTAATGCCAGCGACATCGCCCGCGCTGACTTCAATCATTTCGGTTTTGAAGCCTTTTTTGTCGCACCAACGCAAATACATGCGCAGCAAAATTTCGGCCCAGTCTTGCGCTTCGGTGCCGCCCGAGCCGCTTTGAATGTCGATAAATGCCGCATTCGGGTCCATCGGGTTGGCAAACATGCGCGCCAGCTCCAAGCGCTCAACGATACGCAAAAAGCCTTCCGCATCTTTTTCGACACTGCGCGCCGTGCTTTCGTCGTCTTCATCAATCGCCAATTCCAAATAGTCTTTGGCGTCAATTAATCCCTGAGTCAGCGCGGTCAAATGCTTGACTACGCCTTCAAGCTGGGCGCGCTCACGCCCCAACGCTTGCGCAAGCTCGGGCTTAGCCCACACGCTAGAATCCTCTAATTCGCGCGTGACTTCCTCTAAGCGCTCCGCTTTGGTATCGAAGTCAAAGATACCCCCTAAGGCCCAACGTGCGCTCAGTTAAGTCTTTGATTAAATTCGATAATGGATTGGTTTCAAACATTGGTACATTCTCAAAAAGATTGTGGCTAGGATTTGGTTTCAAAACGATGAGGGCACTGCTTTCCGGACAATGATGAATAAGCCGTTCGCCCTGAGCCTGTCGAAGGGCCCTTCGACAGGCTCAGGGCGAGCGGCATTGCTTTAGTGCGTCAAGCGATCCGTTTGCACCGCAAGCGCGGTGCGAATGATTTCCGCCATCATGTCCAAAAATACCGTGCCCATGCCTGGGTGAAAACGATTTGGGTCGGAGCTGCCAATCGCCATTAAGCCGACCGGATCAAGCGGCATTAGCACCGCGCTAGCAACATTGGGGGCGCGCGCGCCAAACAGGAATTCAAGTTTTTCCGGCTTTAACCGCCCGCACAGCGGCACTCGGTGCTTCATTGCTTCACTGAACTGTGCTAATCCAGGGTCAGTTTCTGCCACCGGTTTAAGCCACGGCGCGCCCGTACCAAATTCAGCCAACGAATCCGGTGCCTCGATCAGCACCAATTGGATTAAATCGGTATGAAAATCTTCTTGTAAGGAGGCGGCAATTTGCTGCACCGCTTCGGTCAAAGTACGCGCTTTTAGCAGGCGCAAACCCAACAAATGCACGCGCTGCATAAGCAGTTCGTTGTCTTGAGCGACTTGAATCAGCTGATGCAAACGCGTGCTCAACTGCTGATTTTTCTCCCGCAAAACATCGAGCTGATAGCTTGCCAAGGACGCGATGTTTTTCGTTTCCTCTTTGGGCAGCTGCAAGCTGGCGGCCAAATCAGGAAATTGCAGCAAGAAATCGCTGCGGCGGCGCAAAAAGGCGGCCACAGCCTCGGCGTCGATAGCATCTGGCGGTAGCGGCACGGTTGAGTTAGATGAGTCAGACATGGGTTTTCAGCGATTAAATGCAAGCGCGGAGCTTATGCGAAAAGCCGCCTGCTGCGAAAAGGTTTTCGGCCAAAAGCCGTCAGTGCGTTAAGCGCCCATCAAACACATGCACCACCGGACCGCTCAGCACCACCTCAGCGTCGTCACTCGGCCAGCTAACGCCTAATTCGCCACCCGGCAGCGCCAGCGTGATGTTGCGCTGCGCCAGTCCTAAGCGCATCAAATTAATCGCTGCCGCACATGCGCCGCTGCCGCACGCTAGCGTTTCGCCCGCGCCGCGCTCGTAAACGCGCAATTTTGCAAAAGTATCAGAGATGACTTCGCAAAAACCGACGTTAACGCGTTCTGGAAAATCGCTGTGGCTTTGCAATGCGAAGCCGATGCGCTCGACTTCAGCGTCACCCACACTGGGCACCAGAATTGTGATGTGCGGATTACCTAAGCTTAAGGCGGAATATTCGATTTTTTCGCCCGCGATCATCGTTTGGTAACGCAATGCTGCCGCTGATCCCAGCATCGGAATCTTGGCCGGCAAGAATTCCGGCTTGCCTAAACTCACACCAATCAGCCCGCTCGGGCTTAAGCTGACCTTCACGATCCCCGCAGGTGAAGCCAGATCAAAAGGCGCGCTTAAACCTAATCTCTGCATTGCCCACCACGCCACCGCGCGCGCGCCATTGCCGCACTGCTGCGCGCGGCTGCCGTCACTGTTGAAAATTAGGTAGCCAAATCCGCTGGCTGCAACGCGGTTTTTCGTCACAACCATCATCTGATCAAAGCCCACCGCCGTGCGGCGGTTTGCTAATGACTTGGCTAAATCGGCGTAATCAAGTGCGCTGTTTAAGCTAAAAGCTTCGATCAAGACAAAATCATTGCCCGCGCCGTGCAGCTTGGCAAACTTAATGGCCGAAAGACTAATGTCAGCCATGAGCAGCAGCAGATTTTGGCGCCTCAGCGGGTTTCAGCGGCCCTTTATTGCCGCATCCACTTGAAGCAAGCGCCAAAACTAAGCTCAACAAGACCAAGCTAAACCCGGATATAAAGCGAAATTGGCGCATGAAGATCAACTTATCGGAAAGATGGATTCGCATTATACGAGATCGACGCTACCAGGACTTTCCCGCTATTCTTTAATGCTTACCCTATAAACATTGCGAAACTTCTATGAATACTGCCAATCAAGTGCAACTCGATACGGGTGCCGCACCCACCTGGGGCGTTATCTGGCTGCACGGTTTGGGTGCGGACGGCCATGACTTTGAACCGATCGTGCCGGAACTGTGCGCACGCAATTGGCCTGCGATCCGTTTCGTATTTCCACACGCGCCGGTGCGACCAGTGACCATAAATGGCGGTGCCCGCATGCGCGCGTGGTACGACATCAAAAGTCTAGACCGCACCGCACTTGGTGAGGCACCCGGCATTCGAGAATCCATCACGACTATCAATCACATCATTGACGCCTTCGCGCATCAAGGCATTACGCCCGAGCGCACCTTCATCATTGGCTTTTCCCAAGGCGGCGCGCTGGCGTTGTCCGCAGCGCTGCGCCATCCAGCGAAACTAGCGGGCGTGGTAGCGCTATCGTGCTATTTGCCGCTTGCCGAGTCACTTGCCACTGAGGCAGCGCCTGAAAACGCACGAATTCCAGTATTTATGGCGCACGGCGTGCAAGACCCGGTGGTGCCGATGGCGCTTGGGCAATTGAGTGCGCAGATTTTGCGCGCGCGTGGGCTCAGCGTGGATTGGCATCAGTACCCGATGCCGCATTCGGTGTGCGCCGAGGAAATCGCGGATTTACGGGCTTGGATGGCGGCGCGTTTGCTGGCGTAGCCATTTTTCCGCCATGCGCACCAGCGAAGCATCCGCGTTCGCATCGCGGGCAAGCGTTGCAATATCAACCCAAGCTAGCGCTAGACTTTCCTCACTCACCGAAAAATCCTCAACACTAGCGCGTACAACAAAGCGCACGTCCCAGTGGATATGCGCAGGCTCATAGTTTGGCGCGCCAACTACACCACGCGCCGGAATATCGTGCGCATCCAGATCAAAAATTTCTGGGATGATCGTTAAGCCTGTGAGTCCAGATTCCTCCTCCGCCTCCCGCAGGGCCACGCTCACTAAGTCCAGATCACCATCCGCGTGGCCGCCTAATTGCAGCCAGCGCCCGAGTTTTTGGTGGTGCGTCAACAGCACACAGGCACCGTCTTTGCTAACTAACCAAGCGGACGCGGTGAAATGGCCCGGTGAGTGCGTGCGGTGGTAGACGTCCGCATGTGAGGCTGCAAAAGCTTCGAACTGCTGACATTGGGCAATTTGCTCAGTACCAGCGGCTAAATAAGCGCGGAGTAAGGAAGTAAGAGATTGATTTTCGATGATTTGCATGTGAATCGTGAATTTTGCTTGCCGCTAGAGCTTAGCCTCAGTATGGTACTAGTTTATTTCTTCCATTCACTCAATTTGGAGTTGTCCCCATGCTTTTTGACCGTGTAAAACCACTAGATCAGATTTTGGAGGCGGCCGAGAAAAAGGGGCTAAAGCGCCAGTTAGGTGCATTCGATCTTACGATGTTAGGGATCGGTGCAATTATCGGCACCGGAATTTTCGTACTGACTTCAGTTGCGGCGCAAAAAGCGGGCCCAGGCATGATGTACTCGTTCATCATCGCCGGAATCGTCTGCGCGCTCACTGCGCTGGTCTATGCTGAAATCGCCGCAATGGTGCCCGTCGCTGGCTCTGCCTACACTTACTCCTACGCAGTTCTTGGGGAAATAATTGCATGGTCGGTAGGTTGGGCGCTCATTTTGGAATATGCCGTAGCAGCCAGTGCAGTTGCGGTGGGTTGGTCAGGGTATGCAAACGGGTTTTTGCATTCGATCGGCATGGGCTTACCGATGGCGCTCACGGCGGGCCCAGCGGATACGATAGTGACGGCAGATGGCAGCATCGTGAAAGGTACGTTCAATTTAATCGCATTTGCCATTTCGCTGCTAGTCACTGGGCTTTTGGTTATCGGCACCACGAAAAGCGCACGTTTCACGGCAATTTTGGTGGTGGTAAAAATTATTGCACTAAGCGTATTCGTAGTATTGGCCTTGCCTGCCGTTAATAGCGCTAATTTTTCACCGATGTTGCCGCAAGGTTGGGGTACACCGCTTTCTGGCGTTGGCGTGCTGGGTGCGGCGGCGTCAATTTTCTTTGCCTACGTTGGCTTTGACGCCGTGTCAACAGCCGCAGAAGAAACCAAGAATCCAAATCGTAATATCCCAATTGGATTGCTCGGTTCGCTTGCAGTTTGTACGGTTTTTTACCTCTTAGTGTCTTATGCCGCGATTGGTGCTGTGGGCGCACAACCAAATGGCGCGCTTTCGCAGTCTAAAGAACCACTGGCTTTTGTATTGCGCGAAATTGGTTATCCGGGTGTAGGCAAGTGGGTTGGAATTGCCGCAATTGTCGCGCTACCGTCCGTTATTTTGATGATGATTTTTGGTCAAACGCGTATTTTATTCACGATGGCGCGCGACGGACTCATGCCACAGGCCTTTACCAAGATTCACCCCACTTTCAGCACCCCGCATATTGTTACGATGGTGACTGGAATAGTTGTTGCGCTTTTTGCGGCCATGTTTCCAGTGGACAAACTAGCTGACATATCGAATTCAGGGACTTTGTTTGCGTTTTTTGTTGTCGCACTTGGTGTGTTGATGCTTCGCAAATCACAACCTAACCGAGCACGTCCTTTCCGCACACCGATGGCGTGGCTGGTTTGCCCACTCGCAATGGCGGGCTGTGCATTACTCTTTGTCAGTTTAGGCACCTACACAATCACCCTGTTTTTTGGCTGGTTCGCTATTGGTATGGCGGTTTACTTCCTTTACGCTCGCTCACGTAGCCTTTTAGCGAAGTAATTATTTTTGAAATCAATGTTAAAAGAAAGAATGCCCCGCTCAATGCGGGGTATCGCTTTTATGGCTTACAAACGTGAATCAAACGACGTTTTCCATCTTTGCAATTTGTGGCATTAGCGTTAAACTTAACATAGTCCTTTTTTAAATTTAGGCCATGTTGAATTCGATTCGCTCCCGCCAAAGTGTCGCTTGCGCTACAGCGCTGATGCTGAGTGTGCTTGCGAATGCGCAACATTCGGCACCCGGTTTGGGCGTATTGCCGCAAAGCATTTCTAGCGCACCGGATGACTCTTGGGTGCCAGTCATGGTGCTTGATAATCGCAACGCGGGCACTAAGCTACTGGGTCTAGCGCAAGTCAAAGATATTGAAGATGGCTACCCTTACAAAGTCGGGCTTTACCAGTTAACGGGTGAAACCAAAATTGGCAGTACCGGGTTATCTACCCAAATCAACGTTGGCAAAATGATGTTGACGCCGGTTTGCTCGGCGGGAGTAGCGCCACGCTGTGAACCTGTGGTGGGCGTGTTAGGTGAGCTGAGCCGCGCCGGTGCAAATGCGCGCTATCAGCTTGGGCCTGTGCAGTTAAAGGCGGAAGTTTATCAAGGTGATCGTGGCTATACGCAGCTACTGAATCCGTATTTGCCGCTTCCCGCCTCGCCTACACTGATTTTTTTCAACGGCGCGGGCAAACAAACGGGCTTAAATTTGCAGGCTGCGCTGGATTCAAGTTTCGGCACTTTTGCAATGGGACTTGCGCTGGCAAAGACCCCCCTTTCATTAACAACCACGCCATTTCCGCTCGCGGCAAAACCCGGACAGTTGAATGAAGGTAGCTTTAACATCAATTGGATCAGCGGCGCATTTGGCACTCAACTTTCCACGCGTATTTTGGAACTTGCTGGCACCGATCAGCTTTGGGGCGGCCTAGACTTAGGCCTAACTTGGCGCACACCTTGGCGTGGTACGCTGACTTTTGGCGCAAAAAATCTGGTCGTTAGCGGCAAACCACCCACTTATTTAGATCCCGAACGCGCAGGCGATGCAGTTGACCAAGAACGCATTCCGTACGTGCGCTACCAGCAAGATCTGTAATCTCCACATAAGCCCTACAACTTAGTCAGTATAAATGCTTGGCAGGATGTAGATAAAGCCGATATTCTTGAAGCGTTGCATGTGGGGGGGTAGCTCAGTTGGGAGAGCGCGTCGTTCGCAATGACGAGGTCGTGAGTTCGATCCTCATCCTCTCCATTTCAGCAATCAAAGTAGCATCATTGGTAGGTATGCAAGAAAGGTAAGCGCTTTTTGCCCTTTTGCAGTAGCGCCTACCCACTTTGAAGAAACTTCACCGCTTCGCAATTCATCCCGCTGCGCGGGATTGCTACGCTAAACCCAAACATCATTTAACGCCGTCAGCGCGGCGCTGGATGGTGAAGCTCGCATTGATTCACTCCTTCCAAAGCTCTGCGGCCAGCGGCAGCGCGTTCAATTCCGCCCGAGCTTCGCGCCACGTGGGGTAGTGTTCCTGAATAATCGCGACGAACCGCTCGCTGTGCGTGGGCTCCAGCAGGTGAACCATTTCGTGAACGATCACGTATTCGAGTAAGTCTCTCGGTTTTTTGACTAGTTCGGTATTTAGGCGGATGTTTCCCGCCCGGTGATTGCAGCTTCCCCATTTGGTTTTCATGCGCTGCAAAAAATAACCGGTCACCTTCACTTTCAGCTTGGTCTGCCATTTTTCGATCAGCGGCGGCACCAGTGCGTGCAGCTGCGATTTATGCCACTTGTGCATAATTTCAGCGCGTTTTTCCGAATTAGTACCTGGGCGCACGCTGAGTTTGATGTGCAAGTGGTCGAAGGAAATGCTCGGTTTAGCATCGCAGTGCTCGACGATCAAAAGGCGGCGTCTGCCCCAAAGCGTATGACTTTCGCGCTCGACAAAGCGCCGCTGCGTTTCACGGGCTTGGTTTTGGAGCTTTTCCTGCTGCTGACGAATCCAGCTCAGCCGGGTAATTGCATAGGCTCGGGCAACTTCCAAACGAGTATTCCTCGGCGCGACCAGCGTAACGCGACCCATGGGCGGATGCACGGATAAATGGACGTTCTTAATGTCCTTGCGCGTCACCGAGATTGCGACCTCGCCAAGTTGGATGTTCTCTGTCATTAGTATCCTGCTTGGTTCTTGACCAGCTCGAACAGCGCCATCGTGGCGTTTCGGTCGCGCACCAGCAGCGGAAACAGCGCATTTTGCACCTGGGTTTCCCGGGCCTGATCGCCGCGCCAACCAGCAGGCGCTTGTTCGCGCATCACGCGGTCTATTTTCAGCGCTAATGCTGCCAAATCAGCCTCGAAGTGGGCTTTCGGCTCGGCTATTCCTGTGTCGGCAGCCGCTGCCGCCAGAATTTGCGGCAGGTTGTGATAGATCGTTATTGCCTCACGCTTGCCCAGCAGCTCGGCTGGCACGCTAATCGCGTCATCTTTGCGCGCCATACGCTGCACCAGCGCTTCGGCATTTTTAAGAAACAGCTCGTAGGCCTCAGCATCGGCCCGGCTTTGCGTGATCAGATCTTCAAGCAGCTTGGACATCTCCGCGTAAAATCGTGGGTCGGTCAGCTGATCACGGATAATGGTTTTACGGACATTATTGATAATGCCCTCAGCAATCGAGTTCTTGGAAAGCGTGCCTTTGGCATTGAGCTTGCGCGCGATGGCGTCGTGGATGCCGGTTTCAATGATTAACTCCGTTAGCGACAGCGCGTCGAGATTGCCAACATCGGCCGCCGGATCGGCTTGCACGTAGGTGTTAAGCAGGCGGCGCATATCGGCCTCAAACGGCTTGATATCCAGCTCCTCGCCCGAGCGGTTTTTGATCGCGGCACGCGTATCAGCGTAAAAATCAACTTCCTGCTGCAGCGCTGCGGCCTCGGCGTCGGTGTAGCCAGCGTCGCTAAGTTCCTGCGCAATATCGGCGTAGGCGCGCACAAATGTGGCCACGGACTTGTAAAAAGTAATGCGCAACGGCTCGGTTTCTAGCAACCCCGCTGAATTAGCGATCTCGCCACAGAAATACTGCAAAAATTGCTCCAGCTCTCGCGGTGGTGGCACCGGCGCACACAGATAGCTCAACGCTTCGCGCGCAGCATCGAGTTGCTTTTTGCCTTCTTTGAGCCAGTCTTTCAGCTCGACATTATTGCTGCCGCCACTGCCTTGATCCACGTCCAACTCGTCCGAGTTATAGACCGCGATGGCCTGTTGCACGTCATCAAACAACTTTTTGAAGTCCACAATATAGCCGTAGTCCTTATCCTCGCCATCGAGCCGGTTGGTGCGGCAGATCGCCTGGAAAAGGTTGTGCTCACGCATTTCGTTATCAAGATAAATATAGCTGCAGCTTGGCGCATCGAAGCCAGTCAGCAGCTTGCTGACTACGATCAGCAGCTTCATGTTCCCAGGTTCTTTAATGAAGCGGCGCTTAGCTTCGTCCTCGTAGGCTTTGGTGCTTTCGCCGGGTTTCAGCACGTACTTGGTGTAGGTATCAAACTTGTAGCGTTCGTCGCTATTGGCCGGTTCGCGCGAAATGGCGTTGTGATTGGGCTCAAACGAGGTGATGACGCCACAATGCTGACCGAACGGTTTACCTTGGAAAATGCGGTAATAGTGGCAAGCGTCATAAATGCTAGCAGCCACCAGAATCGCGGTGCCCCGATCGTCGTTTAAGCGCGGCTTGGTGTCGAAATCGTGGATGATGCTGGCGGCGATGCGCGCCTTGCGCTCTTCGGCGCTCATCAACTCTTCCATCGTCGCCCAACGTTTGCGGATGATCGCTTTCTGAAAATTATTCAGCGCTTTAGTCTTTAGCGCAAAGTAGGCCTCGATATCCTTAGGCGAAGTCAGCCGCTGCGGCACATCACGCGCCGCATATTTCAAGTCCAACACGACCTTGTCGGCAACCGCCTCGTGAAATTTGTAGGTGTGGATGTAGCTGCCGAAAATGTCGTGAGTACGCAGTTTGTCAGCGTCCTTTTTCAGCAGTGGCGTGCCGGTAAAGCCGATAAAAACCGCGTGTTCCAACCAGCGCTTCATCTGCCTGTTCATGTCGCCGCCCTGGGTGCGGTGGCACTCGTCGACAAACACATAGAACCGGCCGCGCACCGGTGGCGGAGCACCTTTTAGGTCGCTAGCATCAAACTTGTGTAGCAAGGCGCACAATAGCCGAGGCGCGCTAGCGCCGAGCTTGGCGACAAACTCCGCGCGGTTCAAAATGCGCGGCGAGGGTGAATTCTCGCCAATCACACCCGCGTTTTTCATCACGCCCTCAATCTGCTTATCCAGCTCGTCACGGTCAGTAACGACTAAGATGCGCGCCTCCGGGTCATGTTCAAGCAGCCACTTAGCCAGCAGCACCATCAGGATGCTTTTGCCGCTGCCCTGCGTGTGCCAAATCACGCCACCCTCGCGAATGCGGACGCGCTCTTGCGCCGCTTTCACGCCGTTAAATTGGTGCTGACGCGGCACTTTCTTCACGCCCGCGTCGAAAATGACAAAGTTGCGGATCAAATCCAGCAGTCGAGATTTCTCACACATCTCTGACAATGGAGAATTGAGAATGGAAAATTGAGAATTGATCGTCGCTTCCAATTCTCCATTTTCAATTTTCAATTCTCCATTGTTAACTCCCTTCCATTGCACGAAGAATTCCTCTTTCGTGGTTACCGTGCCGTAGCGCAGCCCCTGCGAATCGCTGCCTGCAAATACCAGCTGCACAGTGGCGAAAAATCCAAGATTGAAAATATCTTCCTGATTGCTGATCAGCTGGCGCACGCCGTCGCCGATTTCGACCGAGCTGCGCTTGAGTTCGATCACGCCAATCACAATGCCATTGAGATACAGCACGACATCAGGCCGTCGCTGGTAGCCGCCGCCTTTGAGCGTAACTTCCTCAGCGATGCCGAATTGGTTGTTTTCCGGGTGCTCCCAATCCACCAAATGCACCGTTTCATGCGGCTTTCCGGCGGCAATTTGCACCGAAACACCGTAGCGCAACAGTTGATACGTGCGCAGGTTGGCCTGATACAGCGTGATGCCGGTGGCGTCTGCGGCCGCCATCAGCTTTTGCAGCGCCGCTGAAATATGCGCCTCGGAATAGCCGCGCCGCAGCAAATTCGCGCGCAGCAAATCCACCTCGATACAGCGATTGTTTTCGCGCTTGTGCCAGTCGCCTAAATAATCATAGCCCAGGCAGTCGGGGCGCGATTTGTCGGTGAACAGGGCGACGACGCGGTTTTGGGTTTTGCGTTCGGAACGGGGGCTATTCAATTGAGAATTGAAAATGGAAAGTGGAGAATGAGTTGGCATAAGGTTCTTCCAGTGTGATTTTCGCGCCGCTCATGGCTTCAATGGCCTAGCTTTACGCTGCCTAGTCAGTTGCTTTAACTCAACAGTCGCTTTATCAAAATCCAAATCCACCGTGCGCGGCTGTGCATCGAGAAACTTGCGATATTGATCGTATTGCAGCTGCGCCTTTAGTTTTGCCTGCTCAGCGGAAATTTTGCCAGCATGGCTGAGTAACTCATGTTCGGAGAGTTTGAGAAAATCATCCAGTTTGATGATCCAGTCGTGCATGGTCATCACCTTGCGTTGCAGTGCACGCAGTTCTGCGAATTCGATATAGGCGGTCACGATGCGGTTCAGTGTGTCGAGTTCATCCGCATCAAGATAGTTTTTGGCGATGCCCACATCCTCCTTGCGGACAATGCCACCGGGCCGCGTAGTCAGTAGCCCCATAAACGGCTTTTGCGCGTCTACCCGCGCATGGATAACTTCCGCCGCCGTCTGCCCGTGTGCCGCCCAGTGCATTTTATTTTGCACCGTTGCAAAAAACTGCTGTGAACCCTCGGTGTTCGGTGTGTAGTCCACGCTCGTGGCATAAATATCCAGCACCTTCTGGTAGAAGCGCCGCTCAGAGGAGCGAATATCCCGAATGCGCGCCAGTTGCTCGTCAAAATAATCCTGCTGGCCCTTACCCGGCGGGTTCTTAAGCCGCTCGTCATCCATGGTGAAACCCTTCACCAGATATTCGTTCAAGCGCCCACTGGCCCACTGCCGAAATTGCGTCCCTCGATGGCTACGTACCCGGAAACCAACGGCCAGAATGACGTCGAGGTTGTAAAACTCGATCTCACGCTTGACCTGCTTACCACCTTCGTTTTGAACTGTTGCAAATTTTGCAACAGTTGCTTGTGCGCGCAGTTCCGCATCGTCAAACACGTTCTTTATGTGCCGGGAAATAACGGACTTATCACGCTGGAACAAGTCCGCCAGCTGATTGAGCGACAACCAAACAGTCTCATTCTCAAAGCGGCATTGAATGCGAGTGCGGCCATCTTCTGTCTGGTAAATAATAAGATTCGACGTCAGCTCGGTTTGTGGATGCAGATCAGCCATAGAGTTCCTTTTTGTTCACTGGATGAGTTCCCAATAGCCACCTTTGGCGGCACCGATTCGCTGGATGTAGCCTTGCGACTTGAGAATTTGGATATTTTTATCCGTTGCCGTTCTGCTGATCCCAAGCTTGACAGCAATTTCACTGACAGTGATTTTCGGGTTGGCGCGCATTAGGCGCAAGATGGTCGCGCGATTTGCGCCCAGCTTTTCATCCAACTTTTCATCCAACTTTTCATCCAACCTAGCAGCACTATTGATCGCCTGTTCCAAGGCTTGCGCAATCGCATCCAGCATAAACACGATAAAGCAGGTGCAATCTCCGGCTTGATCGGCTTCGCCCAGCACGCGGTAGTAATCGCTCTGGCGGCTTTTCACCACGGTTTCTACCGGCAAATAGGCCCTATTCAATTGAGAGTTGAAAATGGAGAGTGGAGAATTAGCGGGCATTGGATGCGCTTTTTGAGGTTTTCACGATGGCTACGAGTAGCTTGATGAGTTCCTGCGCATCTGGGTGAATTGACTCGTACTGGTCTTGGGCAAGGTAGTCACTTTGGTGCAGCAGCTCGACCCAGTAACCCGTTTCGTTAGCTTCTTTCAGAGCAATGCTCATCTTGTTGATGAAATCTGGCTTGCTTTGCGCGTGTTCTGCCTCGCGAATTAGTGCGCCGATGGCGGTGCCACTGCGCAGTACCTGTTTGGAAAGCACAAACTCGCGTTTGGTGTCCTGAAGATACTTCGCCAACTTGACGATGCGCAGCGCAAAAGCAAACGACTTCTCCTTAACCGGATTCTGCTTTTGTGCCGCCACATTTTCCATTTTCAACTCTCCATTATCCATTGACTAACCGGGTTCTGCCGGTCAGTAACTCTTGCATCATCGCCTGTTTGAGGGCGCGGGTTTTGTCGCGGCGTTGCTCTAAACCGGTTAGCTCGGCGTCCATGTCGGTTAGGATTTGGGCTATGGCGGTTTGTTCGTCCTCGGGAGGAAGGCGTAGACGAAACGCCTTCATGTCTTTGTTAGTAATCTGGTTGATGGTCGCGCCGATGTTGTCGCGAATCTGATGCTGAATATCGTCTCCTTGAAATGCGTGAAGCACGAAACGCCAGTGCTGGGTGCGATATACCGACATAAATGCGCCAAAGGTCACACCGACAGCAGTGGAATCAATAACCGCGCACTTGCCGATCAGTGCCCGACTTCCGTTCCGCACGCAGACGAGGATGTCGCCGAGTCGTGAGTAAAGGTGTTCGGCTACTTTCAGGTTTACATGGACGTTATTGTCATATGCGAGGCATCCGTTCTGCACATTTGATGAGCGCAAGACGAGCAGGCCATGCCCAACCACGTTCTCTGGCTTGTAGGTTAAGCCAATGATGCACTCGCCTATCTGGCCGAGCGTTGTTTCCTCCCACTCCCTACAAAAACCCGGCAACCGCGTTTGACCGGTAAGCAGCTGCTGCATGGCGGCCTGTTTGAGGTCGCGCTTCTTGGTGATGAGTTGGTCAAGTCCGGCAAGTAGCGCATCGACATCGCTTAGGGCTGTGGCGATGGCGTGTTGTTCGGCTTCAGTTGGTGGCAGTGCCACCTGCATCCGGGAAATCATGTTCCGGCGAACCGAATCAACAGATGATTTCGCGGTCATTTGCATGATGCGGCTATAGAAATAAGTGCTGAAATAGAGATAGAAGAAGTATCCGTTTACACGTTCGGCAAAGTTGGAAATTCGATACACCCGCTGGTGAACGTCAAACCTGCCATTGATGTAGTGAAACACTTTTCCCGTTCCCACACCGTCGCCCGCAGTCAGCACCGCCTCGCCCTCGAATGAAAAGCTGTTGATGCGTTCAATAGTCTGCGAACGCACGAAGAATGGATATTGACCCTCCTCAACGCGATCCTGGGTGTTCTTGTTCCCGGTGGTTATGACCGCGAAATTCTCGATGTAGTCAGGATCCCAATCATCCGGAATAACCCCCACCTCAGTCTGCTTGTAGCCAGGCGGAATCAATGGAGAATTGAGAGTTGAAAATTGAGAATGGGAAAGGCTCACTGCGCATTCTCCATTTTCAATTTTCCATTTTCAATTCGTCCAGCCCGACACACATTTTCACGCACAGCCGATCCCGCAGGGATCGCAGAAGGTAGCCGGTGTGTCGTAGGCGCAACGCGCCGTAGACCACCGGAAACAAGCGCCTCTTTACGTCCGACCCCGGCAGGGGTCGCACCGCGTTGTGCGACCCCTGCCGGGGTCGGCGCACCAATAACTAGGTTCCGGTGGTCTACGCTGCTGCGCGGCTGCGACACACCGGCTACCTTCTGTGATCCCTGCGGGATCATGATCCGGCACCTTTCGGCAATGGCGTCGGCCGCAAACAGCTCTTTCGCACCATTTCTAATTCCCTCGAATTCGATGGAATTAAAACCTGGATCGTAGGCGTCGTGATTCAGAATCATGTTGGGCCGAGATTCTAAACCCATCGAATTCGAGGGGTTTAGAATCAGCGTCGCAAAAAACAACGGCGGGCCAAGTCCAGCAATCGCCGGTGCAGACGCTGTCTCGCATTTCTCGGGGGATCGAGAAAGGGATTTCCGAGACAGCGTCTCGGAAATAGGTGCGCGTAAAACGTCGGCCCGAAATTGCAGATAAAAGCGCGGCATTAGCTGCTGGTGCGTGTTGTGGCAAAGGGCGACTAGCTCTTCAAAGTTCATGCCTCAACCCCCATCTTTTTAAGATGCGCGTTTACCCTTGCCGCCAGCGTCGCCACATTTTCCACAAGCTGCGGCAAAGGCGCAGCGTAACGTTCGGCCAGCTGGCGAATGCGTCCAGTTAGGGTTTGCGAGACGCGGTCGAGTTCGCCCTGCACAGCGGCGCTAATGGTTGCCAGCCATTTGTCGTCCACCACCAGCGTTTTGATTTCAAGCTCGCTAAGCGTTGGATATTTCGCGCCAACCTTAACTTCCAAAGCCTCTTGCGCGGCTTTGAGCTTGAGCTTGGTATCAGCCTGCTGGTCGAGCAGCGCGGTGTAGGCTTCGAGGGCTTGGCGAGCTTCGGCTTCCTCTGGATCATTGCCGATTTTTTTGAGTGCTGCCTTCACACTCTTTGCGGTGACTTTTGGTGGTTCCCCATCGTTGGCTTCATTGGCTTCGGCGAGCACCAGTTCCCCATCAGCGTTTTGTTCCTCACGCGTTTCATCGAGCTGTTGCTCGACGCTGGCTAGTTCGCCTTCCAAAGCAGCGATGGCGTCCCGCTCGGCGGCGAAATAGCGGGCGATGAGTAAATCGGCGGAAATTAGGTCGGACTTAAAGCGGCGCTTGCCGATTTTGAAATCTTCCTTCTCGGGCCAGACCAGCTTGCCGTCTTTGCTCTTGAGCTGAACGATCTCGCGCGGCAGCGACGCTTCCATCCAGCCGACATCGGCGATCAGATAGCAATCGTCTTTCATGGTCGCGTCCCAATAGTCCATCAGGTGCTGATAGACATCGTAGGCGTCCAGCAGCGGCGCGCGCTTGAAGGTGTCGAGCAGATCCTCGGCGATGCTTTCGATCAACGGCTTTGGGTGGCCGCCTTTGCCCAGCGCGGTAAGCTGCGCAACACAAGCCGTCTGCCAGTTTGTGTAAAGCATGTGGGCCCCGCTTGTGAACGCGGTGAATTCGCCGTGGCCGAAGATGGATTCTTTTAATTGAGAAGTGAGAATGGAGAGTTGAGAATAGTTGGGGCGCAGTGGTGCGAATAACGTGGCGCGCAGGCTGGGCATGATCTGCCAGTAGTTGCCGAGCGCATCAATATCGCGCGTAGGAATGCCGCCGCGCAGGTGACCATCAATGTCCTGTAAGTCCTCGGGTTCGCTGCTGTCAATGTAGCGCGGCAGATTTAGGTTGTAGTCGTTTTTAGCGTCGGCGATTTCTGCGGTTGGCACCATGCGGGCATAGCGCGGGTCGCTTTCATCCTGGCGGCTGAAGGCGTCGACAATCTTGTGCAAGTCCTGCTCGCGCAGCCGATTTTTCGGGCCATCCTTCTTAAAACCCTTGGCGGCATCAATCATAAAAATGCCCTTGCGTGCGGCGGCGTTTTGCTTGTCCAGCACCAGAATGCAGGCCGGAATGCCGGTGCCGAAAAACAAGTTTGCAGGCAAACCAATAATCGCTTTGAGAATGCCTGAGCGCACCAATTGCTTGCGGATCAAGCCTTCCGCGTTGCCGCGAAACAGCACGCCGTGCGGCAAAATGCAGGCGGCTTTGCCGGTGCTTTTCATTGAACGGATGATGTGCAACAGGTACGCGTAGTCGCCCTGCTTCTTGGGCGGCACGCCCCAGCTAAAGCGCTGGAAGTTATCGCCAGCGCCGCCATCGCCTAAATTCAAGCCAGTGGACCAAGCTTTGTCAGAAAACGGCGGATTCGCGACGACATAATCATAAGTGCGCAGCTGTTCGCCATCTTTGAACTTGGGGTCGAACAGCGTGTTTCCCGACAGCACATTCGCGGTCGGAAAGTCGTGCAAGATCATGTTCATACGCGCCAGGCCAGCGGTCGTGACATCCTTTTCCTGGCCTTCGAGCGTGATGTGCTTTGCAGCCTCGGCGGCAACTTTCAGCAGCAAGGACCCAGACCCGCAGGTCGGATCGTAGGCGGTGGTGGCGGCGATTGAGTTAGCAGGCGTGATGCCGATCACTTTAGCCATAATGCGGCTGACTTCAGACGGCGTGTAAAACTGGCCCTTGCTTTTGCCGGATTGTGTGGCGAAGTGGCGCATTAGATATTCATAAGCGTCACCCAAAATATCGTCGTTTTCCGCGCGGTTTTTCGAGAAATCCAGCGCTGGGTTTTCGAAAATGGCGATCAAATTGCCGAGCTTTTCGACTTTGTCCTTGCCATCGCCGAGCTTATTCGAGTCATTGAAATCAGGAAAATCGCTGCGCGCCAAGCGGAAGTTGCAATCAATCAGCGGCTGAATCACTTGCGTGTTGATCTTGTCGCCAATATCCGCCCTCCCCTTCAGCGCCACCATATCGCGAAAGCGCGCGCCTGCTGGAATATTGACCGGCGGCGCAAAGTCGTCGCTGTCGCCGTATTTGTCGGAGATGTATTTGATGAACAGCATGAACAAGACATAGTCTTTGTACTGGCTGGCATCCATGCCGCCGCGCAATTCATCGCACGAGGCCCAAAGGGACGAATAAAGGTCTGATTTTTTGATGGCCATTGCGTTTCTATTTCCGTGTTGTGCCGGTCACCGGGGCACGGTAGCCGGGCGCGATGTTTAAGTCTTCGGCCGAAATGCATCCTAGCGTGACCAATTTGGGGGTATTTATGGGGGTATATGCAAATGCATTTTATAACAATTATGATCTGAAACAGTAGGTTATACGCATTGTTCGATAGACATCCTCTCCATTTCAGAGATCAAAGTAGCATGCTTTTTGCCCTGCTTATCTATTTTGCTAACCTAATCCCCAGCCAAAATTCGCCCATAAACCGTTAAATCCTGCGCCGAAAAACAACAAAAAATAATTTCGTTAGGAAGCTCGCTTTCTAGCGCACAAACACGCATAGTTTGCACCGCAGTTTGGGCCGCTAGATCACGGGGAAAGCTATAAATGCCGGTGCTGATAGATGAAAACGCAATTGTAGCAAGCCCTTTTGCCGCAGCCAGTTCGAACGAATTTCGATAGCAGCTTGCCAGCAGCGCTACCTCATCATTTTCCCCGCCCCGCCAAACTGGCCCTACCGTGTGAATGATGAATTTGGCAGGCAATCGATAGGCTTTCGTTATTTTCGCTTGCCCAGTTTTGCAGCCACCCAGCAATCGGCATTCATCTAGCAAATATGGCCCAGCAGCACGATGAATCGCGCCATCTACCCCGCCACCGCCGAGCAACGATGAATTGGCGGCAT